>CAZIQY010000081.1:0-12910 GCA_964541605.1 uncultured Syntrophaceae bacterium | reverse complement strand
TAAAAACAGTAACCAGTTGAACTTATTCACGGATTATTCCGGACAGTAGTGATAAAGGGAATTAAGTATACCGTCCCTGGAATTGTTCCTATATCTAATTTGCAAAAAACCTATCTCAATTTCTTTGATTTTTGCAATTTAATGTAGATTTGGGCACATGCTTCTGCATCGGATAATGCATTGTGATGAATCAAATCAATTCTTAGGCGTCGGCAGACATCTGGTAATTTAGTAGGATATAGATTTAACACTCTTCTTGCTAGTTCCATTGTGCATTTGAAGGGTATGCGTGGTGGATGTAAGTCAGCAACTCTACAGCATGAGTGCAATACTGATTGATCAAAAATTGCGTTGTGTGCAACAAAAAAATCTACGTTTTTAAGCATTTGAGTGAATAGTGGCCATAATTCAGAAAATGTAGGTTGGTCAGCAACATCTTTCCATGTTATTCCGTGTATATCAGTAAATATAAATTTGTGCCGCGGTGGTCTGATAAGACGATGTACACGCTCAATAATTTGTTCGCCTTCAACTAATATCATGGCTATTGAGCAAGCACTATCATGGCCATAGTCGGCAGTTTCAAAGTCTATTGCAACGAAACATTGTGATCGACCTTTATGTATGTCCTTTTCTTTCATGATACATTTACTAAATTATCGACTTAATGATTTTAATAAATCAAACCAAAAACAGAGACATGCATATATTCGGATTACATCACAATTCAAGATGGTATCCTCAACTCCTTGACCTTTAAGCATTGTATAATAACTATAGGTACTCTCTCACTGCTTAATCAATCAACAGAAGCCTGCATGGTGCTGGGTCGATACTTACCTGCAGCGGACGGGCAAGAGACACAAATGAACAAATAGCCTGCCCTGGTGCAAGCGATAACAAGTACCGCCAGTGGGCATCGTTCAGCCCTCCTATGCTTCGTTTCAGCTGGCTTATGACTGCTGCATCTCCGATCTTGTGGAGAATCCAGTTGTTCACCAGGCCAATGACGTCGTCGGGCAGATGCTGTGGCAACTGCGTTATAAAGACCAGCCCTAACCAGCGTTTGCGACCGCGCCGGGCGATGCGAGCAACTTGGCCAAACAGGGTCGGCATCTGGCTAATGCGCTGAGCTGACAGGAACTCATGGGCCTCTTCAATGAAGATCAGAACCGGTGTCGGAGACTCTCCGCGTGCTGTTGCGTCGGCATAATTATTCTCCTGCTGTAGCTGGATGCCACGAAGTATTTCAGCGATAACTAGATTATTTATTCTAGGTTCACCAGAATCACTTAGATCGAGGATAGATACCCGTCCTGGTTGCAGCATCAGTCTAAAGTCTAGGTAAGGTGCCTTTGAAGAGTCAAAAACCCCGTACCGACGCAGCATGCCAAGTTTTCCCTGAACCGCACGCCAGCTGACAAAACTTGTCTGAACCGACTGCGAATTGATGATGATCTTCAATTCACTTTGTTTAGCTTTGAATTGGGGGGTAAACAGGTTTGGGTCTTGTTCGTCTGCTTTCATACATGCAATTTGCTGAACCACATCATATAAATGGATGAGCCGCATTTCCGGATATCCTTCTTCCAGTTCGTCAAGCTCAATCAGGCGCTGCTTATCTTGACTTGTAACCGGCCAAATTTTGAATCTTTCGAGAGCAATTTTAGTGATGTCGTATGCCTTTAAGAATCTCTCCTCCTGCGCTGTACTGTAGCCTAGAATCTCATTTACGGCATATGGCGACAGTGCGCTGAAACGCAATGAAAATGGATGCTGTGATGGATGGGATGGATTGTTAGTATCTCGCCCCACCAAGTGGTAAATGTGTGTGTTCGGGACGCCTTTGGGATCGAGTTTTCGACGTTCCAGTTCTCGTAGCATCCGTGGGTCGCTGGTCGGCTCGTTGATGGCACAGTATTCACCTTCGGTGTCGATGACCACCACGGCAATACCGGCAGCCTGGGCCTTGGCGATGAGTCCTGAAACCGTAGTTGATTTTCCCCCGCCAGTAGTACCGAGGATACCGACATGACGTGGTAGCACCTTCTTGTCGCTAGGTATGGCTACCGATAGGTCATCGAATCCGTCCGCTAAACCAATCCGTATGTCACCATCTGTGCGAAGCACGCGTGCAGTCTCCTCGGCAGATAGGGGGAATGCCGCACTGTTCGGTTTCGGCCGCAACCGTGGGGGAACAATGACGCCCCCTTCCAGTTCCTCACCTATGATTTCCACTTGTGCTCGTCCATGAAATTTTGGTGTAAGCAAACCACCGCTCACCGTCGTAATTACTAGCGGTGTTGCGTCTGCGCGCAGTCCATCCGGTTCAGCGAAAGGGCCTTCGACGATAGCACCAAGGTATGTCCTTCCATCTTTTACGCTCTTGATTCGAACTAATGCCTGGTTGGGCAGCTTGTCGATGTTCACGTCTGGCATAAGCACCGTTATGGTACCGTCTTTACTCGACGGTGTGTCAAACATCGTCCTACCGACACTACCGTTATATTCCTCGGGTGGCGTGAAAGGACCACCGGTTGTAGTACTATCCTCTTCGATAGCGCGAAATGCTTCGGAAGGGGTTGCCAAAATGGCGATATTGTTTTCTTGTGTGATTTGCTTTTTGCTCATTTATTTCCCTCCTTCGACATGATCTCATTAACGACGGGTTGATCGTTCCGTCATGTAGCGGAACGGTGCCCCCACGGATGCGTACGCAAGCTGGGTGGACGCCGCAAACACATCAGGACCGAACGTGGCTGAGCACAACTGGTCAGCTAGGTCGATGAGCATCGGGAATCCCCGGTGTTCTTGTAAGATGCTGTCCGCCATGGCAATAAGTGCGGCCTCGTGAAAATGATCAGCATGGGCGTAAAACATTTGTGATGGTGCCAGCTCCGAGGCCCGGAACATGCCAATCACAACCTGTGGTCCGCATTCTTTCCCAAACCTTTTGACTGCAGGAAGTTCATCTCCCCAGCCCTCACCACGATAATGTCCACCTTCTACTACTGCTTCGAGGCGTTTCTGTAAGGTATCGATGACAGCATATTCTAGGGGAAGAAGCGCATTGCCGTTTGTCAGTAGTTCCCGCGCCTTTATTGTCGATGGAACGAATACAAAACGTTTGTGGCCCTCGATGAGCCGGCGCATCAACACCAGACCTGAACGGAGTAGCTCCGGCATCCCAGAACCAGTCAGCAATTCATAAGGAGCCGGACTTCCGTGACCCATACGCCATACTGCGGACGACTTATCAAGAAGGACGGCGCGCTCTGCGTATGCCATTATGCCGCGCCGCGCTAACATTGACATAACGTCAGAGGAGCTAATGACACCCGTTGCTGCACGCTCGCGACGCCGCTCCAGTATCTCCATCGTTTCCTCGAGGGGACTGCGCGTCGCTTCGCTACGCAGGTCACGCCGAAAAATACGGTGCACCCACGACCCTTGGTCTCCCCGATACGACACAAGACAGACACCGATCTGAGTGATTGTCACTGGCAGAGTATCGTGGCTTGCCACCGTGCCGTCACAAGCCTCTACGCCACCGTTGAAAAGAATTTGGTTGTGAACCTGAATTAACTGTGGCACAGCTACCTTGTATACTCCCGCACCCGGTGGCGCATCTTCACGCGTTCGCAAATAGGGGAAAATCTTTTTTCTGATTTCCTGCTGGTAAATGTTTTCCTTGCGTACGGCCTCTGCAACTTCGTTCTCGAGTCGGGCATACATTTCTCCTAAGTCTACACCAGGGTGCCATGTGTCTAGATCGAGTGTCGTGCTCAGCGACTCACGGAAAGACACTTCGTACTCGCCATCGCCAAACGTTGGAACTACTGCTTCTGGAGTGGCCGCCATTCCATCGTCATTTATCACATCTTCAATCGTTTCCATTTCTTGCATCTGATACCTCCAGAAATTTCCTCCCTATCCTATATTCCGACAAACTCTCCAAAAGTTCGACGAATCGTGCATATTCTTGCCGTATCAGTGTTCAAAAGTTGGCCAGCCGATCCAATCCTTGAACGATTGGTTAGGCCGCCGTAAAGAGGCGAGATATGTGATGTAGGTTGCCATAACATACGGGGGGATGCCGAAAATGTCTGCTGTGGCCATTATAGCAGCATTGGATTGCGAACTGCTGGTGTCCCAATCAGGAAACGCCCGATCTATGTGGCGTTCAACTTCCTTTTGAGGTGCTATGAGTTCAAGTGCGAACCGTTCAGCAGCGTCCTCTACATCAAGGATGAACCGTCTGCTGATCCTGTCGTACTTGTCACGATCCATCAGATGCATGAAGGGACCTATAGTCACACCCGACAAAATTCCGCTTAGTCTTTCCTCGATAGATGCCTTCCGTTCGCCGTCTAGTACCTCAACAATTCTGCTCCCCAAGGCATCGATTATTTGCTGTCGACGGCTTTGATAATCTAATATGAAGTGTGCAACATCATGAGCCAAAGAAAACCTTTGCTCATCCTCTGAGTCGGCGCCATCCAGAAATATGAGGCCGCTTCCGCAGCGGGCCAGTATACAAGCCCGGATGCGTCGATCTTTTCCAGCGTATGGCATCTCGATATTCCTATCTTCAAGCCACCGACGCAGTGATGAAAGGCCGAGCCTTGGTAACTTTACAATGGCCAACGGCAGCACCCATAATATAGCCTGTTCCAAGTCGCAGGGAAAGGTGCACAATTCGCCAGTTGACTCCCAGAACGAAGCGGATAGATGTGCGTAGTTATCATTTATTTTTTTCATCATTGTCTTTTTCGCGGCGATCCCGAGCAGCCATCAGGAAACCTTCTCTATTCCGGAAATTTGCCTTCGCGAGTACATCAACTGTAACTGCCTCACGGATCAGGGTAGCAAGGCGTCTACTATCACATCCAACATATTCGGCAATCCGCTTCACTTGATTTGCGAACTGAGGGTCAGCACCATTTGGCAGCCGGCAAAGCGCCAGACGGTTCAAGGCTTCAATACTGCATTTCAGCAACTTGGCGATCTCTTGTTCCTCCATTCCGTATGAACGCGCATAGAGGTTCATAGCCCACCCGAGGAAAAAGGGGTCATGCCGCACCTGCTTTAAAAGCGGATGCAGTGGATGCTTCGAAACGGTTTTCATAATTTCTCTTTTACCCGTTCTAAACGTTTTTTGATACGGTCCTTGTGTTTTTTAACCAGAGCCCGCTGCTCAGTCGTCGGCAGCGAAATGATACCCAATACTTGTGCGTAGTGCACGGTTTCGCGCACCTGATTGATAACCATCCTCGCTAACTGTTGGTCTGTTTTGTCTGTGAAAATGTTCGTTAGCATCGCTGCTTGTTCTTTTTCGATGAGTTCTGTTTCCTGTGAAGCTGTTAAATATTGTCCTATCAACTCCCTCTTATTATATAATTCCGACGACCTCTCTATAACTTCGACATCAATATCGTCATGATCTGAACCCAATTGGATCAGCTCAAATGGCACTTCTCGCTTTCGTCTACGCTTTTTACTATCCAGAGCATTCAATAAATCACGAGAAGCAGCCATTTTTAGATAATTTACAAGGGACTTCTTTGTTGGATCATACTGCTGTGGGTGCTTGAGATAACTTATTAGAGCATCGTTAACTGCGGAAATAATGAGGTCCTCATCGACTCCGGGGAACTTTTGATCTAGGTGTAATCTCAGGTGGGGATAAACCCGTTCCGAGATAGCAGCTGGAGCGATGGGATCGCCTTCTACGAGAAGGCGATGTTGCTCCTGCTGCCATTGATGGTTGGGTGCACTTATCATAGGAGTCTTTTCTTTATTCGTGTTTGACGTTGCATTGGCTTGTGGAATGTGACAATGCACTCTGTACCCATCCTCTGCCTCATTGGCGACGAATTGGACTTATTTGGTGGAGGCATGTAGCGTCTATTTGCCAAAATCTCCCGTTCATAACGGTCTACAAGTCGCCATCCATACAGGTTTGCAGCATTGATTAAAATACTCGTATTATCAATGAATATGCCGTTCATAGAAGAGTTCCCAACAACGTAAACGGCTATTCCGCCTGGCTGCAAGACCCTATTTGCCTCCCCCAGGAAAGAATCTACGTCTGATGCAAAACGGAAAATCATGGCCCGTTTATTACAGGGAAGTAAATCGATATCACCGCATGATGCTACAATGTTATGCATAATATTTAGATTCGTTTGGGCATCGGGTGCACGTGCTACACCAACTGATTCCGCTCTTATTTGTCTGAGTTCACTGATGCTGTATCCGAACCACACTAATGACAACCGGTGGCCACGCAAGTAGTCAATCGCATTGAGATACGGAGGAGATGACACAATGGCATCGACTGCATTATCTGGTAATTTTTGCATATTTCTTGCGTCCCCTATTTCAACAATAGCATCAGAAGTTGTTCTGTCTTTTTCAAGCTGGTTTGCTACTTTGTCAGCTGATCGAACAAACTCGCTTATAACATTAAAATCATTTGTCCTTCGAATGCGATGAGGTCTACTATGTGACACATCACCGGCAAGTGACGCTCCTCGTTTTTTTTGGATGATGAGTCGGCTCACTGCTATCCGTAACGCATTTCCTACAACATCATTACGTTTGGCTAATAGCCAACTGATTCTTCGTAGACCTTCTATCTGAGGAGTATCAAACCAGAAATGGATAAACTGTAATGTTTCAGAGTCTTTGTCAATCCAGGGCAGCAAGACTTTGTAAGGGGCGATTTTTTCTGATTGAGATGCTATCTTTCGTGCCGCTTTTCGTACCTCTTCCGTGTCAATTGGCGTTACCCAGACCTCAGACATGAGGACGGAGAGAGGATCGACATCAAATCCAATCGCCGGATGGCCGCTATCTATAGCCGCTCGTAGAACTGTTCCTGATCCAACCATTGGATCAAGTACCAAAGCCCCTTTTGGCAAACGGTGAATCGCCCGTAAAGCAACATCAGGGGCCATACGTGCCGGAAATGGATGGATGGTTCGGGAGATTGTCATTAATTAAGACTCTTTAATAGAGAAGGTTTGTGGAGGGATCAGGTCTTGTTTTTTTACCATTTTGTTAAATCTTCTTTAATTCAATAAAAAACCCGCTCTCATTCCAAGACGCGGGGTTATGTTTCAAGACGGTGTTCCCTCCATGTTTTTAAAGACGGGACAAAAAAATGGATTACTCTGGTTCTCGTGCTACCTCCTTGAACTGATTGAGAAAGATACGCTTTCTTGCAGGATTGTCAAGGGGAAATTAAGAAACGAAGATTTCTCACTCCGTTCGAAATGACATGGAAGGTTGGTCGGAATAGCAGTCATGGAGGGATGGCCGGGATGACGGTATGGTGCATTGATTCCGGCGTCCGTCGGGTGGCTTGCGTTCTGATAGAGGTGGGTCATGTTCATGGGGAACCGGGGATAATGGTTGCTGATGGGAATTGACATATGATGATGCAGAGAATGAGACGGAACCTGGTCAATTTTATTGATGATCCGTTCCTCTATCCGCGGCTGAACGGGAGAGTGTTTTTTCAGATAGGAAAGGAAGGCTTCCCGGAGGTCCGTTCCGTAGGAAATATTCATTCCCTGCCTGAAGGCGACAAATCTGTCGCCGCCGGAAGCAAGGAAATCATTGGTTGCGATTCTGTAGGTCTTGTTCAAATCAAGCGGCCGCAGCCCGACACGGACATCCGTTATTCTGAAACCTTCCGTCCCGGACGGCTCCTGCCTGAACCTGATGCCGGAGACCTGCAGTCTGTTGTAAGATTGCGTGGCGTTATGTTTCAGTATTTCCATGAGCTGCCTTCCCGTCAGGTCCATGGTGACGAGGACGTTGTCAAAAGGCAGCAGGGCATACACCTGCTCGAGGGTGATCTTTCCCCTGGGGATGTCCGTTCTGATGGAACGGCTGTTCAATAGGGCGATGTCGGCGCCCGTGGTTTCCCTCATCATGTCGCAGACGAGATTCCCGATATTGGACTCTCTTTGATCCTTTCTTGTCAGGTCAACGGCTGTTTCCCCGACCACTACGGCGAATTCATTTTTGATCCGGTCGTGATAGCTGCCGACGATCCGGGCCACCGTTTCGTCATATGATCGGTCCTGTCCCGCGAGCACCTTTTCAAGTTTTCCCCTGATGATCCGGTAAGCGATGGGGTCAGTCCCCGTCTCGATTCCAAGCTCTAAAATCCCCAGATACAACCCATAGCAACCGGCCTGGACGATGGCTGTATTTCCGATGATAACGGGTGCTTCCAGCGCTGTATGGCTGTGCCCCCCGACGATGACATGGATTCCTGAAACCCGCCTGGCCAGTTCCTTGTCCGCCTCAACGCCCAGATGGGAAAGAACGACGACGATGCGGGCGCCGTCCTTCTTCACCTTTTTTATGAGTTCCGGAAGGATGTCTTCAGGATTCCGGACAGTGATTTTGCCTGTTGAATCAGGTTTTGAGAGATAAGGCAAATCGGGGGTGATAACACCGATGACGGCGATGTTCACGTTTTTGCGTTGAATGATGATATAGGGCTTTACCCTTGGGAAATATTGGTCATCCCCATTTTTCATATTGGCAGACAGGAATGGGAAGTTTGAGGAAGAAATCATCCGCTTAAATACATCAATCCCCCAGTCAAATTCATGGTTTCCGACGGCCATGGCGTCGAATTTCAAATAGTTCATCATATCGATGACCGGCTGCCCCTTAAAAATGTTGGAGATCGGCGTTCCCTGGAACATGTCTCCCGCTGAAAGGAGGAGCGTTCCCTCCTGGTTCTTTGTCCGCTCGTCTTCAACAAGCCACGCCAGGTAAGCGGCGCCTCCGACCATCGTGTTTTTCCCCAAGCCGGCTTCCTTATAGGGAAGAATGTATCCGTGGGTATCGTTCACGTGGAGAATCGTGAGACGAACGTCCGACGGCGGCGTTGCGAAAAGGGATAGGGGAAAAAGTAAAACAAGAAGAGAAATGGCAACAATGAGTTTTCCGGGCAGTTTTTTCATCAGGCGCTCTGTGATTCTTTTGAGACGATTCATGCCCGTATCCTTACAAGAGGGATAAAAATTTGGCAATATCAAATGTGACGCCTTCGTAAAAAGTCCCCCAGCCTGTCATTCCCGTCCCCGACAAGTACTTTCGAGGGCAGGCTCCGGCGGGAATCCATAACATGCTTAAATAACTGGATTCCCGCTTTCGCGGGAATGACAAATAGAGACGAAACATGACTTTTTACTAAACTGTCAAATATGAATAAAAACAGGTTTGATGCTGTTATATTATGTAATGTTTGGTAGTAAAATGTAATCATAAGTTAACTTTTTAACTTGAAATTTAATGGGTGTTCGATTATAACCGTTTCGATTCCGGAGGGGTGACGATGTCCAATGAAATGATGAATACAAAAGAGGTAGCCGCGTATCTCGATGTTCACGAGAAACAGGTTTATGCCCTGATCAGAGCAGGGCGGATACCAGCTACACGGGCCACAGGAAAATGGATTTTCCCCAGGAAGCTGATTGATGAATGGATTGAATCGAAGGCCAGAGAAGGGCTTGCACAGGCGAGGGAGAAGAGCGGGAAAATTGGAGGGGCGTTACTCGCGGCGGGCAGCAATGATCCTGTTCTGGATATTCTTCAAACCTGGGTGAGAAAAGCACATCCCGATCTATATCTCTTTTCCGCCAACACGGGGAGCATGAATGGGCTTGCCGCCCTGAATGACGGCCACACGGATCTTGCGTGGTCGCATCTTTTCGATCCCGAAAGCGGCAAATATAACATTCCCTATCTTTCCACCCTTCTGCCGAGAATCAAAGCTGTGGTTGTCAATCTGTTTTACAGGGATATCGGGTTTATCACAGGAGTGAATAATCCCCATAGTATCAAGTGGTTTGATGATCTGGTAAAAGAGGATTTGAAATTCGTCAACCGCCAGAAAGGCTCAGGGACGAGGGTTCTTCTGGATTACCATCTGGGCAAACTGGCGTTATCACCTGATCGTATTACGGGATACGATAGGGAGGTTTATACCCATTTTGAAGTGGGTCTTTCCATTTTATCAGGAGATGCGGATGCCGGAATCGCCACCGCAGCGGTCTCGAAACTTTTAGGCCTTTCTTTCGTATCCATTACGCGGGAGAGCTTCGATATGGTCCTCGATCAGTCGACATTTTTTCAAAAAGGCGTACAGGCCATCATGGATGTTCTTGATTCAAGGGAGTTTCGAAAGGGGGTGGAGAAATTAGGGAGTTACGACTTCAGCGATTCGGGGAAGATTCTGTATTCGACGAGTTGACCTTGCAGATATAATTTTGAAGAAAGAGGTGTCATATGAAAAAGTGGTTGTGGATCGTTTTATTGTGCATTTTTGTGTTAATTCCCAGTTTGTCCGCGGCGCAGGGCGGCAAGTTTATCCTTCTGGCCAGCACGATCGGTCCTATTGATTCAGGCATTGTCGGTGCTTTGGAAGATCAGTTTGAAAAAGATAAAGGGATCAGGGTACGACACGTGGGTGCCGGAACGGGAGCGGCGCTCAAAATAGCCGAAAAGGGAAATGTCGATCTGGTCATGGCGCATGCAAAATCCCTCGAGGAAAAATTTATCAAAGAGGGATTCGGCACGGAAAGAATCCCCCTGATGTACAACGACTTTGTCATTGTCGGGCCTGCCGCTGATCCCGCGGGAATCAAAGGACTGAAGACGGCGGCGGAGGCACTCAAGAAGATATCCGGCACAGGAACCTTGTTTGTCAGTCGTGGCGACAAATCGGGAACCCACATGGCGGAAATGGAACTCTGGGCAAAAGCTGGAATCAAGCCCGCCGGCGCCTGGTATGTCGTCTATGAAAAGGGCGCTGAGGGAAATGTCCCAACCCTTCGTTACACGGACAGCAAAGGGACATATACCGTTATCGACAGGGCGACCTATCTGTCCATCAAAAATCAGATAAAGCTTGCCGTTCTTGTCGAAGGAGATGAAGCTCTTCTGAATTACATATCAATCATCCCGGTGAACAAGAAGAAATTCCCGCGTGTGAATGAAAAGGATGTTAAAACCTTTGTCAAGTGGTTAACGTCTCCGCAGAAAGGTCAGAAGATCATCCGTGATTTCGGCAAAGCCAAGTATGGTTCGCCCCTCTTTTTCCCGAATTCCAGGGAATGGGTAAAAGCGCAGGGCGGCAAATAAATAGGTTTTCAATGTTTATACTTAATGTGCCAGGAGGTAAATAATGAAACGGTTTAAAAGCATCGGTTTTATTTTAACGTTAATGACGGTTCTGGCTTTCGTTTTCAGTGTGGCGCCCGCCACGGCTGCGCCGCCGAAACAGAAAAATGTTATTCTATCTACAACGACCAGCACCCAGGATTCCGGGCTTTTGGATGTCCTGATTCCTATGTTTGAAAAGAAAACGGGATATTTCGTGAAGACGATCGCCGTCGGTTCCGGCCAGGCCATGGCTATGGGAAGAAAGGGCGAGTCGGATGTGATGCTGGTGCACTCCCAGGAAGCAGAAAAGAAATTAGTCGCTGAAGGTTACGGCATAAACAGAAGAATTGTCATGCATAACGATTTTATCATTGTGGGACCGTCGTCGGACCCGGCAAAGATAAAGGGGACAAAATCGGCTGCTGAAGCCTTTAAAAAGATCGCCGCATCCGGCGCAGTATTCATGTCCCGGGGGGACAACTCGGGAACGCATGCCAAAGAAAAGGCTATTTGGAAGACCGCCGGGGTAAAGGCGGAAGGCCAGAAGTGGTATCAGCAAACGGGTCTTGGAATGGGACAGACCCTGAACGTCGCCGCTGAGAAAAAATCATATACCCTTACCGATCGGGGCACCTATCTCGCCCTGAAGAAAAATCTCGGCCTTGATATTCTCAATGAAGGGGATGCTATCCTGCTGAATATTTATCACGTGATCGAGGTCAATCCGGCAAAATGGCCCAAGGTGAATGCCGCGGGAGCGAAAGCCTTTGCGGATTTCATGGTGTCAAAACAGACACAGAAAGTCATTAAGACCTTCGGCGTGGACAAGTTCGGCTCGCCCTTGTTCTTCCCCGATGCGGGCAAGAAAGAAGAACAGTTGGGCAAATAAAAAGTATTATTTAGTTTCTTCATGGACTCGTTTTTTAGGGAGCACAAGACGTGGACATTATTATTGAAGGGATAAAGCAGGCGTTTATTCTCCTGTTCACCCTTGATCCGGAAGTACTGGGCATCACCTGGCTTTCTCTGAAGATTTCGGGAACTGCAACGTTTCTGAGCATGTTTCTCGGCGTGTCCGTGGGGACAGCCGTCGCTTTGACCCAGTTTCCCGGGAGAAGGTTTGTGGTGAGCCTGATCAACACAGGCATGGGCCTGCCGCCCGTGGTGGTGGGCCTTTTTGTCACCATCTTCCTCTGGCGAAACGGCCCTTTGGGATTCCTCGAGATTCTGTACACGCCTACGGCCATTATCATTGCTCAGACCGTGATTGCAACACCCATTGTCATGGGGATCAGCCTGGCCGCCATCCAGAACCTGCCTGCCAATCTCAGATTGCAGATTTTGGCCCTCGGCGCAACCCGTCTTCAGATGGTGTGGATACTGGTCAAGGAGGCCCGGTTGCCCCTTCTTGCCGCCATCATGGCCGGCTTTGGCGGCGTCATTTCCGAAGTCGGGGCGTCCATCATGGTCGGCGGAAATATAAAAGGATATTCTCGCGTTCTCACAACGGCAACCGTTATGGAAACGGGCAAGGGGAATTTCGATATTGCCATGGCCCTCGGAATCATCCTCCTGTTGCTTGCCTTTGCAGTCAATGCCATCCTCACACAGATCCAGCAACGAGATAGACCCCGATGATTTCTGATAAATCCATACTGGAGGTCAGGGATCTCCATGTCAAAAGGGGAGGGGTCAATGTCCTGGATATTTCCTC
>CAZIQY010000080.1:0-13011 GCA_964541605.1 uncultured Syntrophaceae bacterium | reverse complement strand
TTCAAACTGACGGCCTATCAATCTTTGTTATAGATATTTACGCGTCTATGCTTATAACAGGTTCAGTAAGCTTTGAATTTTTAATAGTTGCAGAATTTAGATATCGCGGCCATGGATTATCTCTAATAGGAATGATTCCTTCTTCAAAATCTGCGGGGAATCCCATGGGTAACGAAATTTTCCCAATGGGGTTCTTTGGCCCATTCTTGACGATAGTATTTCGAATGACGGGGTTAAATAGCTTGCTATCTTGAGGTGTACTAGGGTCAACAACTGGTGGATGGGGGAAACTGTCTGCTGATTTAGCATAAACAACTATATATTCATGACATATCTTAAACTTAGCCTGGTTGTCAAAATTTCCATCTGTTCGCCAGCTAAATTGACAAAGGAAGTTTTCCTCGCCGAATATTTCGTCAAGCATAACTATTGATCGAGATGCCTCGTTGTCATCAATGGATACGAAAATCACCCCATTCTCTCGCAATAGATTCCGGGCCAGCTTCAATCGCGGGTACATCATGTTGAGCCAGTCGGTATGGAAGCGGCCGGAGGCCTCGGTGTTGGAGGTAATCTTCTTGCTGCCCTCCATCTGCCCCGTTAGCTCCAGGTAATTCTTGATGTTGTCCTGAAAGTCATCGGGATAAACGAAGTCCTTGCCGGTGTTGTAGGGTGGGTCGATATAGATGAGCTTTATCTTCCCAGCATAGGATTTCTGGAGGAGCTTGAGCACTTCGAGGTTGTCACCCTCGATCATGAGGTTCTGCGTCGTGTCCCAGTCCACGCTGTCTTCCGGACAGGGGCGGAGGGTGCCGGTCGATGGGGCGAGGGCAAGCTGGCGGGCGCGGCGCTTGCCATGCCAGTTAAGGCCGTATTTCTCTTCCCGCTCATCCACCGCGCCGCCGAGGAGCTGTTCTAATATTTCAAAGTCAATTTTCCCTTCTGTAAACACTTCGGGAAATAATGTTTTGATCCGCTCTATATTCTCGGCAAGGACGTCAGCGGATTTTGATTCGGGGCCTTGGGCAGTCATTTTTTGCATGAAAATGGACTCCTATTTTTTTATTGAAGCTTTTTATCCGTTCAATGTTTCGCGGATGATTTTTTGAACAGCGGAAAAATCAAAGCCATTGGAACTTGATTCAGTCGTGGTTACAAGCGTGCCCCGCGAACCACCACCTTTTTCAATAGGCAGAATTCCATTTGCCCTATACCAGGAGAGTTTGGCTTCCCAACTGCGACGATAGTCCTCCCTCTCCAGCAGACCAAGATGCTCCCAGTAAATGTTACGGCCCGAGATTTCATCTTCAATGGTGAAGTCCGGGTAGCGTGTGCTGCTGCTCAAAGTCAGGGGTTTTTCGTATTCGGGTGGGAACCCCGCATTGCAGAGAGCTTCATAGATCAGAAGTTCCGACTTGGACCGAACCGCAATACCGGTGCTTGTTCGGTGAATGAGACCCTCTTGCAGGAAGATACTACCCTTTGCCTGCGGAAATTCCAGCATGCGGCACGGTTGCATGAGATTGGTCATGCGACGAGCGGTTTCCGAGCGGTGAGGAGCGGCAAATTCCTTGAGCACGCCTCGCGGTCCCTGATGCATTACCACCACCCGATCCTGGTGGCGGGTTAGGGCGGTATAAACGAGTTCACGGGACATGATGGGATGGCCTTCGGGCAACACGAGGATAACCAGGTTGAACTGGCTTCCCTGCGCTTTGTGAATCGTAAGGGCGTAGGCTAATTCCAGGGCAGCATCCCCTTCCTCCCGAAAATCGCTGCCAAAAAAGTCATAGGTAAAGCCTTTCTGAGAGGAAAATTCAATTTTGAGAATCTTCGGATTCTTTCTCGTTTGCCAGAGGCCAACTGCAATACCGATCTCTCCATTGGCGAGATAGCCGAGGGCACCTTCCTGTGGATATACACGTTTCCCGTCCCGACGGTGGTTGCCGAGGTTGATGACTTTGTCACCATAAACGATACGTTCGGCTCCTAACGGTTTTGGGATGGAACGAAATCTCGCTCCCGCTAATTTGAGAAAATCAGCACGGAATCGCTCATGGATCTGCCGGTTAATTTCGCCGACACCGAAGGTCATTCCGCGTAGCGGGCTGAGAATCTGCCATTTCTCAATTGCGGCCACGGCACCGGGTTTGCCGTTTCGTGTAGCGTTAAAATAGTCATAGTCGCCGCTGGTTATCGCACCGAGATTCTCGTTAAACCCTCTGATATCTTCCAAACTGGCGAGTTTCAACTCTTCTTTCAATACCTCGATCAATTTCTCATTAAAATCCTCCGGTTTCTGCCACTCGAAGAAGCGAATGGTGGAATGCTCGTCTGCACCGGCAGTGAACACATCATCTTCACCAGCGGAAGGTGGTGAGGCGCTAAACCAACGAGCTAGTCGCAAGTCCGGGCGTTCGGAACCAACCTGGCGGCGTTCGATGGTCAACTCAGCATAACCTGGCGCCACACGCGGAAACCGGGCTTCGTAATCATCCGGACGCAGTTTGGCAATAATATCCACAAATGGCCGACCCGCGCCTATGGGTGGCAACTGTGCTGGGTCGCCAACGAAGATGAAACGTTTAACCCCCTGTAGAGCATCAAACAGAGCCCCCAGCATATCCTCAGTGAGCATGGAGGATTCGTCCACTATCACCGTACCGAAGCCTGTTGCTTTAGGTCGTTCTCTCATAACATAGCTTCCTGAGACAGTATCGTAGCGGCCATACTGGTTCAGGAATTGGGCGATGGTGAGAGCCTTTGCTCCCTTGCCCCCTGCCAATTCCTGCATGCGCACACGGGCTTTACCTGTTGGCGCAAGCAGAAGCAGGCCTTCATTCCTAATCTCAGGCTGTTCACAGAGAATTCCGAGCACAGTTGTCTTCCCTGCCCCAGCCGGGCCGGCTAGGACGCTTAAGCGAGCTTCGGCGAGTTCTTTTAAAGCAGCCGCTTTCTCTGTGCGTGCACGTTTTTCCTCAGTGTCCTTGGTCTTCCCAAACTTTTTTTCCAATAAGTCAGCCCAGTTGTGGACAAAAGCGTGTCTCTGGCCGCTGACACGCCCGTTCACTTGTTTGCGCACAAGTTCACCGATGATTTGGTAGCGCCGAAGCTGAAGCGCGACATCACCTTCAGTCGGAGCAGCGACGACCTCGGGCGCCATGTCGGAAACACGAGCTGAAAGCATGTCACCCGTGACAGGACACTCGGGTCGCACTGGAAAACCGTGTACGACATCAACAATCTTATCTTTGAGCAGCAATGTGTGACCTGCCTTGGCAGATTCCTCGAGGGAAGAAACGACAAAGGCCCGCACACGGCGAAGATCAACGGCAGAATCCAACTGTGAAGGCTTCTCCAATGGATGCAGTAGACGCACCGCATCTTCCGGGAAGACACCACGGTCCAGTGTCAGTAAACGGATCCCTTCGGGGTCATGACGACTGAGTTCATAGATACGATACGGGTTTTCGAGAATCTCCCGATCAGTACCTCCCCAGCCCGCTTTTTTACGCCCTCCTTCTTCATAAAGAGATTTAGCTTGCTCAGCGATTAATTCAAAGCGACTCAGAAGACGCAGGAATGCCCTACGTTCAGACGGAAGTTTCTTCCATGTGGGTGCTAGTTCCTTGAAATCGCTTCTCAGTTCCTTCGGTAGCAGCGTAGCCGCAGTGGCAAACGCTTTGTCCACCAAAGGCCATGGATCGGCGTTTTCGCCAGCCATCTGTTGCAGAGCATGTGCCACGAAAACACCTCGCGACAATCCGAACGCGGCCAAGATCGCGCCGAGACCGGGGAACGGCCCACGTACTTTCCACAAGCGGACAAGTTCGTTATGCAACCACTCTCTTTGCCACCCAGTGGCAATGCCCAGTTCCTTCTCTATGCGGGTAAGAGCTGTATCCATCGAAAGGAGTGCAGCGATGGACCCATCGTGAGTAACCAGTTCGCTTGCATAAGAGAACTCATTCCAGTGCTCATCCGGTACCTTGGCAATATAGCGATCTATATCCAGCGATGTGTCTCTCTCGACACAGTTCAGGACCTCGTAATAGGGCATGAGGAATCCATTCTTTCCCTTGGGACGGATTGAGTGTTGTATAGGGCGTTCCCAAACCATGCCTCGCATGCCTTTACCCTCACGCTTGAATTCGGTGAGGGGACAGATCTCCTTGATCTGGCTAGCGCCGATCAGAATGCGTCCCGTGCCTTCTAAGAAGGGAACGTATTTCGCGTAGAATAGGCATAGCGAATCCTCTTTGCGTAGATGAGCAGCGAAACCATCCAACAACGCCTTCTGGTTATCCCCTTGTGTAATCCAGTCATTTTCGTAGCCAACATCTGGCTCGCGATCAATATCTACGTCGAGTTCGAAAAGATCCCGATAATGATCGAGGTTCTCACGTAAAAGCCAGCGGAATGGAACGACGCCTGCTGACCAAGCCGGAAAGCGCTGCAATGTTTTTTTGAAGTGTCCATAGTGCGTTGGGTTACGCTCGGAAAGTGCGTGCCTTTTTTCATGCTCCATTTCAAATGGTGCCATGAACATTGCGCGCTCATCTACACAACACGGCCACTTATCCCGAGATAGATTTTCAAGGCTTTGGCCGGCGAAAGGAATCTCGTGTTCCTCTATTTTCTTGGCAGCAATTCCCTTTAACTTAGCGCAGGCACCATTTAATTGTGGAGCTTGGCAGATACACCCTACCCACCCTGAATCATGCCAGGGTACCCGGATGGAAAGATGACGCAGCGGGAACTTACTATCCAAGATGTCCTCCTCGTTCAGAGTTTGGCGCGTACGGCAGCTTGTGTAGCCTGCAAGCGTTTGAGTTCGAGGTTGAGCTCCACCTGCCTGTTTATCTGCTTTTCTTTTGTGGCTGCCGTATGCAGGGCGAAAATCTTAGATTCCAAAACTACATATTCCTGCAAAGCGTCCCGCCGCACTTCAGCTTGTTCGGAAGAAGCGGTTATCGCGAAGACTCTTGTAATTCTTGAAATTTGTAGTGCTAATACTGTTTCCATCCAGCCTCGGTAGAGAGCATAAATTGAGGTTCTGGGCTGGCGAGTTAAGGGCATTGCTTCCCAGAAGGATCTGACCAATCCAATGTCAATTGTATTGCCAAGATCGGCGACGACCAGCTCACCATCAAGCACCACCTTGCCCACTTCACCCTGAGACCAGCGCTTGTGCGCCAGCGACAACGTCAGATTGTCCGCCTGCTCCGCCACAAGCAGCAACGGATAGGGAATCGCCCGATGGATCAGTTCCACCAGCCGTCCCGTCTTGGCATCCGGACGAAGGGTGAGGGAGAGCACCGCGATTTCCATATATTCCCGGACATCGTCACGATATTCCGGTACGCCGATTGTGGTCGGCTTCAGAGCGGCCAGCCAGAGCAGCTCTTCAATTCCTTCGTTGATTTGGCGCTTATCGGCGGCGGTGGGGGCGCCGTTTTCCACCAGCAATTTCTTAGGCACACGCTGGTTAATTTGCGTTTCCGGCGGCAGATTAAGTGCGGCGATGATATCGATTGCTTTCATTCACTATCCTCCGGCAGCAGCACAAGAAACGCAACTACTTCGAAATCGTTCATGCCGGCAAATTCTCCCTTGCCTGCATGGGTTCCGCCGGGGGTAAACAGGCTTGCAATGGCACGCTCTTCTTTCTTACCCACGACGGCAGTGACTGCGGCGGCGAGCAGTTTCTGAATAGCGGCCATGTGCTCCCCGTTTCGGGTGGATTTGTCAAAACGGGCGCAGGCACCGGTATCTGGATAGTCCCGTCCGACGCAAAGCCTTCTCAAACGATCAAGGAGCTGCTTGGCCTGGGTAAAGGGTAAAAGGGTAGCCCCGTCTTCCCCGATATGAACCAGATAATGAGGCGACAGGGGATAACCGGGTTCGGCAGACTTGACGGCCGCCTCGCCTTCGGCGCGCAGGCAGAAGATGACCCCGGGTGGTATGGCTACTTCTCCCGTGCCGTTTGCCGTCATAACCGCGAAGACGCCGAGAGGTAGTCGTTCCAATTGATGCTGATGATCTTTGAGAAAACCGGCCAGATCGATGCGGAAATCCGTGAGCGTCAAGTCGGTAATGGAAACCCCGCTGGAGAGATCCTCAAGGTCTATAACGGCGTCCTGCAACTTAAGAAGCTGCTTGCGACGGTACTCCAGATCGTTCATCTGGTTGCCGGACTGAAGCTCGATGAGGTTTTCTTCGCCGGTGGCGGAGACGTCCAAGAGTACCATGCGCCCGCTGACCCGCTGTTCGAGGTTAATGTATTCCTCCAGTTCCATATTTGGCCAGAAATTGACGAGTTGGATGCGGCTGTTGGGGGAGCCGATGCGGTCGATACGACCGAAACGCTGAATGATGCGGACAGGATTCCAATGGATATCGTAGTTGATCAGCCAGTCGCAGTCCTGAAGGTTCTGGCCTTCAGAGATGCAATCCGTAGCGATGAGCAATTCGAGTTCGCCCTCGCCGGCAAGTTCTTCAGGACGTTCCTTGGTACGCGGTGAAAATGCGGTCAGAATGGCCGCGAGGTCTTTGCGCAGGTTGGGGAGCGTTGTCCTGTTACGCCCCGTCCCAGTCACCAATGCACTATGAAGGCTAAAATTTTTTAGCGCCCAAGGGGCGAGATGCTCATAAAGGTAATGGGCGGTGTCGGCAAATGCCGTGAAAACGATAACCTTTCGGTTTCCTGGGTTGATGGGATTGATGCACTTCTGTTCGATAATCTTGCGCAAGGAGTCGAGCTTGGCATCGCGAACAGCGCCTACCTGTTTCGCGGCGGCATGAAGGGTCGCCAGGCGGTTTCGGTCCTCGATAAGGTCCTGCTTCCAGCGCACGAGATCCACGTCTTGAAGCAACACCTTAACCTTGCGGCCGACAAGCAGAGGCTCGAAAGCCGGGTCATCGATGTCCACGTCGTCGATGTCCACTTCCTCGACCGATTCCGCATGCTCCTCGATTCTGGCAAGCGTAGCCTCCACGTCGGCCATTTGACGTCCGACGGTCAGCGCAAACGAAGATACAGCACTTTCCATGCGTTTGAGCACATTGACGCGCAGCAGGTGTACGAGACTCTCCTCGCGATCCACCTGGCGGAAGAAGCTCTCGCCGCCGCGAATTTCAGTGCTGTATTTTGCGTCGTAGGCCACCTGCTTGTGGGATAGCACGTAGCGCAGAGGGGCGTATGTCGCGAGGTTCAGACGACGAATCTCATTATTGATTTCACGGATGGAATGGAACTCGCCGGCGCGGTCCACATCCGGCTTGATATTGATAGGTTTCAGCCTTTCAGGGAACTGTCCTGTTTCAGCCGTCCCGTAATACTTCTCGATATGTTTACGGGAGCGGGCGATGGTCAGCAGGTCAAGGAGTTGAAAATAATCAAAGCCCAACATGTCTACCAGTGTTCCGGGTGTGCGCTCACCTTCATCCATCGCCAGCCAACGGTTAAACTGTTTTTGAGCCAGGCGCGTGGTGGCATCGATGCTGGGAATGCCGTGATCGAAGAGGGCGGTATCCTGCCCTTCGGTGACAAAAGCAATCTGATTACGCAGGTCCGCCAGTCGGTTATTCACGGGTGTAGCGGACAGCATGAGAACGCGGGTCTTGACGCCTTCCCTGATGATGCGCCGCATGAGGCGATCATAGCGTGTCTCTCGGTCGCGGTGAGTCGTTTTGTTTCGGAAGTTATGGGATTCGTCGATGACCACGAGGTCGTAGTTGCCCCAATTGACATGGGCGAGGTCGATGTCACCGGAAGATCCGTTGTCGCGGGAAAGATCGGTGTGATTCAGCACGTCGTAGTTGAAGCGGTCGGGTGCAAGAAAGTTCCGGCGGTCGTTGGCCTTATACAGTGTCCAGTTATCGCGCAGCCTTTTGGGCACCAGCACAAGCACCCGGTCATTGCGAAGTTCGTAATACTTGATGATTGCCAACGCTTCGAAAGTCTTACCAAGACCCACGCTATCGGCGATGATGCATCCGCCGAATCGCTCCAGCTTTTCGATGGCGCCAAAGACGCCGTCGCGCTGGAACTTGAAAAGCTTTTTCCAGACAATAGTGTTCTTGATACCCGTGGCGGATTTAACAATGCGTTCTTCGTCGAGTTCGTCGCCGCGCGCCTTGAAGAGCTGAAAAAGTATCTGGTAATAGATGACGGCGGCGGTGTGGTGATCGCTAATCTCCCGAAGATGCGCCAGCATTTTTTCCTTTCCCTGTTCAGAGGCAGGCATGGCGTTCCATAGGGATTCATACCACGCGGCAAATAGTTCCACTTCTTCGGGTGTTTCCGTACATTGGATCAAGCTGAATTGATTACCCGGAGCGAGCCCCAAACCATCTGTTGTAAGTGGGCAGTTTCCAGTAATAATCCGACTTTGGGCCGTGCCGATCTGTCGGATAAGGTAGGCTGATTGCGGTAAAAGACTTGAGGATTGTCGTAAATCGGTTTTTTCACGAATCCACTTCGCACACTCCCGGGCAAGCCATCGCGCGTGAAACCGATTGCGGGCCGGACGATCCGCCACAGAACCAAGAAGTGTCAAGTCTCCGTCTGCTTCAAGGGGTAGTATCAAGCGTGAATGCGTTGCATGGTTTAAGAGGTCTCGCAATTCGAAAAAGGCGAACAGGGATAAAAATGGGGTGGCGATGTCCAGGGAAGCTCCGGATTGAAAGCTTTGTCTCAACGCATCGATTACGCGATTAGTTCCGGTATTGCTAATCAACTTCATGTGGATATCCTGTAAACAGAAACCTTTAAGCTAAAATCATTTACTTTCCGTATATTTCAGCCATTCCTTACCTTTCGCTGTCAGCCGGTACCTCTGGAGTGAGCTCTGAGGTTTTTCGGGGATGGTCATTTCGAGAAGACCTTCTTTTATCAGAGGATTCAGGTATTTGTTGCGGAATTTTGTTCGGTCTGACCAGGAGAATGCCTCCATAAGATCCGTCAATTTTGGGGCACTTTTGCAGAGGTTCAGAACTTTCATAATTTCCTCTGGCTCCAGCCCTAACTTGGTCCCAACTTGGTGCCAACTTGGTGCCAACTTGGTGCCAGGTTCTTCTGGTTCAGCCCTTTCTTCTTTCGTGATGCGGTGAATCGCTTTTGGATGGATTGGAAATCTGGCCACGAAATAAGTCCGGTCTTCATCCGTTTCGAAGACGGGCAGGGGTGAGCCGTTCTTCTGAATGGCTCGCAGTATTTTTGGAATACCTGTGCCCCGGCCTTCGGTCAGGTTCAATTCCTTGAGAAATTCGCCGATACGACGGTTCCGGTAGCGGCGCGTCACGCCATGGCCTGTTTGGAGGTCGTCCAGATTGACGGATCGGTCGGGGCCGGGGTAGCTGGCAATGGTGACGCCATCGGGTAGAATGCGGACTTCGATGGGCTCCCGGATCTCATAACTACGGTGATAGACGGCGTTGACGAGAGCCTCCTCCAGGGCTTCATAGGGGTAGTTGAAGAAGCGCTCCGCTTCGGGTTTCCCACGCTGCTTGACAACAATCTCCTCAATGAGGATGGTATTGATATAGGCGAGGGCCTCTTTGACCATGCGGTTCAGAGGGCCTTTGAAAATCTTTTCAGTGAAGACGTCGCCTCCCGGTCCGTCGGGAAACTGGACGACGTCGATCTGGGTCTGGGAAAAGAAACGGGCGGGATCTTCGTTAAAAAATAACAGCCCCACATTAACTGGTTTCAGGCTTTCTTCAGGGCCGGAGATAATGTGCATCTGGCGGCAGAGTTGGGCAAAGTCCATAGCCGTTGCGTCATCATAGAGCTTGCTCCCCACCTCCCGCAGAAAATCCCGGGTCAGGGCCAAGTCCAGATCGTCGAGGGACGCCTGCTGCGCGATCCGGTCATCGAAGGGAACGGTGGCTGCCAAACCTATGAGTTCCACTTCATCGTTGCGGGTCGCCCGGACGGTAGCGGAGGCCTTGCGGATGTAATAGGCAAACTCTCTGGCTTCCTTCGAGAGGGATACAGGGGCTTTGTAGGGACGGGTCTGGCCGCCCGGCGCCCAGAGGATCAGGACATGGCGACCCTGGATCACATTAGGGGCGATGATAGGATGGTAGGAAGGTTGTATCTTGTAGCCCAGCGAGAGAATGTCCTTCTGGATTTTTTCTATTCTGTTCGCGGGGATTCCGGCAGGCGGCAGTATGGGCTGACCGTCCTTCTCATCGATGCCGATGATGATGTACCCCCCGCCCAGGTTGTGAAAGTCGTTGGCAAAGGCGCAAAGGGTATGGATGACGGCCTCCGGATTCCACCCTTTCTTGAATTCCAGGCGCTCCCCCTCGACGGTTCGTCCCTTGAGCAGTTCGTCAATATTGATCGGTAAACGTGTGTGCGGCATCACTCATCACCTTTTTTAAAATGAAAATCACTCGCCAAAGCCCATGATGCTGAGCATGCCGAGATCTTCCTTGCAGGTCGGGCACAGGGCCGAATCATCAGCGGGACTGACTGATTCGTGAAAGAGGTCGCCCAGGATTTCTGCGGGATTATCCGGATTGAACTCTGCCTCTTCGATTGGGCGGCCGCAACTGCTGCATGTTTTCATATACCATTTTCCATGAAAGTTCAAGGAGTTATCCGAGAAATATTATCTGCCAAAGCGAGAATCATATTTTTCATGGCTGTTATTGCCAGCCACTTTTCCGGGATGCCCTCTTCACCATAATATGCCCCAGCAATCTGTCCGTAAATCGCCCCTGTGGTGTCGGCATCATCGCCGAGATTGACAGCCATCAGGCAGCCTTCTTCAAAGGTGTTGCTTTTATGGAAGGCCCAGAGGGCAGCTTCCAAGGACTGGACGACATAGCCCGTACCCCTGGTTTCCGGGGGATTCTTTTTCTTGAACGAGCCTGCGGCGATGTCATCGATTTCAGAAATCAGGGAATGTGTTTTCCAATATCCGGGGATCGGAGCATAATGATCGGCCAGCAGTTCCTCTTTCTCTGTTCCTGACAGAGCGCCCGCGATGAGTCCGCCAAAGTAGCGGCAGGCATCGATGCAGAATCCGGAGCCGTGGGTTGTTCTGGAACTTTCGCCGGATTTCTCAATGGCTTCTTCGGGATGTCCAGCATAAAACATGGGAACAGGGGCAAGGCGCATAAGAGAGCCATTGCCGGCACTGCGTGAATCAGTCGGGCCACTGAAGGGATTCCCAGTTCTCAGGAAGGCAGAGAGGGCCGCCCGGGTTGTGTTGCCGATGTCGAAGCATCTTCCCGTGCTGCTCAGGTGGCCTTCCTTCCACCAGCGGACGTATCGTTCCATCTGATCTTGCGGATTGAAGCCCCGACATTCGATGAGGCTTTCAGCGAGGCAGAGGGCCATGGAGGTGTCGTCGGTCCACTGACCGGGCTTCAATTGAAATGGGCCGCCGCCGAGCATGTCGGTGATGGGTTTGAATGTACCCGGTGATTTGAATTCAAGCGTGGTACCCAAGGCATCACCCACGGCCAGGCCGAGAAGACAGCCTCGGTAGCGTTGGATTCTGTCCATTATTATCCCTTTCTCACTGTCCTTTATTCCAGGAGGTGACCATCCAGACCTGCTCCGGCATTTCGGGAGAAGGAAAGTGTGCCCTGGGGTCGTATTGGCGCATTGTCTGGATCTTCTCAAGGACAGTTGTTGTTTCGGCGATACCATGACGAATCAGCCAGCAGCCCACGACCGTGCCGGTTCTGCCCCGGCCTCCCCAGCAGTGGACATAAACAGGCAAATCTTTGTTGATGGCATCGTCAATCCGATTGAGGATGTTTGCCATAAAATCCGGTGTGGGAATATCGAGATCACGAATGGGCATACTGTGACATTCGACAGAGGGTCCGCTGTCTGTGAGTCGCTCTAGAACAGGTGCATAGTCCACGAAGGGCAGACCATCATGGTCCCGCTCGTCCTGCTCCATCAGATTGACGACGCACCGGATGCCGCAGTCCAGAAGTCCCGACATCTTCTGCTCCATCAAATCCTTATTGCGGTCACCGGGATAATAACCAGCAAGGAGCTTGCCAGGGATGACCCAGTAGGAACGGGGAAAAGGAAGATTAGGTGTTTTAAACATATTTTTAGATCACCTTTTCCGGTTCAGCGCCGTCCTTTATCATCCATACACCATTCTGGGATTTGTTGGTGTCATCATACATGCCATAGAAGATAGTGACCAACTGCCCCCTGGAAATCATTGCTTTTACTTCATCTACCTTCAATATCTGTGTTGAAGATGGCGACCAGTCTCGCTTTGAGAATTGATTGCCCGCTTTGGACAAGCGATACAGATGAACAATGTATCTATGGTCGGCGTTTGCATCGGCATGACAGATGCGCTTAATATCATCACCTAAGTGGTCTTTTGTCTCGTTCATGCCGAATTCAACAATGGCTTCCAACTTGAGATAATCATAGGACGGTTTCTTCTCGGGCGCGCTTTTTGCGGGAGATTTGATGATTGCAATATCCCAGTGCTGTCTTTGTGGTTTATCCAAAGTGCCGGCAGTAGGATATTCTTTCTGGATTACACATACCTTTTGACCCATGCATTCAAGGTATCTTTGAGAAGGAGCTAATACCTCATAGAGCATTTGATAGAAATGGGCATGCTGACCGTGTTCTGTGTAACACAAGTAGGGATGCTCAATGAATTCGCAAATGAATTCCCGGATGGTCTCTTCCACTTTATCGCTGATACTAATCATAAACTACCTCATGATGACAATGATTGTTGCCGACCCTCTTCATAAATATGCGCCGTCCAGTAATCGGCCCAGTGAAGAAGCAGGGTCAGGGGCTCTTCTTTGTGGGCCACGATCTTGTTGTCCTCGATGTACTGTCCGTCGTGGTAGGCAATGGCCTGGGCCTCGGCATCAGTGAGAGGGATGTGTCGGGTTACAAGGTAGAGGCTGCGGACGGCCAGTCCCATTGCCACCACATCAGGATTGATCTTATAACGTATCGCCCGGTTCTTTACCAGCCATTCATTATCATTAGGC
>CAZIQY010000079.1:0-13188 GCA_964541605.1 uncultured Syntrophaceae bacterium | reverse complement strand
TCTATAGGATACGCCTTCTATTTTACTCCGTCCACAACTTTGGGTTATATCTCCGCGTCATCACCGATATGGGTATCGATGAAATCTGCAATGCAAGGGTGAGAGACAAGGTCGGCATGGCCATCTCCCGGATTGAGCTATTGTCTTTCAAGACGACGTTCAATCCGGACAAGGGGCAAGGACTCCTGCCTGTCAACATCTCGCTTTTTAAAAAGCAGGAGTTTCCGGAAGCAATCCGCCACATGGCTCCTGTCTTCAAAGCCGGGTTCGTCGTCAGCGAACGGGTAGCGGTGGCACAGGAAGGCGAATCACTGGGGAGTGTCGTTGTACCCGTGGGGAAGATCGGTATTGCCACGGTTTGCAGCATCGTAACCAATGGCGTTCTTCTAAAACACGGCATTCCGATGGATTCCAAATTTGGCGGCATCCTCCAGGTGAAGAACCGACAGCCACTCCGTTTCGTGGAGCTTATCAGCTATGCCGGCTCATCCCTTGATCCCTCGGAAGCCTTTATCCGGGCACAGATGACATCCGTTAAAAATGCCGCCCAGACGGGAGAGGGGATGATTCTGGCCAATTTCCGCGAGATACCCGCCCTCTGTTATCCTCTCATGGATGATCTCCTTAAAAAGATGAAGCAGGCAGGCATCAACGGGGTTCTGGTAACCGGTGAAATCAGCGAACCCATATGTCAGATTCATGTCGATATCAACAAGATGGGCGTGATCCTCATTGGTGGACTCAATCCGGTGGCGTGTGCACAGGAAGCGGGTATCGGTGCGGAAAACAGGGGCATGGCGTCTGTGATGGAGTACGGAGATCTTGTACCCTTCAAGGACGTGAAAACACAATTCGGAACTCATCGATAAGCGCACTCTTTATAACCAACGCAAATTAAATGAGGAGGTATGAGTATGTCCGTCATCAAGGATGTTATCAGCAAAGTCAAACAAACCGATCCCGACCAGCCGGAATTTCATCAGGCCGTTCAGGAGGTCCTCGATACTCTGGAGCCGACAGTCGAACGGCACCCGGAATTCGTGAAAGCCAAAATCTATGAACGTATTGTGGAGCCGGAGAGATCGGTGATTTTTCGGGTTCCCTGGGTGGATGACAGCGGCAATGTCCAGGTCAATCGTGGATTTCGGGTACAGTATAATAACGCCATCGGGCCGTTTAAGGGAGGTCTGCGGTTTCATCCCTCGGTGAACTTGGGCATTATGAAATTTCTCGGTTTTGAACAGACCTTTAAAAACTCCCTGACGACCCTGCCCATGGGCGGGGCAAAAGGAGGGTCTGATTTTGATCCCAAGGGGAAATCGGACGCTGAGGTCATGCGGTTTTGCCAGGCCTTCATGCGGGAACTTTTTCGATATATCGGAGCGGAGGTTGACGTTCCGGCTGGCGATATCGGCGTCGGAGGACGGGAAATCGGCTATCTGTTTGGATATTACAAGAAAATACGCAACGAGCACACGGGCGTCCTGACAGGCAAGGCCCTCGAATACGGCGGAAGTCTCATCCGCCCCGAAGCCACCGGCTATGGAACCGCCTATTTCGCCGCAGAGATGCTCGCCACGCGACGTCTCGATTTTAAAAACAAGATTGTGGCCATCAGCGGTTCCAGCAATGTTGCCCAGTATGCCGTGGAAAAGGTTAACCAGATGGGTGGTCGGGTTATTACCCTGTGCGATTCGTCGGCAACGATCGTCGATGAAGCAGGCATCGATCAGAAGAAGTGCGATTATGTCATGGAACTGAAAAACGTCAAACGTGGCCGGATTAAGGAGTACGCGAATAAATACAAAGCCGTCTGCGTTGAAGGTCTCAGTGTATGGGACGTCATCCGGGAGCAGGGTATCAAGGTGGATATTGCCCTTCCCTGTGCCACACAGAATGAAATTGACGGTCGGAATGCGGAAGCCCTGATCAAGAACGGATGTTTCTGCGTTGCGGAGGGGGCCAACATGCCCTCAACGCCGGAAGCCATCGAGATTTATCAGGACAGAAAAATTCTCTACGGACCCAGCAAGGCAGCCAATGCCGGCGGCGTGTCCACCTCCGGACTAGAGATGAGCCAGAACAGTCTCAAGCTTTCCTGGACACGTGAAGAAGTGGACAACCGGCTCCTGATTATCATGAAGAGCATTCACAAGGCCTGTCTGGAAACAGCCGAGGCCTACGGCAGGAAGGGAGATTACGTCACAGGGGCAAATATCGCCGGTTTCATGAAGGTGGCCCGCGCTATGCTGGCCTACGGTGTGGTGTAACAAGCACACTATACATTTAACTGCACACTCTGATAATGAAGACGCCGCCGTTCGGACAGGTCGCGCGGCGTCTTCTCAGATGTAATGCCATCAGACGTCTTCACTTACATCAATCCCTCTCCATCTTCTTTTGTAGATCATGGCTCCTTGCAGGGAATAGCCTTTTCGATCCAGCCATTGAATTATTGAGTCGAGTAGACCGGCTTCTCCCGATATTTAGGTTGAGATTTGTTTTCTCTGTTTGCCGACTGGTTTCCCGGCGGTGCCACAACACTTCAAGCATGTATTCGTTGGCCCAGATAGATACGAAACTGTTCTCTAATATCATAATTTTAGAGGGGATAAAATCATTGATAACGATATGAAACCCAGCATCTTTGCCGAGGTTGAAGGTTTATTTCTTAGAAGAGGAAGACATCCGCGTTACGTGTTGCAGGTAGCTATATTTTATCTACTGTTTCTTTTTCACAGCCTGTCCGATGGAAAATGCCTCCCCCAGTAATTTCCCCGTGCCATAATAGGAATTGGCTTCAGGGGCAAAGAAAAAGGGTCTTACCTTTTCAATATTCAATACTCCTATTTCATCAAGAACCTCTTCATCTGCCTTTATATCCAGAATTTCTCCGATGAACTGCGTATGTAATCCGATTTCAATCTGTTGAATCAGTTTGCATTCCAGGGCAAAGGGGAATTCTTCGATATAAGGGGCATTAATCAGAGTGCTTCTGACCGGTGTCAGACCGGATTCGGCAAACTTATCGGTTTTTCTTCCCGATACTATGCCAAAATAATCGGCATAGCGAACATGTTTTTCAGAGGGAATATTGATGGTAAAACCACCCTGTTTAATGACATTGCCATAAGTATAGGTGGCCTTTCTTAAAGAAACGGCTACGCAGGGAGGACTGGAACAGCAGATTCCTCCCCATGCGGCTGTCATAACATTCGGTTTTCCCGCCACGTCATATGTTCCCACAATCAGCACAGGTGTTGGATATATAATTGTTTTGGCGCCCAATGACTTTTTCATTATAACCTCCTGCCTATAATTTATGAAGACCTACCCACAATTATAGTACCGTCAAAGTCGAGAATACTACAAAATGATAAGATTACCATTGTTCCCAGTGTATTTTCTCTTTCTTATATTTGTCTTTCGGTATACTTGCTTCGGTCGGAATACCCACGGGTATCACGTTTAAAGGAATAACTTCCTGAGGTATGCCGAGCACGTTACGTGCGTGTGCCATCCTGTCCTCGTAAGGATATGCGGCAGTCCATACTCCACCAAGCCCAAGAGCTTCTATGGCAAGCAGGATATTTTCGCCGGCGAGTGACGCGTCGATGACTGCTAAATCCTTGTTCTTCTCATATGCCTTATCAGGCTCGGTGCAAACGATTATCGCCGCACCCGCTTTGAAAAGCATCCTTGCATACGGAAGTCCCGCGGCAAGCTCGTCCACCTTTTTTCTGTCGGTTACCACTA
This sequence comes from uncultured Syntrophaceae bacterium, assembly GCA_964541605.1. Classification (GTDB taxonomy): domain Bacteria; phylum Desulfobacterota; class Syntrophia; order Syntrophales; family UBA2185; genus CAZIQY01. Next base: position 9,432 of record CAZIQY010000079.1, on the reverse strand, counting down.
CAAAAGACCACGGCTGCATATTAACTGCAGTAGGCGCCGCCATCCCCGCTCTAATGATCTTATTAAGATCGGCCTTGCTTACCGGCGCACCCGTAAAACTCCTGACGCTCTTCCTTGAATGAATTACAGAAAATGTGTCTTTCATATTTGTATTCTCCTTAGCGTAAACCAAACCTGCCATAAGCAAAAACATTAAAAAGCTAATACAAATTCTTCTCATCAATTTTACTCCTTATTCATTTTTTCGTCCTAACCTTATTGAATAATGTAGGGAAGAGTAATTAAAGAGTCAACGGGAAAAGATATGGGTGTTGATTACAATATAAATGCTGGATGGATAGGCTGAATCAGAAAAGCAGCAGGAAGAACAGGCGTATTTACGTTAACAAAAAATGGGGCGTTAAGCATTCCTATATTTCATTCTATATTCAATATGTTACCTTGAAAGTACAGACTATGTATTTGTTGTTAGTGACTCTCATTGGCAAGATGATTCAGGACATCGGTGTCGAAGTTGCCCCGGTTTTGAATCGGAATGATGAGCAGTGTCGAAATTTCGACACATGATATGCATTTGTTATCATTAATGAACCAACCGACCGCCTTTCAGTTTTGGGTGTCAAAAAAAGGAAGAAAGACCGGCGCGGAATAAGGAAATCTTATAGAGAGATAAAGGGAATCTACTTTATCAACGATCTGGTGAAAATCTCCTTGCTCTTTTTTTCGAGGAAGAGAAACCTCTGGATTTTGAATACCCTTTGTTTCCCTTTTCTCTATGGTTTCTTCCGCCGGCATACTCGATCTGTACCTGGCGTTTTTTGAATTTTCCTTTTTTAAATGCAGCGATAGGGGGCGTTGCATACCGTGCGGTCTTTGAACTGCCTTCTTTAGCTTTCAAGTCAACGTTGATGTCGGGAGCATCTCGATAATAGCTTAAAAAGCGGTTAAATTCGGCAGAAACAAATCGCTGAATGATCTCTTCCTTGCCGATTCCTTTCAGTTTTTCATATACGGCCGGTAAAAAGGCGCCGATTTCCTGATGCTGAATCTCCGTGTTCTTTACCTTATCGACGAGATGATACAGTTGTTTTTCGCAAACTTCACTTCCCGTAGGTATTTTAACCAGCTCAAATATCTTTCTTATTTTTTTTTCTATCTGTCTGATTTTAAAAATTTCTTTTAAATTAACGATAACAATAGAAATACCTGACTTGCCGGCTCTCCCTGTACGTCCACTGCGGTGGGTATAATATTCAGGATCGTCCGGGAGGTTGTAATTGATAATATGCGTTAAATCTGTCACATCGATTCCTCTTGCAGCAACATCCGTCGCCACAAGCATTTGAAGATTTCTGCTTCTAAAACGGTTCATGACGCTGTCCCTCTGCGACTGCGAAAGATCTCCGTGCAATGCGTCTGCATTGTAACCGTCTTTGATAAGTGAATCGGCAATTTCCTGTGTTTCTATTTTTGTTCTGCAAAAAATAATCGAATAAATATCAGGATAATAATCAGCAATCCTTTTTAACGCGATATATCTGTCCTTGGCATGCACGACATAGTAATGATGGTAAACATTCTCAGCCCCGGTATTTTTTGAACCAATCGTAATCGCAACGGGCTTGTTCATATAGCTCTGTGCTATACTTTCAATTTCCTTAGCCATTGTTGCTGAAAACAGCAAAACTCTTTTATTATCGGGAGTCCCGGACAATATCGCGTTTAAATCTTCCTTAAATCCCATGTTTAACATTTCATCTGCTTCATCCAAGACCAGCCAACTGATGGCAGAAACATCTACTTTTCTCCGATTCAGCATATCAAGCATTCTGCCGGGCGTGGCCACAATGATCTGAGCGCCTGAAGAAATCTGCCTTATCTGGGTCAAAATACTTGCACCTCCATATATGGGTACAATATTTAAACCGCCGATATGTTTAGCTAAATGGTTTAAGTCGTCTGTAATCTGCAAACAAAGCTCCCTTGTGGGGGCGAGAATCAGGGCTTGTGTTTTTGATGGGAGGTGATCAACCTTTTGAATAATGGGTATCCCGAACGCTGCCGTCTTACCTGTTCCCGTATGAGCCAATGCGACTAAATCCCTTGTCTCTTTCAATAGAAAAGGTATAACCTCTTTTTGAACGGGCATCGGTGATTCAAATCCCATTTCAGCGATTGCTTTTAAAATTCTTTTGTCTATGTGTAATTCTTTAAATGTCATTGAATAAAGGCACCTATTGTTTATTGGCTCAGTGGAGTGCGGTCGTGGAAATGAGGGACACGCCCCGGATGCTTAAGGACACACAAGACAGGTCTGTTGACTCACCAGCATCGTCTTCATACACTGAGTCACCGGGGAAAGCAATTCTTTATCTATCCCACGGCATCAAGGTGCGCCTGCAAATCGGCATCGTAGGCAGGGTCAAAGAAATTATGGATGCATGACAATGCAGATATATGTCGATGCGGACGGATTTCCGAATGCGGCCAAAGATCTACTGATCAGGGCCGCTATACGCCTGCAGGTGCCCGTGGTTTTTGTGGCCAATAAACCGGTGAGATACGAGCCGTCAGCCATTATTTCCAGCATGATCGTCCCGGAAGGACCGGGAATCGCCGATGATCGCATCGTAGAACTGGTAGAGCCGGGGGACCTGGTGATTACGGCCGACATCCCCCTGGCCGACCGTGTGGTTGCCAAGGGCGCCTTTGCGCTCAACTATCGAGGCAAGCTCTATACGGAGGACAACATCAAGGACAGGCTGGCGACGCGTGACCTGATGAATGGGCTGAGAGACGGCGGCATGATGACGGGCGGTCCCTCGACGTTCGGTAAAAAAGACTGCCAAGCCTTTGTCAACCAACTGGATAGCTTTTTGACAAGACATTTGAAAAACAAGAACTCTCAAAAATAATGGTCAAAACCGTCATGAGAGGAAGGGGGAAGATCGCTTAGTATTTGAATTTATTTTGCCCGTTATCGAACATGGCCAGCTGTTAAGATATCTTGGAATCGTCCATGCTATAGAGTCTCCCGGCCAGACGGTTCGGTGGCTCTCTCGAGAAGTCTTCTACAGACTGTTTCCAGCAAACCCAGTTTGTTTTGAACCACATCCCATACAATTGGCAAATTGATACCGAAATACTCATGAACGAGAATGTTGCGTAACCATGTAATCTTGCGCCAGTCGATCTCCGGCTCACTCTTCTGTATTTGCTCAGGCAGCTTTCCTGCGGCCTCACCGATGATCTCAAGATTCCGGATGACGGCGTCCTGGGTTTTTCGGTCCTTTGTGAAAGCCTCTTCGTCCTGGTCCGCCAAGTATGTTCGGATTTGGTGGATGGCTTCTAAAATGTCATCTAGATAGAGCCTGAAATCCCTACGCATAGGCCGCCTCGCGAGTGATGATCGGCTTGAGGCGCGGCTTCAAGGAATCAGCCAACACGAGGTCTACGGGCCTTCCCAGTTTATCCTCGAGAAAGAATTTCAAATCCATATACTGATCGAAGGTGGGATGAGCCAGTTCGACCAGAATGTCCACGTCGCTCCTATCACTGGCGGAACCGCGAAGGACAGATCCGAACAAGCCGATGCATCTCACGGAAAACCGTGCTTCGAGGTCTTGCTTGTGTTGTTTGAGGAAATCAAGAATCTCGTCGCTTCTCAACATCATCTGCATCCTTTCCACTTTATAACGGTGGCAATTCGAACTTGTCCGACCGAAACAATAGTATTTCAGCTATTAGTGATAGCAATATTGCATACTTTTCAAGATCAGTCAATTAACGCATTCAAAAAGGAAAAACCGTTCACATCCCCTCCCAGTTCAACTCATAGCTTACACTCCGGCCTCTGCCGGGATTCTGTTTAATGATCCCGAGTTTCATAAGGTGATCTATCTCCCTGAAGGCTGTGGCTCTGCTGACTTTGGCAAGAGAAACGTATTTTCTGGTTGTAAGTCTGCCTGCGAAACCGCCCCTTCCCGAAGCAAGCTTTGGGGAATTGATTGAATTGAATTGATAAGAATTTTCTTTTCCGTGGTGGGAGTTAGAGGTGATCGTTATTCATTTTGATCATCTTCCTTCGCCTGATCGGTGGACATTTCCGGCGATTGGAGCGCGCGGGTTGACCGGTCAATGCTATCGAGGGTTTCTATATCGTCCCCCGTCGAGACGCCGAGTTCCTTGAACTTGCGGGCCGTGACAAGAACCCTTGCCTCCAGAGAGCCGACCGCCTTGTTGTAAAGATCCACCGTTCGATCCAGGCTTTTCCCCATATCGGAGAAATATCCCGCAAGAATTTTAATCCGGTCGTACAATGTTTTGCCAAGGGTGCTGATCTCCTCGGCGTTTTCCGCAAGTTTCTCATGACGCCAGCCGTAGGCGACGGCTTTCAGCAGGGCAATCAGCGTCGTCGGCGTGGCCAGGATGACACGCTGATCAACGCCGAATTCAATCAGGGACGGGTCCTGTTCGAGGGCGGCGCTGAAAAAGGTTTCGCCGGGGAGGAACAGCACGGCAAACTCCGGAGTGGGCTTGAATTGATCCCAGTATGATTTTGATCCCAGGCCGGTCAGATGATTCCGTATATGCCGGGCATGTTCTTTGAGTTTCGCCACGCGGGCAGTATCATCCGGGGATTCCAATGCCTCCAGGTACGCCTGCAAAGGGGCCTTGGCATCGATGACGATGTTCTTGTCGTTGGGGAGTCTGACGATCATATCGGGCCGCTGGCGGCCGTCTTCCGTGGTGACGGATTCCTGCTGGAAAAAATCGCAGTATTCGACCATGCCTGCCATTTCCACCACCCGTTGGAGCTGAATTTCCCCCCATCTTCCGCGGACGACGGGCACCCGCAAGGCCCGGACAAGGTTGGTCGTCTCCATTTGAAGCTGGTTCTGAGACACAGAAAGGGACTTAATCTGTTCTGTTAAAGAGACATAAGCCGTCGTGCGGGCGTGTTCAATCTCTTGAATCCGGCCATCCACCTTCTCCAGGGATTCTTTCAAGGGTTTGACCAGTTCATCGATGGCGGTCTGGCGTGTCCGGAGATCGCTTTGCGCAGATTCCTGATACCTCTCCAGGGTCTCTCGCGCCAGTTCCAGAAAGGACTGATTGCTGCTTTTCAGGGCGTCAACAGACAACGCCTTGAAAGCATCGGACAATTTTCCTTCCGCTTCATTGAGGAGCAGGAGTTTTTCTTCAACGGCTTTTCGCTCTTCCGTCAATCTTGTCTCTATTTCGGACAGCTTTGTCTTCATGTCCGCATTTTCCGCCAGCAGCGCCGCGATTCTCTCCTCTTTTACCGTAACGGCTGATTCAAGCTCCGGTATTCTTGTATTTTTTTCTTCCGCCGCGGAACGCCTGTCCGACTGCAATCTCAGATCCTCACGAAGCGCGGAAATCTCTCCGCCTGCCTTCCCGATGGCGGATTTCATCTCCTGCAACTGATCGTCCCTGCTTTTGAGCCTCTCTGTGAGAGCGGAGCGTTCCGTTTCTCCTTCCATCCTGGCTTTTTCTGCGGCTTCCCTGATTTTCAGCTTGGCCGCCAAGTACACGAGAAGTCCACCGGCGACAACGCCGGCCACGAAAATAAAAACAGCGACCATATTACTCATAAGCAGGTTCCTTTAACCCAACAGACCTTTTTTACTCAGGGGATACATGACAGCAGACAGAAGCCCCGGGCAGTGACGCTGAAGAAAGACGGCGAATTTACCATGAGCGGTAATCACCTTGATCCGCTTGCGCCTGTAAAAGGCATCCACGATCTGCCTTGCCGCTTTTTCCGCCGGCATCCTCATCCAGGGGGGAACGCTGTCCTTCATTTCAGGATGGTGGACGCCCATTTTATCGACCTGGCGGATCTCCGTCTCTATAAAGCCCGGTGCGATGAGAACCACTCCGACGCCGTGAGGCCTGAACTCATACCAGAGGGACTCGGCGAGCCCGTGAACGGCGAACTTACTCATGACGTAGGGTGAAAGACGCGGAGTGGCGATATAGCCGTTGACGCTGCCGATGATCCCGAAGCACCCGCGGGACGCGATGAGGTTTTCCCGGGTCGCATAAACGGTTCTCAACACACCAAAGACGTTCGTTTCAAACTGCCGCCGGAAATCCTCGATCGTCAGCTTTTCGAAGCGTCCGGCAACGCCGAACCCCGCGTTGGCAACGACATAATCGATCCGCCCGAATTCAGCGTTGGTTTTCTTTACCGCCAGTTCAATATCCCCGTCATTGGCTATATCGGCCTGAATCGCCAGCGCCCGCCTTCCTGTCGATTCTATCTCGTGGACAAGCTTGTGCAACCGTTCCTTGCGACGTGCAACCAGCACAACATCACCGCCCTGACGCGCGATTTCCACACTTAGAGCCGCCCCGATGCCTGATGAGGCGCCTGTAATAAATGTCACGGTCCCGCTGAATCTCTTCATTTGAAAAACCTTTCCATCGGTGTATGATGCTTGAACTCCGGTACGTCAATCTACCAGAATCCTGTCTTCTTGGAAAGGAACATGATTATGCAGAAGAAAGAACTCTATCTCGTTTGCCTGGCCGTATTTCCCTTCATGATCTGCACGGGCATCGTCTATTCCATCATATCCATCTATATGGCCGAAATCGGGCTGACGAAAAGCCAGATCGGTTTTCTCTATACCTCCGGCGCCACGGCCGGGGCGATCTGTTCTCCTTTTGCGGGGGCCATCGCCGACCGTTTCGGACGCAAAAAGGTCCTCCTTTTTTCCATGGCCATATTCGCCTTTGTCTTTCTGGGTTACGCCATGAGCAGAAGCTATATCCCGCTGCTCATCGTCCAGATGGCCGAGGGCATGGCCTGGGCTGCCCTGGGAACCTCTACGACGGCGCTGATTGCCGATCTTGTGAGCGGAGAAAACCGGGGCAAGGCGATGGGAATCTACAACACGACTTGGAGTCTCGGCTGGATCATCGGCCCGACCGCAGGCGGCTTGCTCTCAGATCATATCGGGTTTACACTGACTTTCATTCTGTGCACCGGATTGACCATACTCGGAATCACCCTGGCGCTTTTTTTCGTGCCCGCTAAAGCAAAAGCCGGGCATTCGATATGAGTCCTGATGAACCCGCAGAAAGCCTGAAAATACCTGTTCTGTTATTCCGGGCATGACCCGGAATCTTGTTTTTTCAAGCAGTTACGGTATTACGGATCCCCGCCTTCGCGAAAATGGCAAGCGGGATCAGGGCACACGCCCGAAACCCCACGAGAACGACTGCTTGAATATCTCGTGTCCGCCTATCCGCACACCATGGAACATGGTCTCCGCCATCCCGGTTCCACCGGTGATCCGGGCAACGTCAATCATCAACTCCGCATCGGCAATCAGCCTCTCCACGTCTTCGCCCGGGTATCCCGCCCAGTATTTCAGATCGTGAAGAAAACACGCCGGGTACAGACATTTTCCGCCCCACGAATCAAACCACAGGGAACATCCGTCGCTCTTGAACGGTTTTTGAGGCGGGTCCTTCTCAATTTTTACCCAGAGAGCTTTCAGGCCGTACTCTTCACAGATTTCCCTGATCCTGGAGAGCGGCGCCTCTTCGCCTTTCTTCGGCAGATCCATTTATCCTTCCTTTCAGCATGATAAAAAACGCCGGAATGAGTTTTCTCACTTGAGTTTTTTCAAAAATTTTTCACTATCGTTCCTGTGTGTCATGGCCAGAATAATGACTTCCCCTGTTAAAATTCGATAGTATGCCCGATAATCACCGCTTCTCAAGCGATATAGCGTAGGATTATAACCGGTCAACTTTTTTATCCTGCTTTTTCCAAAGGGTAGTCGATTGGGTTCCAGATAAGATTTTATGTCTTTGACGAGTTGAAGGGAGGCGTCGATTTCGAGCCTTTCGATATCGCACTCTGCGGAGGGGCTGAATATGATCTTATGCCTTTTGGGATCCACGGCGCTTTTCCAGTTTTTTGATCAAATCGTCGGCGCTGATGCCTCCCCGCCCCTCATATTCGGCGAAAGCCTCCGCAATCCTGGATTGAAAAGCAGGATCATTTTCAATCAGGTAGTCCTGCAGATCTTCCTCGGTGATGTGGTGAAGGACGGCCATGGGTTTTCCGTGAGCAGTAATGATGATATCGCCTTCTTTGGACTGCATCAGAATGTCCATGGTTTTGTGCTTCAGTTCTTTTATTCCCGCAAAGCGCATAACATTCTCCTCAAATAAGTTATATTAAAGTGTAACTTTTTGTGGGTGGCCTGTCAAGAAGATATTTCGTTAGGGGATTCCCTGTGTGGCCGCGATTTCTTTGTAATCGTCATATTCCTGGGATATATTCCTGGCCTCCTGGCTGGTTTGATCATGTATCCGATATTTTTGACGAAAATGTACTGAAGAAAATTCATTGAGTACTTTCAATTAAATGTGCAATTTTGGAAGGGTGATTTTTTCAGGTGGTCGGGGGTGTTTGTGCTTCCTGTAACATTGAGAACCTGTTTCTCGTCATCCATACAACCTTTCGAGTGGTACTAATTTATGGACATCTTATCATGAATTATAATATTGTAATCCAATACGTCAACTTATACCCAAAGACACAGTAATTGCAATTCCGTAAAAAGCACAAGGAGGTCATATGAGAGTTTTTAAGATTATACTTGGAGCCGCAGCGATACTATTTCTTGTTTCATCCATAGCTGTAGCAGGTGATTTTGACTGGATGCCCGATATTAACATCAAAGCCGAAGCGGATCCTTCGGGATTCAGGGCAAAGCTCTGCACTCGGTTTCATATTGGCGACGCTCAGGTCAGTGCCGTTCTGAGTAATGTCGACAAACCGGCGGATGCCTATATGGTCATGCGGTTAGGTGAGATGTCAAACCGGCCGCCGGAATACGTCGTCAAAGAATATAAACAGAAGAAGGGAAAAGGCTGGGGAGCCCTTGCAAAGAGTCTGGGCATCAAACCCGGGTCGAAAGAGTTTCACGCCCTGAAAAGAGGCCAGGATCTTTACGACGGTTCGGGAAAGAGCAAAGGCAAAGGAAAAGGGAAGGGCAAACATAAAGATTAACCCTCAACATGATGGAGCTTTGATCTTAACGGGTTTTACTGCTATTCCAGAACCTATCACTTGGGTTGACAGGGGTCAGGAGAAAGTTTAAGAAGCAAATGATCAATTTGATTACAGAAAGGCAGGGTCAGAAATGGTCCTGCTTTTTTTATTGAGCACTTCAAGTCGTTATCTTCGGTATAATCCCATCACATAAATTGAGGACTTGTAGATACCGTTCTAAATAACTGGCAAAAATCGATTTTTGATGATCAGGGGTTGCGGATTACTGAGAAAAAGTTGATAGATATCTTCCAGTACAAGGTGATTAAGATGCTCCTGTCAACGGTCTTTTCAAAGTGAGCCATTTTCGGTCGTGAAAAGTGAGCCAC
>CAZIQY010000078.1:0-13203 GCA_964541605.1 uncultured Syntrophaceae bacterium | reverse complement strand
GTAAAGAACGTAAAACCTGAAAACAAGTTCTCTAATTTATGCAAGTAGATACTAGGCCATAAGACGATGGTCATGGCGCAACGGTACGCGAAAATGAATGAGACGCGGTTACGTGAAGCTTTCGCCACCATGACGAACGTCTTAGATCAAGGGAAGAAGGCAGTGCGAGAAAAGAAGGCCAAAGCGGGCGCCGGGCAGGTTGTCAATATCAGAAAATGAGGATACAGGGGCTTGATCTTGGGTGGCGGACTTATCAAGAATAGATGCTGGAATAGATGCTTGACAATGTAAAGCAGATGTCACACAATATGTAAAAATATAATGAGGTAAAAAATATGGCAAGGACCGCAATGATCAACGCTCGCACAGAGCGGGAACTCAAGAAAGAGGTTGAAGGAATCCTGCAAAGCTTGGGGATGTCAACCACTGAGGCCATCAATATCTTTTTCCGGCAAGTGAAACTGCGGCGTGGCCTGCCCTTTCCCGTTGAGATTCCAAATGAAAAGACGCTGAAGGCTTTCAAGGATAGCGAAGAGGGTAGGGGGCTTGTGGAATGCAAAGACGCGGATGATATGTTCGATAGGCTGGGTGTCTGATGCGGACGCCCGTCTATACAAAGCGCTTTGAAAAAGACTTGAAGCTGATGATCAGGCGAGGCCATGATCAGGAAAGCATTAAGTCCATCCTTCGCAGGCTTATTGACGAAATACCGCTTGCACACAAACACAGGGATCACCTCCTCATCGGCAACTTCAAAGACCGACGAGAATGCCATATTGCACCGGATTGGCTTTTGATTTACCGGCTTGAAGGAAGCATGATCATATTTGAACGCACTGGAACACATGGCGACTTGTTCAGATAGAGCAATATGGAACAGAAAGAAAAACATAATAAATCCGATTTCATCGCCTGGCGTGACGCCTACCCGGAATACTCGGAAGAACAGCTCATCGGCAAGGCTTTGGCCGGGGCGAGATACCGGGAGGGGTTGACACAGATGAAGCTTGCCGAGCTGACCAGCATTCCCGAGCGCCATATTTTTGAGATGGAAAACGGCAAGTGTCCCATTGGCAAGGAGATGGCAAAGCGCTTAGGGAAGGTTCTGAACATCAGCTACAAGGTGTTTTTGTAAAACAATATGTAACAGGCAAGAATGCTTGGGAGACATATGCCATGGTACTCGATGCAACTCCGAAACTGGAGTATCTCCCTGGGTTGACACCTGCCCAAATTTGGGACAAAGACGCCGCCAAGCACTCCCTCGATGAGCTCTTCAGTAGTGCACGGCGATACCGATTTGGCGGTGCATATCGGAAACTTATGGACTTTGTTTCTCGATTCCGTTTTTATTCCCCATACAATGGGATGTTGCTACATGTGCAAATGCCCGGTGCTCAATTTGTAGCCCCGGCTATTCGCTGGCGAGAACGTTATGGGCGGGTCCTGAAAGCGGGGGCGCGTCCTCTTGTTATACTTCAGCCTATGGGACCAGTGATGTTCGTGTTTGATGTTTCAGACACAGATCCGGGTCCGAAAGCCATTCCTTTGCCAAAAGCTGTAAACAATCCCTTTGAAGGTCTATCAGGGTATGTAGCAATACGCACGTATGACAAAACCATTGAAAATGCCAAGCGCGATGGCGTGAAAATCACAATCTCTAAAGAGGGATCGCAATCTGCTGGTTCAATCATTATTCAAGATTCCAAGACGTCGGATAAAATTCCTTTTCTGATTGGCAAGAATAAGAACGGCGAGGAGATATTTGCCTTACTTCCGGTCCACTACCGTATTCTCGTCAACGAAAATATGAGCCAGGAAGCCAAATATGCCACAATAATACACGAATTGGCGCATCTCTACTGCGGCCACATTGGCTCACCGAATATAAAATGGTGGCCGGATCGACGTGGTTTAGGGGAGAACATTCGTGAAATCGAGGCCGAGTCAGTGACATATCTTGTCTGTACGCGCCAAGGTATCCTGCCGCCATCTGCTTCATACCTTTCGGATTATATGTCAGGGAACGATGAACTTCCGAACATCAGCCTTGAATGTATCCTCAAAGCAGCTGGACTTATCGAAACAATGGGATTGGAAAGAATGAAGCTGCGGAAAGAAAAGTGATTCCTCATACCCGGATAATCAGGGGGATAGGCTCTGCAGTCTTAACAGCGGTCATACACGCTGTCCTGTCCCCCTAACTACCAGAAGCGCATTCAGGAGCCGCACCGTGATGACCCCGGAATTAAGCAACTTAAACATTCTTTTAATGAAATCCCAAGCAGTCAAGTGGGCTATCAAATCCAACAAGATCGATAAAATCACACTACATTGTTTTGAACCCACCAAACTCCCCAGTCCCCAAGGACCGTTCTATGCGATCATTATATGGGTTACCCCGGATGTTGACGTTGACATAGTTCCGTGGATGGACCCTGAAGATGATCCAGACGGAAAACCAACAAGGGGGAAAGTCAAGAAGCAGTATAGAGACAAAGACGGGAACACCGACAGAGAAAAAATCTGGGACCACCCTCTGTACGGCATGTGGAATCTCTTCTGGGAACTTTCTGCGCAAGAGTCGAAAGAGAGAGGTGGATTTTGCTCATTCTACAGTCCCGAATTTATCATACGCGAAAACATTCGCCCTGACGATTATCGCTTTCGCCACCACTGGCTTGTTCTGCTCTTGAACATTGGAGATGAAGGCGTCTTTGATCTCGGCGGGATATATGAGAACTTAGACAATACGGAGGTTGGCAGCGCCGTTCTGTTTTCTCGGAAAGCCGGAGCCCCACAGGAGGATACAAGAATGACGCAGACCCTGATGAGTGTCAAATTGCCCATTCCAGAAATGAAAGATAATGATCGTGATATTTTTCCTCTAAAGCTCGAACCTCTGCAAATTTACGCTAAACGATGGGTAAAAAAAATCCACGATAAACTCCCAGGCGTACCCATAGAGAGAATTACGCTGTATCCCTACTCAAGTTCCTATGCCGAAATAAGGCACGAGCAGCACCCGGTAAAATACTGCATCGTATTTGATATTCCGGGTGAAATTCTTCCTGTTCCAGAGACCCCTGATTCTCATATCGAGAAGATTATTTCTGTTGACAGATCGATCTATGACCTTCTTGAATGTTACCAGACAATACACGATGAGGATTCCTATTTGTTCCTGCTGGATGCAGCATTCCCTTCTAGCGTCTATCACGACAAGCCCGACGCAAATTTCAAAGATGAGTGGATATTTCTTACAAGACGTCTAGCAGAAGGCAATCGAGGCATCCTGATTCAAGAACCATGTTGGGTGCTATACAGCTTGAAAGAGATAGACAAAATAATAGAAGGGGAACAACACACTACACAATATGAACAGAGAAAATCCGATTATGAAAATGCATTTATCTGTCATGGTGATACATGGGAAATCTGGCATGATGGGAAACGACTAAATCCGATCATAAATATGGATGGACTAACCTACATCGTAAATCTTATGCTGCACCCTGGTAAATCTATCCATGTTACAGACTTATGCGATTCTGTTAAACCCCCGAAGAGGGATGCCATGATGGGTGAAGATGACCTGACGAAATCTGTTGACAGTCAAAGCATGAGCATTTCCAGTATGCAAGATGATGGGATTGACGCTGAAGGGAAAAAAGTATTGAAAAAGAAAATTCAGGATCTGTATGACATAATTAACGAACCTGATTCACTTCAATGTGAAAGGGAAGAAGCAATCGCCGAACTGAAACGGATGAAGAATGGCCTCAATGTGTATGGCAAGAAACCTCTCCATCATCGGGCGCCGAAAAAAGTCAATGAGAGCGTCAAGGATGATATGGATCGGGCGCGGGAAGCAATAAAACGCGCATGTGAAAAAATACGCAAACAATCCCCGGAACTGGCCGATTACCTGAAAAATACCATCAGGACAGGCACCCAGTACAGCTTTACCGATACAGCCACTCCTTGGAATATTTCTATATAAAACCCCTCCATCAAAACTGAAATTAAAAGCCTGCAAGTTCACTGAGGGGTTTTTTCTCATTCGATATTCAACATCGAATATTCGATATCGAATATCGCCCCTTACCTTCAGAAGGACACACTAAGCCCTTCAATAAAATCTTCTGGAGGTAGAAAAATGTCACACCAAAAAGAAAGCAAAGTAGTTGCCGCCCCCAAAAAAGATGAACCCAACAACCGGGCGGAACGACGGCACCCCGATCTAAGCGTACTTATCAATGAATTTCCTCCTTGGATTCTCAGAACATTCCCTCGGCTGAAAGAGCTCAGCGGTTACACCGGCAGGAGTCTGGCAAATTTGGATTGTCTGGGTGAAACAAAAGACGTTCAGAAAATCCTGTTGGGTAATACCGTGGCCTACGAGCGAGAATCATTCGTTAAATGGCTTGAAAGCCGCTCACGGATACTATCATAAGGGGGCGGGCAATGCTGAAACCAATTTACGAAAACATACCAGATGACCTCAAACAATACCGGCAATGGGTGTGCTGGAAATCGCTCCTCCGGAAGGAGGGCGGCAAGCCTACCAAACCACCGTTTATGCCTTCGGGGAAGCTGGCACGAACCGATGATCCATCTTCATGGTCACACTTCTTGACGGTGAAAGCGGCAGCAAACCAATTCGATGGAATCGGTTTTGTCCTCACGCAGACAGACCCTCTGGTTGCCTTCGATTTCGATAATTGTCGCTGCCCCGCTTTCGATGGCGTGACCCCCTCTGCCAACACCCTTGATACGGTTCTCCCAGAAGTTGCTGATCTTATCAAGAGACTGAACCCCTCATATGTAGAAGTGAGCCCATCCGGGAAGGGAATCAGAGCATTTGCGAAAGGCAAGCTCCCTGTAGACGGAAAGCGGAAGGGCGCAATCGAAGTCTATCAGTCCGGGAGGTACGTGACGTTAACCGGCCACATGTTGGATGGATTTTCTCGCACTATCGAACCTCGCCAGATGGATATCGACGCTTTTTACAAGCAGGTATTCGGCACGCTGGAGAAGGCCCCCCAGCAGGAGAAGAAATCCCGGATGGAATCACCCCCCGGCGAGTGGCGATCCCTTCTTGAAAAGGCTTTCGCAAGTAAGTCCGGCCCAGAGATTCGGCGTCTCTGGAACGGCGATTTCTCAGCCTATCCTTCACAAAGTGAAGGGGACATGGCCCTATGCAGCCACCTTGCTTTTTGGCTTGGCCGCGATACAGCCACGCTGGATGAAGCTTTCCGGAAATCTGGGCTGTTTCGAGAAAAGTGGGATGAGAAGCATGGGAGTAGTACCTACGGCGAAGCCACAATCAGGAAAGCCCTTGACGGTTGTACTGCCTTCTTTGGTGATAGTCATTTACGGCAGAAGGAGTCGAAGGAGGCACCACACACCGATGCATGGCCGGAGCCACTATCCCTTCCCGACGAGCTCCCTCCAGTCGAGCCGTTTGACATGGATTTACTCCCTATCGCTTTGAAGCCATGGGCAGCCGACATTACAGAGCGTTTCCAATGCCCGCCCGATTTTGTGGGTGCTGCAATCATGGCGGCACTTGCATCGGTAGTAGGCCGAAAAGTAGGAATCCGTCCACAAGCGCGTACCGATTGGACAACAGTCCCGAATGTGTGGGCGCTTCTTGTGGGTCGATCCGGCGTTATGAAATCACCAGCGATGGAAGCGGCACTCGCACCACTGAAGAGACTGGCGGCACAGTCTGGGGAAACCTTCCAGGCTCAACAGATAGAATATCAGAGAAAGTCGAGACTGCTGAAGATTCAATATGAAGAAGCAGAAAAAGCAGCCAGAGTGGTGTTGAAAAAAAACCCTCACGCTGATGTCGCAAATCTTCTTGAGGTTGAAGAAGTCAACGAACCGACACTGCGACGGTACATTGCTAATGATACCACCGTAGCAGCCTTAGGAGAGTTGCTTCGTCATAATCAAAATGGATTCCTTACATACCGAGACGAAATGGTCTCACTCCTAAAGGGGCTCGACCGAGAAGATGCTGCAGGAGACAGGGGATTCTACCTAACCGCATGGAACGGGGATAGCTCCTATACAATTGACCGGATAGGGCGGGGGTTGAATCTCTATATCCCGGCTGTCTGCTTGTCGCTTTTAGGCAGCACGCAGCCGGCACGAATTGCAGAATATATCCGACACGCTGTCAAAGGCACATCCGGAGATGACGGTCTGATACAGCGATTCTCAATGCTGGTCTGGCCGGACATGGGTAGCGACTGGAAGGACATTGACCGCTGGCCGGACCATGAGGGAAAGCAGGCGGCCAACAAGGTATTTGAGTATCTGGATCAACTGAATCCTCTGGACCTCGGCGCGGTACAAGACAAGGGGGCGAACGGGGAGCCTGAAGGAATACCCTACTTGCGGTTTGACGATGCCGGCCGGGAACTGTTTCTTGAATGGCGTACGACACTCGAAATCCAACTTAGAATCGGTGATCTTTCCCCGGCCCTTGAGAGCCATTTTTCAAAGTACCGGAAATTGATACCGGCGATTGCTCTGCTGATACATCTGGCGGATGGTAAAACTGGTCCTGTTGGGGTTTCGTCAGTTTTGGCAGCAGTCGCATGGGGCGAATATTTGCAAAGTCATACCCGGAGAGCGTACGCAAGTATCACGACCCCGGATGTTTCCACAGCCAAAGCCATTCTCCTGAAGTTGAAGCGGGGAGAGCTTAAAACCACTTTCAGCGCAAGGGATATTTACCACAATGGCTGGTCTGGCCTGTCTGAACCGGAGAGGGTGAGAGACGCTTTGACCTTGCTGGAAGATCTTGACTGGCTTTCATCCTCGATGGCTTCTCCGTCGGTGCAGGGAGGACGACCAAAGGTTTCGTACACGGTGAATCCGAGGGGGGTGTTATGAGCAGATACTTGGCACGATTGAAAGCACTGAAATCAGAAATGCCCCTCCATGAGGTACTGCCAAAACATACAAAACCCCCTTTTGGCAGTTTTGGCAGTAAACCCCATGGGCGTGTTGGACCGAAACTAGAGGAGGCCCTACCTGAATGCATCTGGCAAAATCCATATTCCCAGGGAACCCCAGAAGCCAGGGCGGAATCGCTCAGAGTCATCAGAGCAGCGCAGCGAGGTGAACCGATATGAAAATCACCCTCACGAACCAAATCGATATTACCGGAGCGCCGGAACCCCTGATGCGGAAAATCCGTGATACCTTTACCATCGAAAACCCCAGATGGATTGACAACCACAAGTTGTCTCGATGGAACGGCGGAACGGAACACTGGTTGACATTCTACGAAAACCATCCGGGCGGACTGTCGATACCGCGGGGCGCTATGGGACTCATTCTCTACTTTTGCAAGGAAACGGGCAGCCATTATCAGATCATCGACCAGCGGCGGACCTTGCCGTCAGTTTATTTCACCTTTGCCGGGGTCCTAAAGGAATTTCAGCAACAGGCCACCACGGATGTCTTGGGCCGAGACTTCGGAGTCTTGCAGGCGCCTACTGGCAGCGGCAAGACGGTCATGGCCTTGGCGATCATTGCACAACGTCGGCAACCTACCTTGGTTATCGTTCACAGTAAGGAACTCATGGACCAGTGGATCGAACGTATCGAGCAATTCCTGAGCATCCCACAGGAGGAGATCGGTATCATCGGCAACGGCAAGAGGCAGATCGGCGACAGGATTACCGTTGGCATCGTCAACAGCGTCTACCCCATAGCCGAAGAGATCCAGGTACACATAGGCCATCTGGTCATTGATGAGTGTCACCGATGCCCATCCAGAACATTCATTGATGCCGTCACCGCCTTTGACTGCAAATTTATGTTGGGCCTGTCTGCTACACCCTACCGCCGCGACGGGTTGACAAAGCTCATCGGTTGGCACCTGGGGCGGAAGATCGAGGTGAAGCAGGCTGACCTTACCGAGGAGGACATCATCCTCGATGTCGAGGTCATCTTAAGGGAAACGATCTTCACATCCTCCTATGATGCCTCAGAGGAATATGCCCGCGTCCTGTCCGAGCTGACGGAAGATGCAGACAGAAACCAATTCATCGCCAAGGACGTTATCCGGGAGGCCGCAAACGGCGGCGGGATTTGTCTCGTCCTCACGGACCGGAGAGAACATTGCAGTGCGCTGGCAGCCCTTATTTTCCCGTGTGGTGTCGAGACGGCCATCCTTACGGGGGAAGTGTCGAACGGCTCAAGGAAGGCCATTGTGGAACGACTGAACGCTGGGACGATCAAGGTCTTGATTGCCACCGGCCAACTGATCGGAGAGGGCTTCGATTGCAAGGGACTTTCAACACTTTTCTTGGCGACACCAATAAAGTTTGACGGACGGCTTACACAATACTTGGGGCGCGTTCTACGGCCGGCGCCGGGGAAGGAAAAGGCGAAGATTTATGACTACTGCGATGTACACATCGGTGTCTTGGTGGCATCGGCAAGGGCAAGACAGCAGGTATATAGGGGGGTGGGGAGATTTAATAATAATATTTCAAATGGTTAACTCGTTAGTTAAATACAGAAAAGGGGGCAAAGACCCATGAAGAGACTACAAAACGCACAAGATTTACGGCGCTACCTGGCGGGTTTGATCAACCGTGTAGAGTCGGGAGAAGTAGAGGTGAATCTGGGAAAATCGCTCGCATATATGTCGTCAATACTGCTCCGAATCATAGAGGGCAGCGATTTGGAGCAACGCGTTCAGGCCTTAGAAAAGAAGACCGGCGTATCTAAATGAGAGGAGGAAATCATGGGCATCAAAGGAAGAATCATACGACTTGAACAGAAGGCTGGAGGTACAGGTAACCTTTCGTTAATTCCTGATCGGGAGCGAGTCATTTGTGCTGAGGGTTACACGAAAGAGGAACGGGAGATCGGATTTCAGGTGCGACTGGCAGAGCTACACAAGAAGTATGGAGACTTCGATGAGAGCTGTTTGACAAGGATTGGTATTCGGTTATTCAGTAAAGATAGGCTAACCACATAACACATCAGAATAAGGGGTAAGGTTAGCCGCGCAGGAAAACAATCTTCCGTGGAGGTAAATCGAAATGCGGGAAAATTTAAGGAGGCGAATTGCTTCTATCGAATCGTTTGTAAGTATGTCCAGCTCAAGAAAATTATCATCTTATTCCGATCAGCAGCTGTTCGATATTATTTGCGATCATCTTGGAAAAGCAGGAGAGGAGATCAGATCAAGGGGCATTGAAGAGCTCAGCGATGCTCAACTTTTAAGTATAATGAGAGGTTTTTGAAATGTCACTGAAAAGGCGCGTTGAACAGCTGGTGATGTGCAAGCTCGATTACGCCGATGTCAGCATATCCTCAACCGTAGAAGCCTTTACAAAGCGTGCCGGATTCTCGCCGATTGCCAGAGCCTGGAAGTGCGCTTGTCCGCAGGCGACCTTCGCCTTCTCACGCTCCCGTAGTTCGTCTATGAACAGGCTGCTTTTCGTCTCCACGACGAAGTAAAGCCGCTCGGTGCCGTCAATCTCCACCAAGACCGCCCAGTCGGGATTGTACGTGCCCAGGGGTGTGGGCACCTTGAACCAGCCGGGAAGCTTGGCGTAGACCTTGACTGCCTCATTACTCTCCAACTGGCGGGCGAACTCTTCTTCAGTACCTGAATCGTAAATCACATGCTCGAATACTGACTTCTGAGTATCGGTGAGCATGTTCTTCAGGTACCCCATCAACTCTTCCTGCTCGAAAAGTTCCTGGGCGTAATAGTATTCATCTCCCAGGCGCTGATACTTAATGCCGTCCACGATTGCCAGCCGCTTGGCCCTGTTGATCGCCTCCGCTGCCAGCTCAATGAACTGCTGGGGATTGCGTTTGAAGTCGTTGAGCCTTCCGCTTTCCGTCAGGATACGGGCAATAGTCCGCCGTGTGAGCTGGGTCTTGTCCTGAAGGTCCGTCAGCAAATCGGGCAACGCAATGTCGTGCTCGGCCAGATAAACAGGCATGGACTCCTGGAGCTTTTCGACTTCAACTCCCGCGCGGCCGATGGCCAGATCGGCCTTGCGCCACTGAAGCCGCGTCGCGGCGATCGGCGGGGCATCTTGGATCGCCTTGATGCACTGTCTGATCAGCCTCTCATTGTCGAACATGACGCGATAGGTCGTCTTGTGCTTGATCCGATTCCATAGGGCTTTGAATTCCTCGCTGTGCAACACAGCCTGTCGGGTTCGCACCGGTATACGCTTATCGGCATCTTTGATCTCCAGTTTTCCAGAGAGCTTGCGCAGTACATCCTTGATCTGCGGCAGTTGGGCGGTAAAAGCTTCCGGCACTGTCAACGTCCCTTCCTTCAGGGCCTTCTTCAGGCTATCCTGAACCTTACCTTTGGAATCCATGTATCCCTGCTCACGCAGATATCCCCAAAGCGCTTTGGATTTCTCAATCCCCAGGGGCGTCACTTTACCGTCTGCCCCTATGATAGGGATGGCTGCAAACTGGTGTTCTTCCACGATGCCGAACCGAATACCCGTATCGGCCTCGATCTCCTTCTGGAGGTTCTCCGCAAACTGTTCATAGCCCTCGGTCGCGACCACGGTCAGGGTGTTCGTTTCAAATCCCCGCAGCCTCTCGCCGTTTTGGTTCACACAGAGACGCAACCCCCGGCCGATGGTCTGTCGCCTTTCCCGTTCGGTTCCCATCTCCCGCAAGGCGCAAATCTGAAAGACGTTGGGATTGTCCCAGCCCTCCTTGAGCGCCGAATGCGAGAAGATGAATTTCAGGGGTGTTTCCAGGCTCAGGAGCTTTTCCTTCTCGCGCATGATCAGGTTGTAGGCCCGCTCCGCATTGTCCCGATTGGCCTGGTTGTTTTCCGCGGTGTCGGTCCATCCGCCCTTCTTGTCGATCGAAAAATAACCGTTATGGACCTGTTCAATCATTGCCGTCAGATCGACTTCCTGAAAGAGGGTTTGGTAATCAGGATGTTTTGCCCACCGCTGGTACTCTTCCTCGAAGATCCTGGCGTAGTCGCCCTTTTCCGGGTTCCCGTCGGCATCGTACTTGCGGTACCTTTCGACCATGTCGATGAAGAATAGACTCAGGACCTTGATCCCCTGGGGCCGCAGCCGCTTCTCCTTGTCCAGGTGTTCCTTAACCGTCCGCCGGATCATTTCCCGCTGCACGGCCAGCGCATCCACATCGCCGAAGGCCTGGCCGAGGCGCAGAAAATGCTCGGCCCCGGGCACGCGAAGTTCCATGAACTCTTTTCCCCGCTCAACGCGGATCTCCCCCACGCGGCAGTCATGGTAGACAGCACGACCGGTGGTCAGTTCTAGAAGATCGCCGTCCTGGACATTCAAATCCCGACGCCGGACCTTGCCGCTTTCCTCCACGTCCAGTTCCACGCGGGCGCTGATCACGCCCCGCTTGTTGCTTACGGAAAGGAGCCGGACATAGGGTTTGTTGTGTGCACCGACGATCGCGGCCGAGGCGACCTCGATCTGTTTGACGAGCTTGCGCTCGTAGGCATCCACGGCATCCAGTTTGTAGATCATGTGGTGTTTGTCCACGTGCGTTGCGGAATAGCGCAGGGTGCAGAGGGGGTTCATGGCCCCCAGGGCCTCTTTACCACGGCCCTCCAAGCCGCCGTCCACGCTTTGCGGCTCGTCAACGATCAGGATCGGGCAAGTGGCCCGGATCAGGTCAATGGGCTTCTCTCCGCCGGTCTTTTCGTTTTCCTGGTAGATGTTATTGACGTCCTTTTTGTTGATGGCCCCCACGGTGACCACCATGATCTGGATATGGGGGCTGGTGGCGAAGTTCCGGACTTGTCCCAGCTTTGAGGAGTCGTAGAGGAAGTACTCGAAGGGGACATTGGCGTAAAGGGTGCGGAAATGATCCTCCGTGATCTGCAAAGATTTGTAGACCCCCTCTTTGATCGCCACGGAGGGAACCACGATGACGAATTTGGTGAAGCCGTAGCGCCGGTTGAGTTCAAAGATCGTGCGCAGGTAGACGTAGGTCTTACCGGTTCCCGTTTCCATCTCCACGGTGAAATCGCCTGAGGCCAGCGTCGAAGAGGGCGGCAATCCGTTGCGTATTTGGATTTCGTTCAGATTCTTCAGCAGTTCGTCGTCCAAAAGCGTCAATCGGTTCCCGATACCCAGGTCGTTTTGCGCAAATCCCAAGCGGGCCTGCGGGTCCGCCGGATCGTGGGTGACAGTGAACTCGGTCCTGCAGATCTCTTGTCCCTTGAAGAGATCGCACACCGCTTCGATGGCGGCTAGCTGGAAGTCCAGATTGGGCTCAAAGTGAAGTTTCATAGGCTTCTCACTCTTTCCAGGCCGTGTTGCTCCAGGATGGCGGTAATATTGGTCTTGGCCACGTCGTCGGCGAAGGCACTATCGCGGAAAACAACCGTGCTTTCGCCGGCTGGGGCCAGCGCCTTGTGCCATTCCACGATACCGAGGGCCAGTGACTCGACCTCTTCCCTGCCGATCTGTAATGCGAGGCAGACGAGGAGTGTTCCAGCACCGATGCTGTGGATGTTCTTTCCGGCTACCACCTTTTGCTCAATGGGGACGCAAAGATCGAGGCCTAGCTTGAGGAGAAGCTCATAGAGGACATCCGCCTCAGAACGCCCATCCTTCAGGTGGTCAACCGAATCAAGAAGGGTTTGCGAAAGATTTGCCCGGTTCGGCTCCCAGGCACGGATATTAGTGGAGTCGAGCTTGAAGACGCGGAATCCGAGGTCGCCAGCAAAAAGCGGATTGTTTTCTCGGACTTCTTTGCTAGCTCGACGAAGGCGTTCTTTGGTCAACTCGGCTATATTACGAGGTCTTCTGATCTCATCGCAGAATTCTGCAGCAGATTTCTGATCTTTGTTTGATGGATCGAGAGGTTCGGGAAACTGAACAAGGATGTATCTTCGCTTGCCGTTACTAACGACATTTTTATTGATTACTGCATGGCCAGTGGTTCCAGATCCTGCAAAAAAATCAAGCACAAGACTGTCTTGTCGGCCATCGAGATCAATTATTCGCTCGATCAAAGCTAAAGGTTTCTTTCCGTTGGGCAATGGAGTAGCCCCTTCTTTTGTAAGGTTTTTCGTATCACCGACAAAATCCCAATATGTGCCTTGCAACTCCTTTTTATATAAGCGGCCACTACTGTCCGGAATAGTTAGTACATAAAATTTGTAAAAGCTTAACATATTTC
>CAZIQY010000077.1:0-13244 GCA_964541605.1 uncultured Syntrophaceae bacterium | reverse complement strand
GAATAGCCGGCCGCTTTGCTCCGGAACAGGTGGCCGATTTTAGCGGAATACACACCCAAAAGGAGAAAGTGCGACAGGTTTACCGGATTTTACTGCCCGAAGGCGGCCGGCAAGGAAACCGTCTGCCGGATCAGACTTTTTCCGAAAACGCCGGGCAGCCACATGAAGACATGGATCTCCTCTGTCTGAAGATTCGAGAATATTTTGAGGGAGGCGCTGTTGAATTTTCTCTGGATAGAATGGATATGGGCGTCTGCTCGGTATTTCAGCGGCAGGTTTATATGCAGGCCCGGCGGATTCCGAGAGGGCGGGTCATGTCATACGGTCACCTGGCGGAAAGCATCGGCATCCCGCAGGGCGCCAGGGCGGTGGGCATGGCTTTATCGAGGAATCCTTTTCCTCTCGTGATTCCCTGCCACCGTGTTATCCGGGCAACCGGAGAACTCGGTGGATTCGGAGGCGGCTTGAAATTGAAGAAAACCCTGCTGGAAATGGAGGGAACTGCTTTTGATCCGCAGGGGAGGGTGTTGCGGAAATGTTTCTTTGATTAGAAGGTCATTTTTGTTTTTCTCCCTGTCTGGTCACTGCCAGATTGTCCCGGTGAATAATCTCATCATAGTCCTTGTATCCGAGGATCTGTTCTATCCGGGAAGATTTCAGCCCCATGATTTTTCGAATCTCCGGTGCGCTGTAATTTACCAGACCCTTGGCCACGATAGTTCCTTCCGCATCAACACAGGCGACAGGGTCGCCAATGGCGAATTCTCCCTCGACTTTTACAATGCCTGACGGCAGCAGGCTTTTCCCTTCCTCAAGAAGGGCTTTCTTTGCCCCGTCATCCAGAAACAACCTGCCACGCGATCTCAACGTGAACGCAATCCAGTATTTTCTGCTGCTCAGATGTTCGTTCGTGGGTAAAAACAGGGTTCCGATTTCTTTTCCTGCAAAGATGTCCTGAAGAACACCTTTTTTCTTGCCGGGCGCTATAATGCAGGGTATGCCGAACGCCGTCACTTTTCTGGCAGCCAGAACCTTGCTTTTCATGCCGCCCAATCCTACCGCTGTGGTTTCTTCCGTGGCCGCCGCTTCGATTTCTTTCGTAAACTCCTTTACAACGGAGATAAGTTTCGCCTTCCCGGATTGCGAGGGGTTGCTGTCGAAGAGACCTTCCGTGCTGGTCAGGTTTATGAGAAGGTCGGCTTCGATAATATTGGTAATCATGGCGGCGAGATGATCGTTATCGCCGAATTTGATTTCATCGACGGCGACGGTGTCATTCTCATTAATAACGGCGATGACGCCCCATTCAATGAGCGTGGACAGGGTATTGCGGATGTTCAGAAATCGTTTTCGATCCGTCAGGTCGCTCATGGTCAGAAGAATCTGCGCTACGAACAGGCCGTATTTCCCGAAGGCGTTGGAATATACTCTCATCAGCCTTCCCTGCCCGATGGCTGCCGCCGCTTGTTTCTGGGGCATATTTTTCAACTTGCCCGTGAGTCCCATTCTGTGTTTGCCGGAGGCAATGGCGCCGGAGGTGACAATTACAATCTGGTACCCTTTTTTTGTCAGTTGCGCCATTTCATCCACGAGTTGCTCGATGATCTGAAGATCCAATCCATCCTCGCCGGTCAAAACGGCGCTGCCGATTTTAATGAGGACCCTTTTTGAGTTTGCGAGGAGTATTTTTCTGTTCATGGTTTTTTAATCTGTATTTTTCAGTTTCAGTTCTTCGATTATTTCATGAATCACGTTTTGGAGGCCTTCACCTGTTATTGCAGAAAAAGTCAATACTTTTACGCCGTTTTTCTCAAAGGTGTCAATAGCTTTTTTCATCCTTTCCCCGGTAATGGGGAGGTCGATCTTGTTGATTGCGACAACCTGAGGCTTTTCCATCAGTTTCGGGCTGAAAAATGCAAGTTCACGATTTATCGTTTCATAATCGTGCCAGGCGTTCTCAAAGGATTCTCTTGATATGTCCAGAATGTGAAACAGGACGGTTGTTCTTTCGATATGGCGGAGGAATCGAATTCCCATGCCCATACCCTTATGGGCCCCTTCGATCAGTCCCGGTATGTCGGCGATGACAAAGGTCTCGAAATTCCCGTATCTGACGACGCCCAGGTTCGGGACGATTGTGGTAAAAGGATAGTCTGCTATTTTTGGCCGTGCGGCGGAAACTTTTGATATGAAAGTTGACTTTCCGACATTGGGGAGACCGATGATGCCCACGTCGGCTAAAAGCTTGAGTTCAAGTCGAATCCGGCGCTCTTCGCCTTTTATGCCGTCCTGGGCATAGCGGGGAGCCTGACGGGTCGATGTGGCAAACCTGGCATTACCCTTACCTCCGATGCCTCCTCTGGCGACGATGAACGATTGCCCGTTGGTCGTCAAATCGGCCAGGAGTTCGCCTGTGTCTGCATCAAGAATAAGTGTGCCCACGGGAACAGTTATTTCAACGTCTTCGGAATTCCTGCCGGTTTTGTTGCTTCTTTTTCCATGTCCGCCGTGCTTTGCCACATGATGCTGCCTGTATTTCAGATCAAGAAGGGTGCGATGGCTGATCGAAGTGCGGACAATCACGTCTCCTCCCTTCCCGCCATCTCCGCCATCCGGGCCGCCGCGGGGCACAAATTTTTCCCGCCTGAAGCTGACGCAGCCTTTTCCACCATCACCTGCCTTTACGAATATTTTGACTTCATCGATAAATTTCATATGTTGATCCTGTCATCTCCCGGATTACCGAATTGTAGTATCGGGATGGTAAAAAAGCAACATTTTCCGTTTGTTAAAAAAACAAAAGGCACTTTGTTTAAAAGTGCCTTTCTCTCTTTTCTCGCTATGAAACGGAAATCACATGCTTGATGTCAGCAATTCATAACTGCTCATGCAAAGCATTCCCGTGATGTTAAATTTTACGCACATCCACGGCTGCCTGACCTTTCTGATCCTGCTTGACCGTGAACTCCACACGCTCCCCCTCCGCCAGACTGCGAAATCCTTCCCCAGTAATGGATGAATAATGTACGAAAACATCTTCACCTGATTCACGAGAAATAAACCCATAACCCTTTTTGTCGTTGAACCATTTAACAACGCCGGTTTCACGCTCGTCCATTTTCTAAAAAGCCTCCTCATTATTTAAAAAAGCTGGTTATATAGCGTAAACGCTAACTTTTTTTCTTCTTTTGTCAAGCTTTTCGTATTTTACGACACCCTCAATTCTGGAGAAAATGGTGTAATCTTTTCCTAAACCAACATTGTTGCCGGGATGAATCTTTGTCCCGACCTGACGGACGATGATGGAGCCCGCATTGATCTTCTGACCGCCATACACCTTGATGCCCCGTCTCTGGGCGTTGCTGTCTCTTCCATTGCGGGAACTACCCTGTCCCTTCTTGTGTGCCATATCTTCCTCCGCTTAAATGGATATTTCCCTTATTTTCATCCGAGTTAATGGCTGGCGGTGTCCTGTTTTCTTGTGAAAACCTTTTCTTCTTTTCATTTTGAACACCGTGATTTTGTTATCTTTGGTCTGTTCCATAATCTCACCGACGACTTTCGCGCCGTCAATATAAGGAGTTCCCACTGCGATTTTCCCATCCTTGACGACTATCAATACTTCCTTGAAGGATACTGCATCTCCCTTGTTACCGCAGATTTTCTCAACGGCAAGGATATCACCTTCGGAAACCCGATGCTGCTTTCCGCCTGATTTTATAACTGCATACATAATTCATAATCCTGTAAAAAAGAAATTTGTGGCGCACTTTATATAAAATCTTTGTCATTTGTCAATATAATTTATTGTCACCGGTTTAAAAAAATCCCATAAAGATTCAGATAGAGAGGTTTTGGAAGAGCAGCCTGTATTTATATGGATTTTTTTCTATGTCCCGGTGCTTCGAAATGGCAAGGTTGCGAGGAAACGCCGGCTTGGAAAGGTAGGGGAGTGTGTTTTTTTTAAATGCTGCCAGGAGTTCCTGAAAGGCGGCGTCTTTTTCGCGGTTGTTCACGAAAGCCCGTTCCATTCTATATTCGAAAAAAATCTGAGGGCCAAAGACCTTCTTAACCAATTGATAATGTTCAGGATTGATGAAATAGGACGGATCAAGGTCAACCTTCATTCTAAAGAAAATATCCACTTTCGATGTATCTGATGCAATGGGCCGCGATTGATCCCACACTTCGACGGTCAGGTCGTTGGGAAGCGGTATTACTTCGACGAGTTCCATATGATCCGACTGTTGTATAAGACATTCCTCCTTCGATCCATAAATAAATGCTTTTTATCATCTTTTTGCTTGACCTGCAATAGTATTCCTCATATATAGGGGCAAAAATATATGCCATTTTAAAGACTGTTGTCTTTGCATGCAAGATGATCCGTTTATCCACCTGTGCCAGCCGGATCCGGACAAGTCCTGCGGCGCCTGTTGCGGAATATACAATTATGTTGACAGCTCAAAGGAATCTCTCGTCAGGAGATTGAGGCGAAGGACAGAGTATTTTCGAGAAACCGTCAGGAAGCCGGAAGACATCCCTCGATTTTCCCATATGGTCAAGATGTCGGAGGACCAGACAAGAAGGTACGAGGTCATCCACAGTTGCGAGTATCTGGGATTTCTTGATGACGAGAGAAAAAAAGTGGGCTGCCTTCTCCATCCCCTCCAGAACCGTGGACTTGATCTGCGAGATGTTTCTTTTTACGGAAAAGATTTATGTCAAGGACATTTCTGCCCCAGTTATCATTACATTTCAAGGGAAGAAAAGCGGTCATTGATTGCGATAATTGATGACTGGTATCTTTATGGTCTCTGTGTGACAGATGTTGATCTTATCAAGGAGTATTTTTGCGTGATCGCAAACCGAATTGCCGAGACGCCGGCTCCCGAAAAATTCAAGAACGGTGTCCTCAAAGAGATTGCCTTTCATTTTTTTTCCTACAAAGTTTCATGGCCTTTTCGTTCATCATCGGTTAATCGATTTGGAAAGTATTATTTCGATGGCTCCCAGTATATGATAAATTATATCGATTACGGCGCACTCGGATGTGAAAAATCCAGATTTGACAGGATATTTCTGAGTCTTTGTTCCGAATTCAATCATATTGAAGAACTGAAAAAAGGAGAAAGAATGATTCAGGCGAACATCGATGAATTTGTCCGTGCCTATCATGCTTCATGATCTTCATAAAAGTTGCAGCAAGGGGAGTATCAATGGACGGGTTTTTAAAAGGGGATATGTGATGGAACATGAAAAAAAAGAAATCCTCTTCACGAGGTCGGTAATTGACAAAAGGGTGCAGGAATTGGCCGATATGATTTCCCGTGATTATCAGGGAAAGGAATTAATGGTTATCGGCATTCTCAAGGGAGCTTTTATCTTTATGGCAGACCTGATCCGGTCTCTTCAGATTGCATGCACCGTTGATTTTGTCAGGCTGGCAAGTTACGGATCAAAAACGGTGAGTTCGGAACAGATTGTTATCACGAAGGATATTGAGGTTTCCATCAAGGGCAGGGATGTGCTTGTGGTGGAAGACATTGTTGATACGGGGCTTACCCTCTCTTATCTCGTCAACAGGCTCAAGGAGCGGGAGCCACAGACATTGAAGGTCTGTGTATTCCTGGATAAAAATGAAAGAAGAAAAGTCGCATTTGAAGCTGATTATGTGGGTTTTCATATCGAGGATCGCTTTGTTGTGGGATACGGCCTCGATTATAATGAGATGTTTCGCTTCTTGCCGGACATCTATGTGATCGAAGAATAGATATTTTCCGGTTCGTTGAGGAGGGTTAATATGATTGTCCGGTGTAAAGAATGTAAAACAAAATACAGGTTTGATGAATCGTTAATAGACGGGGAGGGGGCTTGGGTCAGGTGCAGCCGTTGTAAAGCTTTATTCTTTCTTGAAAAACCGGCCGCAGAGAAAATGTTGTCTCCATCACTTGAGACAGGCACAGAAGATACCCGTATTCGTCTGTGGGAAAAAACGCAGGCGCCGATCGAGAATGATCTTGAACCGGACTTTGCACAAACGTCAATGCCGGTCACGGAGAGGAAAAAAGAAAAACACGATCCTTTTGAAAAGGAATATCCTGAACAAATCCGAGATGAAGAAAGGGATCCGGGACCGCAAATCGAAGCCGCTGGAAAAGATCTCAGCGAATTTGACAGGGATCATTTGAAGGTTGATAAAGCAGAGGACATGAAAATACAGCATGATGAAGAAGACGGGCCGAGGATCGAAGAAAAACCCGCCCGGTCTAAGGGAAAACAATGGCTATATCTGCTTGTCGTTCTTCTGGTTGGCGGCCTTTATTTATGGTTCTTTTCCGAAATCGGCAGGCAAGCCGCAGATTTCACGTCTTCCGCTGCAACGACATTGATTGAAAAGATCCATGGCGCCCCTTTGAAGAAAGGAGATGTTGGACCTGCTCAGGTTGACCTGACGGATATCCGTCAACGTCTTGTCGCTAATGGATCCCTCGGCATCATCCGGGTTGTTGAGGGGACTGCCGTCAATCAGGCGGTGCACCCCATGACCAGGATCAGAGTCAGGGGAGAAATCGTTGGCGATGGGGGTGTGTTGCTGGGCGAAAGAGAATCTTTTTGTGGAAATCTTCTTACAGCTGATGAACTGGCAACCATGACAGAGGAGCAGCTTCAGAAAGAACTTTCAAACCCCCAGGGAAGCGATGTCTCCAACGACCGGATCGCCCCGAAGGGACAGATTCCGTTTATGATTGTTTTTGTCCGTGAACCTATAGGAGTTGTGAAGACATTTGTCGTGCCCTCAGGGGCGGAACGGCTGCTGCCGTGAATACTTCATCAAACCGGACAGGTTGTGTCTTTAAATGGCGATCGCGAGACTGCTGCATTTTCATGACCGACAACAGTACATCCGATCCTCTATCTGTATGATGGGATCCATGGCGATGAAGGATGAAAAAAAGACAAAAAAACAGTTGATCGAAGAGTTGTCCGTCTTAAAGCGTATCATCCAGGAACTGGAACAATCGGAATCAGAGCGAAAGCGAATGGGGGAGTCATTGCAGCGATCGGAAAAAAGATACCGAGAATTCGGATTCCATCTGCGAAGCGTCATGCGATAAAAAAATAAAGTTTCATAATTTCGATTCTTTGGGTACACCGGTTGCAGAAAGGATAAGAAATGGAGCAGAAGAAGATATT
This sequence comes from uncultured Syntrophaceae bacterium, assembly GCA_964541605.1. Classification (GTDB taxonomy): domain Bacteria; phylum Desulfobacterota; class Syntrophia; order Syntrophales; family UBA2185; genus CAZIQY01. The sequence goes on along the minus strand of CAZIQY010000077.1, from coordinate 6,047 downwards.
GGTCGTAGACGATGAAGTTGATATTCTGAATCTGTTTAAAGAGGTCTTCGAATCCGCCGGCTATAACGTATGGACCGCTGAAAACGCCGAAGATGCGTTGGATACCCTTAAAACCCAGAGCATCATGGTCATGTTTCTGGATCTGAAACTGCCGGGTATGAGCGGGGTGGAACTCTGTAAAAGGATACGTGTGGAAAACCAGATTGGAATTATTCATGCGCTGACGGGATACAGTAACTTCTTCGGGCTTCTGGAATGCCGGGCTGCGGGCTTTGATGATTTTTTTACCAAACCTGTCCAGATCAAAATCCTTTTAAAAGCAGCGGAAGAGGCTTTTGAAAAACTGGAAAGATGGAAAATTGATGATTATGATCTATAGGTTTTGATGTCTTTCCAGCTTTTCATTTTCTTCCGCCGCTCTGTTGCGCCTCCGTAAGAGGCGTCAAGGAGTCCCGTTCGAGGAGGACGACCGTTTCAACGTGACTTGTATGGGGGAACATATCCAGGGGCTTTACCCTCCTCATGCCATAACCGAAACCGGCCAGGGATCGCAGATCCCGGGCCAGCGTGGCGGGGCTGCAGGACACATAGACGATCTTCGGGGGATTCATAACGCCCAGGGCCGCAATCGTGTCAGGATCCAGCCCGGTCCGTGGCGGATCGACGACGGCCACGTCCACAGTAAGGTTTTTCCGAATGAACTGGTTCCTGAGGATGTGGGCCATGTCGCCGGCGTAAAAGGCTGCTGAATGAATACCGGCCCGTTTCAGGTTTTCCCTGGCGCAGTGAACAGCACTTTCATCCGCTTCGATGCCGTAGAGCCGAGCGCAGCGGAGAGCTAGAAAAAGGGAAAAGAGACCCGATCCGCAGTAGCCGTCGAGAACCGTCTCTGTCTTCGAAAGATCGCAGAATTCCTCAACAACAGTTACCAGCGTGTCCGTCAGATAGACGTTTGCCTGAAAAAATCCATCGCTGGGGACGAACATCTCCCGACCTCTGACCTGCCGGATAACGCTGGTTCCCAAAACCTTTTCTGCCGGAACTGACCAAAGAGGTTGACGGCCGGGCGTCGATCTTCCCCGTCTTAACAGAGACAGTGCCTCGTTGATACTTTCGTGGGCGATTTCACAACGCTCAATATCGACGATACGATGAGTCGCCCGGGCGGCAAACCCGATACTCCGGGATGGTCCTTTCCCTGTTGCGATGTGAACATCAACCCTTCCTCGATACCCGTAAGTCTGGGGTGAAGGGATCGTGTCTTCCAGAGGAATGCGATCGAACCGTCCGATCCGCTCCAGTGCGTCTTGGATCTGCCGGTACTTGAGGAAGAGCTGATGATCATAGACGATGTGCTGATATGAGCAGGCGCCGCATTGGGTGTAGACGGTGCACAGGGGTGTGGTCCGGAAGGTCGAAGGGGTGTTGACTGATTTCAGCACGGCGGTGGCGAAGCGCTTCTTCACATCGACGATTTCGACGGATGCCGTATCCCCGTCCACCGTATAAGGGATGAAGACGACCATCTCCTTATAGCGGCCGATTCCGGCTCCACCGAATGCCACGGTGTCGATGGCCAGTTCGATTTCATCTCCTCGCTTCAAGGTTCCGTGACACTGAGAGGGCATACCCATTAGCCTCGGTTCAGTATGGTAGGCTCAAATAAATGAATGAATCAGGGAGTCCGGAATGATGCCTTCCCGAAGAATGACGGGGGGGGAGGTGGTGACATCGAGGATCGTAGATCCCGCAATCCCCGGTGTTGGTCCCCCGTCGATGACCATGTCAATATCGCTTCCGATACATTGAATCACTGCGGCGGCTGTGGTGCATTCCGTTTCACCCGACCGGTTGGCGCTGGTGGCGGTGATGGGGTGGGACAGGGCTTTTGCCAGAGCGGTTGCGATGGGATCGCTGGAGACCCGGATGCCGATCTTGCCCTTGCCGGCCGTCAGAAGGGGAGAGACGTTTGATGATGCCGCAAATACGATGGTCAGAGGCCCCGGCCAGAAATGTTGCAAAAGCGTCCGGGAGTTTTCGGGAATTTCTTCAACCAAAGGGATTAAATCCTTTTTGTTTCCGATAATGATGGAGATGGGATTTCTGAAATTTCTTCCTTTGATCCGGAATATCTTTTCTATGGCCTGTTCGTTACTCCCATCGACCCCGAGTCCGTAAAAAGTTTCTGTGGGATAGGCAATGACCCCCCCCGCCTTTAGAGTTTTAACAGCTTTCGCTATCAGGGCTGCTTCCGGTTTTTCAGAAGAGATTTTCAGGATTTCCGGCATGATGTCAGGTTTTCCTGTTTCTTTTCAATGTCTTGTGCCATTTTCTGAATGAATGCCTGCAATTTTTTCTGAAGGCTCTTGTCTTCCACGGCCAGGATCCGAATGGAGAGTAAGGCGGCATTTTTTGCCCCTGCCCTTCCCACGGCCATAGTGGCGACGGGAACTCCGCTGGGCATCTGTGCAATGGAGAGCAAGGCGTCAATTCCACCGAGGGCAGTCGCATCGATGGGTATGCCGATCACGGGAAGAAGAGACTGGGAGGCAATCACGCCGGCCAGATGGGCCGCTGCACCGGCGCCTACGATGATGACTTTGATTCCTTTTTTTGCCGCTCCTTTTGCAAAAGAAGTTGTCCGTTCCGGGGAACGGTGGGCCGAGGTTAAAAAGACCTCGTGAGGAATGCCGAAATCTTCCAGGACCTTAATGGTTTCACTCATGATTGGGAAATCGGAGTCGCTTCCCATAACGACGCTGACAAGAGGTCTTGTTTTTTCTTTCATAGGAGGTTTTCCCCATTTAGTGTTTGAAATGCCTGATACCCGTAAAGATCATGGTCATGCCGCGTTCATCCGCCGCCTTGATAACTTCTTCGTCCCTGATGGAGCCTCCCGGCTGTATGACGGCTGTAACGCCGGCCTCCGCGGCCATGTCGATGCCGTCCCGGAAGGGAAAGAAGGCATCGGATGCAAGAACGCAACCCTTCGTGGGAAGGATGGCCTTCATAGTGGCAATCCTGACGGAATCCACCCGGCTCATCTGCCCGGCTCCTACGCCGACCAGTTGATCCTTCGTGGCAATGACGATGGCGTTTGATTTGACATGTTTAACAATCCTCCAGGCAAAATCAAGGGCCTGATATTCCTCTATCGATGGCGTCCTATTTGTTACGATCCGGGCTTTTTGGATGTCAAATACATCCATGTCTCTATCCTGGACAAGAAGTCCTCCCACCACCCGCCGAAAGTCATAACCTGAAGGCCTGGCGCCGGATGAGGAAGATATTTCCAGGAGCCTGATATTCTTTTTGCTGCCCAAGATGGCTTTTGCTTCTTCGTCAAAGCCGGGTGCAATAATGACTTCCAAAAATGTCCTGGCCAATTCCTCGGCGGCCTTTCGGTTCACGGTTCGATTCATGGCAACGATCCCTCCGAAGGCGGATACGGGATCCGTTTCCATGGCTTTTCGATAGGCCGCGGTGATATCTTGATCGGCCGTTGCTGCGCCGCAGGGATTGGCATGCTTGATGATGACCGTCGCAGGCAGTTCAAAATCGGTTACCATTTGCCAAGCCGCGTCGCTGTCCATGATATTGTTGTAGGAAAGCTCCTTTCCCTGAAGCTGGCGGGCACCGGATATGGCGGAGGGGGTAGGACTATGTTCCCTGTAAAACGCCGCGCTCTGGTGGGGGTTTTCTCCGTAACGGAGGTCCTGCGCCTTGTCGAACTGAACAGTAAATGTGTCGGGAAACGTTTTCCTGCATCCATCGGGATTGATATGTCCGAGGTAGTTCGAAATGGCGGCGTCATATCTTGCTGTCAGCTGAAATGCCTTCTTGGCGAGGAGATAATTGGTCGATTCCGAGACATTGCCTTCCGTGTCCCTCATCTCTTTCAGGATAGCGGGGTAATCTCCGGGGTCCGTTACAACGGTGACATACCTGTAATTCTTCGCTGCTGCCCGCAGCATGGCGGGGCCGCCGATGTCGATATTCTCGATCGCCTCTTCAAGGGAGGTGTTTTGCTTGGCCACCGTTTCTTCAAAGCGGTACAGATTGATAACGATCATATCTATCAAAGCAATGTCGTGTTTCGCTGCCGCTTTCATGTGAGCGTCGTTATCCCGTATGGCCAGGAGACCCCCGTGAATCTTTGGATGAAGGGTCTTCAGCCGCCCGTCCATCATCTCGGGGAATCCGGTGTAATCGGAAACCTCGGTGATATATATTCCGCAATTCCTTAACTGGGCCGCCGTGCCGCCTGTGGAGAGGATCTCTACATGAAAGTTTCTCAATTCCCTGGCAAACGCGACGATATCAGACTTGTCCGTGACACTGATGAGAACTCTTTTGATGTGATTCTGATGCATGATATAACCCTAAACTTTTCAATATCCAGTTTAATTTAAGTGGCATGAAGTCATCTTTTCCGCGCAGAGACTGTCCACAAGCAGATCGGGGACGGGAATCCGGAAGGCATAATGCTATGGCCTGATCGTCTTCATATGTTGAACCCGTTTCTGGACAAGGGGTTCCGTCCCGATATCGGGCCTGTGATCTACGGGTCCTTTAATTGCAGATATTGCTTTTTCGGCGATCTGCTCCGCTTTGTCGAGACGGTCGGCGATACCGACCACTCCGATCGCCCGGGAGGCGCTCATGTAAAGGCCGTCTTCTTTCCTATTGACGGATGCATAGTACAAACGGGCCTGTCCCACAGTGCCGACCTCAATTTTTTCCGAGGTGGACTGTGCGTCGGGGTGATCCTTCGGAAGGCCGTATCCTTTTGGGACGATGTATTTACACACCGTGGCCTTTTTCATAAATTCGATTTTCAACGTGTCGAGGGTTCCTTCTATGATCGCTTTGCAGACATCGACAAAATCGGTCGTCAGTAACGGCAGGATGTTCATCGCTTCCGGGTCGCCGAAACGGGCATTGTATTCTAAAAGCTTGATTCCCGATTTGGTGATGATGAATCCACCGTACATAACCCCTTTGTAGTACTCTCCCGTTTCCCTGTAAATCGCCTCGGCAACTTTCTGTGTGATTTCAAGACCATCTGCGACGTCCTGCTGATTCATGAAGGGCAGAGTGTGATCTTCACAGGAATATGATCCCATCCCGCCCGTATTGGGCCCTTTATCGTCCACGAAGCGTCTCTTGTGGTCCTGAACGGGAGGTGTTGCTACAACCGTTTTCCCGTCACTCAGGCACTGCAGAGAGAATTCCTCGCCTTCCAGTCGTTCGTCGATGGTTACACTGGGATGTTCTTTTAAAACCTGACGGCAGTAGTTGAGAGCCTCCGCCTTGGTTTGAAAATGATCTCCCTGTACCATGACGCCCTTTCCTCCCGTCAGGCCATCCGGCTTCACAACGATTCCGTCCAGTTCGTCGAGGAATGCCTCTATACCCTCCATGGATGTGAATGTTCTGAATTTCGGGTTTCCCGGAATATGGTATTTTTCAACGAGGCGTCTCGTAAATGATTTTGAGGTTTCAAGGCGGGCCAGACTTTTTGTCGGCCCCACAGACAGAATGCCCTCCTGCTTCAGGGAATCGACCACCCCGTTATTCAAGGGGTCTTCCGGGCCGATGACGGCAAAATCAATGCGGCATTCCTTTGCAAAGGCGTTAATGGCTGCAAGATCACTGTAATTGCCGATAAACACTTTTTCTGAAAGCGATGCGATCCCCGGATTGTTGGATTTCATGAAGGAGAAAATACGGGGTTGACGGTTTGATCGCTTGACCGCTTCAGCGATGGCGTGTTCACGGGCGCCGTTGCCGATCAACAGTACGTTTGACATAAAATATCTCCTTTTTAGAAGCTCTTGGAAGGACCGGTTGACCCCTGCCCGCCCACGTTTAACATTGCGAATCCCTGTAGCCCCGATATGCTGCTATTTCATAACGGAAAAAAATGTCTGAGTCAAACAAATCCAATCATGATTTTATATTAATCGTTTGTCTTTTCCTTTTCGAATCTGATAGAGTTTGGAGTGAACCCCATCGATTGCACAAAATATGATAGAGTATTAGAC
>CAZIQY010000076.1:1536-13483 GCA_964541605.1 uncultured Syntrophaceae bacterium | reverse complement strand
ACCTTCTCTGGCCCGACCCCGAAACGCTCCCTGACCGCTTCGACATCATAGGTCTTGTCCTGCATGGTGTCGACCATGGTGACGTTGTCAGTGACAAGCTGCATCAGGTCCTTGTCGCCGGATACGATGACCGTTTTCATCCCTTCTGCCGCGTACTTTTTTGCCAGTGACCCGATAATGTCGTCTGCCTCAATCCCCTGCTGTTCCAGAATGGGGATCGAGAATCCGCGAACGACATCCTTGATGCAGGCAATCTGCGGGATGAGCGCCTCCGGCGTCTCCTTGCGGGTGGCTTTGTAGTCGTTGTAGGCTTCGTGGCGGAAGGTAGGGCCCTTGACATCAAAGGCGATGACAATATAGTCGGGCTTCCGCTCGCGAAGGAGCTTCATCAGCATCGTTGTAAAACCGTAGATGGCGTTGGTCGGAAACCCTTTCGAATTGGAAAGATCCCGAATGGCATAAAAGGCGCGAAACATGTAGTTGCTTCCGTCGATGAGATAGAGGGTAGGTTTTTCAGGTTCTGCGGTCATGGAGTTTCATCCGTTCAGGGAATTATTGTCGGCGTTGTGCGAGATGCGCCTCCGGTCATCGGTTTATGGTATAGACAGCGGTCGCTTCCGTCCATTCAGAAGGATCTATCTGATTCAGACGTTTCACAAGGTCACTGATCATCCCGGTGGAACCGGCATCGTAAACCTTGAACATGCCCTCCTGAAATCCTGACGAAAGCAGATTTTCCTGTTTGCTCGTGGCGATGACCTTGATCTTTTCTTCTGCCGATTTTTCTTTATAGTCGGGAAGGAAGGCAGCCTTCAGTTTGATCTGACTGTCTGCCTGCGGGAATTCGCCGACTTTTTCGGAAACAGCAAAATTCTCGCGATTGAGAGAATTGGGGAAGAGTAATGTGACCGAACCATCCGCAGCGACGGAAAAAATGTACACATAGCAGGCCTTGTTTACCTGATAAAATATCCTGACCTCTTCTCCTTCTTTTAAATCCGACTTTGACAGAGAAACTTTGATCTGCAAACCCTCTCCTTTTTCAGGATAAAAAGGTTCAACGAGGGCCTTGATCTTCACCTTCCAGAGGTTTCTCTCCCCCGTGTCCCAGCCTTCCCGAAGGACATTCATCTTCTTGATTTTTCCCCGGACGGAGGCATACATCAAATCTTCGGCAATCTGGTAGTTGGAAACAAGGGTGTGGGATTTGATGAACATGCCTACGGCCTTCTCGATGGCCTTCGCACCCGCGTCGCGCTTTGCCCGTTCCCTCACTTCTTTCGGGGTTTCCAGGTCTCCCAGATAGGCTTCGCCGGTGGCTTCCACCCAGACAGGTTTCTCGGCGGCGAAACAGGGAACGGTAGAGATACAGGCTATAATGAACAGGATCAACATACAAAACGGAGCCGTCTTTGGCCCGGGTTTGAAATGGAGTTTTTCTTTAACCTTGAAAAAGTTCATTGAATCAGCCCTATGCTATAAGTCGAAGCTCGCATCGATTTTGAAAGTTCGGGACGCGCGCATGTCCAGGATATTGACAATGCCTGTCCGGTTTCTTATTTCGGCCAGATTTTTTTTAAGATCGTCCTCTGAAGAGGCAATAAACGTAAACCAGACATTGTATTCATGGTTTCTCCTGTAATTGTGGGTGACGCCGGGATAAGCATTTACAACCCCAACGAAGGCTTTCAATTTATCATCGGGCACGGCAGCGGCGCAGAGGGCGCTGACAAAACCCAGTTTCCGGGAATCGAAAACCGCTCCGATCCGGCGGATGATCCCGTCCTGTTTCATTCTTTTAATGCGTGCAAGGACGTCATTCTCGCTGATGCCGATCTTTTCAGCTACCGCCTTGAACGGTTCCGCATCGAGCGGGAAGTCCCGCTGAAGGATATTAAGAATTTTCCTGTCAATGGCATCCATCTTAAAAGTATATCATAAACAGTGGATTGGCAACGGGCCGCCTTCTGGAACTGCATTCCAGATCATCGAGAACGCCGTCATGGTTTTTATCGTACAGATCGAATTTCCCGGAAGCGGCATCCCGGAGCTCTTGCATGTCCAGTTTTCCGTCACGGTTCGTATCCAGGTCCTCAAACCGTGAATGTGCCCCCTCAATGGCCATGTATTCAGATTTATCGAGATAACCATCGCCGTTTATGTCGTATTTCCTGAAGATTTTCAGGGCCGCATCGTCAAGTTCTTTTTTGTCGAGCTTTCCGTATTTGTTAACGTCCATATCCTGGAAAGATCCGGCGATGATATTGCTGCCGGTCATGAGTAGAAATGCGGATACAAGCAGCACGATAACTTTTTTCATGAGGTTCTACCTTTCCACTTGTTTCGGTTCATAGACGCAAAAGGGCTCTTCCGCGAGATAATCCCCCGTGATTTCATAAGCCCGCGCCCTGCAACCGCCGCATACCCGGATGAATTCGCAGCGGCCGCACTTGCCTTTGTAAGTGTTCAAATCTCTTAGTTCCTTCAATATGGGAGAATTTGTCCAGATGTCGGCAAACTTTTTTTCCTTGATCCGGCCGCAATCCAGTTCCAGATAACCGCAAGGCTGAACCTGCCCCGTGTGGGATATAAAACAGAAGGAACTCCCCCCAAGGCAACCCCGTGTCATCGTGTGAAGCGGATTTTCCGCCCCCTGCTCCCTGGTTCCTGTTCCCTGTTCCCTGACCCCTGTCCCCTGACCCCTCTGTCTCAATATCCGGTAGTAGTGAGGCGCGCAGGTGGCCTTCAGCTGAATCGGGCAATGCAGGCTTTCTTTGTAAAACCAGTTCAGTGTCCGCTCATACTCTTCGGGCGATATGGCCTGATCGGACAGTTCTTTCCCCCGTCCCGTGGGTACGAGGAGAAAGATATGATGGGCGGCGGCGCCGATTCCGATGGCCATCGCCATGATATCCGCTATCTGATCCAGGTTCAGCCGGGTAATGGTGGTGTTGATCTGAAATTCCAGCCCGGCCTTTTTCATCGCCGCTATTCCCGCCATCGCCCCATCAAAGGCCCCCGGCACATGGCGGAAGGCGTCATGGAGTTTTGCATCTTTGCCGTCGATACTGATGCTGACCCGCCTGATTCCGGCGTTTTGCATTTTAACGGCCACCTCCTCCGTGACCAGTGTTCCGTTTGTCGCCAGAACCATGCGAAGCCCCCGTCCGTCGCCATACGCGGCGATTTCGTATATGTCCTCGCGCAGGAGGGGCTCACCGCCCGTGAGGATGATGACGGGTTTGCCGACCGCGGCAATTTCGTCCAGAAGATTCCGACACCGGTCGGTACTCAGTTCGCCCTCGTAGGGGCCGCGCAGGGATGACGCCCGGCAGTGAACGCAGGCAAGGTTGCAGCTCCGGGTGACCTCCCAGGCAACCATGCGCAACGTATTGGGCAGAACAGGAAGTTGTCGATTTTGCATTAATTTCCTTTTATATTTATATTCAATATATGAGACCTTTAAAAAATTGCCTAAAACAAACCATCTTGTCATTCCTGCGTAAGCAGGAATCTAATATTATCAAATACTTTCCGGATTCCCGCCTGCGCGGGAATGACAGGAAACGTAGTTTTTCAAAGCGAGCTATATGTATATGTCATTCCTGCGTAAGCAGGAATCTATTTACCTAATCAAATGGTCGTATAAATCTTCCCATGTAGGATTATTTTTTTCGATCAATTCTATTTTCCATTCTCTTTTCCACTTTTTCATTCTTTTTTCTCTGTTAATAGCCTCCATAACATCATTATACGCCTCATAATAGACGAGATTATGAATATGGTATTTTCTGGTAAAACCATCGACAAGATTATTCTTGTGACAGTATACCCTTGAAATTAAATCATTTGTTACACCTATATATATGGGGCCATTTACTTTGTTTGCTAAAATGTACACATAATACAGATTCATGATTTTATAGATTCCCGCTTCCGCGGGAATGACAAATTGAGATTTTGTATAACTCCTCTATTCATCATTCCGGACTTGATCCGGAATCCAGCATTATTTCTATTCCTGGATTCCCATTTTCACGGGAATGACGGATTTGGTAAGTTATTTCTGGAGCATCTCCGCCGCCTCCGGTGCGAAATAGGTAATCATGATATCCGCACCGGCCCGTTTAATCGAAAGCAGGGATTCCATCATCGCTTTCTCTCCGTCGAGCCAGCCCATATTGGCAGCCGCCTTGATCATGGCAAATTCCCCGCTGACGTTGTACGCCGCAATCGGCAAATCAAATTCTTCCCTGGCCCTTCTTATGATATCGAGATAGGGAAGAGCGGGTTTCACCATGATGATATCGGCTCCTTCTTCCACGTCGAGTATCATTTCCCGGATTGCCTCGTCCCCGTTGGCCGGGTCCATCTGGTAGGTCTTTCGGTCCCCGAATTTCGGGGCGCTTTCCGCAGCCTCGCGGAAAGGACCGTAAAAGCAGGAGGCATATTTTGCGGAATAGGCCATGATGGGCAGGCTTTCATATCCCGCGTCATCCAGGGCTTCCCGAATGGCTCCGACCTGTCCGTCCATCATGGCAGACGGGGCGACCATATCCGCCCCCGCCTTTGCATGGGATACGGCCGTTTCTCCCAGAACCTCGATGGTGGTGTCGTTGTCCACATCCCCCTTTTCGATCATTCCGCAGTGACCGTGACTGGTGTATTCACAGAGGCACACGTCGGTGATCACCGCTATATCGGGCGCCCGATCCTTGATCCTTCTGACGGCCTGCTGGATGATGCCGTCCTTGATGAAGGCGCCGGAAGCCGTTTCATCCTTTTTCTCGGGAATTCCAAAGAGCAGTACGGCCGGTATCCCCAGATCTTTTGCCCTTTGCACCTCTTTGACGAGATGATCCATGGACATTTGAAATTGCCCCGGCATGGAATTGATGGGTTTCTTCACCCCTTTTCCCGAAACCACAAAAAGAGGATATACCAGATCGTCGACGGATAGTTTTGTCTCTCGGATCATCCTGCGGAAATTGTCATTCTTTCTCAATCGCCTGGGTCTGTATGCAGGGAAATACATGGTTTTTATTCCTCCTTTATTCCGTGACCATATTATATTGTTCTGAAATATTCTGCCAGTCTTTCCACCAGCGCCGGAATTGTGTAACTTTCCTGCATGATATCGACCCGCAGGCCCGCTTTTTGGACGGCTGCGGCGGTAACCGGTCCGATGCAGGCGATTTTGACCTGGGGAGGAATGATAAAATCCCTTCCCATAATTTCCATGAAGTTTGTCACCGTGGAAGGGCTGGTGAAGGTAATGACATCGACTTTCCCCTCGTTTATCAGGGGTTCGATGTCCGATCTTTTCCTTCCTGAATTGACCGTTCGGTAAGTTGTGACCACGTCAACGGTGGCGCCGAGTTTCGCAAGCCCTTCCGGAATGACATCCCGTGCCGTTTCCGCCCGGGGAAGAAGAATTCCGCTGTTTTTGATGTCGATATCTGAAAACGCGCCGACAACACCTTCAGAAATGTAGTCATCGGGCACGAGATCGACCCGGATGCCCAAAGCCTCGATTTTAGCCGCCGTTGCCGGCCCGATGGTGCATATTCGCAGACCTTTAAGATCTCTGATGTCTTTTCCCAACTCTCTCAGGCGGTTGAGAAAAAAGGTTACGCCGTTGGCGCTGGTGAAGATGATCCATTGGTAGCGTGAAAGCTGACCGATAGCCCTGTCGAGATCATCATAGTTTTCAGGGGGAACGATACGGATGGTGGGGAAATGAATGACTCGGGCCCCCTGCAACTGAAGAAGGGCAGCGAATTCTTCCGCCTGCGTCTCGGGACGGGTGATGACCACGCCCTTCCCGAACAGCGGTTTCTTTTCAAACCAGCTCAGCGCCGCGCGAAGGCTGACCACGTGTCCGACAACGAGAATGGCCGGCGGGGAGAAGCGCTTTTCTTCCGCTTTTGCGGCAATATCCTGCAGGGTGCCGGTCAGGGTTTCCTGATTGTCTGTCGTTCCCCGGCGGATCAGTGCAGCCGGGGTATGGGCGTCTTTTCCGTGCTCTATGAGGCTGTCCGCTATCCGGGCGAGATTTTTTACGCCCATGAGAAACACAAGGGTCCCGATACCCGATAATGTTTTCCAATCGATATCGCTCTGTTCTTTGGTCGGATCCTCGTGGCCGGTAACGAAGGCCACCGTGGAGGTATAGCCCCGATGGGTCAGGGGAATGCCGGCATAGGCGGGTACGGCAATTGCGGAAGTAACGCCGGGCACAACCTCAAAGGGAATGCCCTCCCCGGCCAGGACTTCCGCCTCTTCCCCGCCGCGTCCGAAGATGAAGGGATCCCCCCCTTTCACTCTGGCAACGATGTTCCCCTGTCCGGCCTCTTCCACAAGAAGGCGGTTGATTTCATCCTGGGGCAGGGTATGATCCCCCCCCTTTTTCCCGGCGTAGATCAGGCGGGCCGATTCATTCGCCTGGCGGATGATATCTTCACTGACCAGATGATCATAAATGATCACATCCGCCTCTTTCAGGCGCCGCAATCCTTTGACCGTGATCAAACCGGGGTCGCCCGGTCCCGCCCCGATGATATATACCCTACCTGTTTTTTTCACCTGGATACTCCTTATCTTTGACGGATTCGCAAAAAGCCGTCATTCCCGCGAAAGCGGGAATCCAGAAAAAACGTAACTACTCGAAAGAAATGGATTCCGGATCAAGTCCGGAATGACAAAATAAGGGTTTATAGGCTATTTACGAACTCATCATCTTGCACATTTAGCAGCGGTTATCCGGACAACTCTCATAGACCATTCTCAAAATGGCCCGTCCTCCCCGGGATAAAATTTTATCCGCCAGCCTTGCACCCATCGTTTCCGCATCTTCGCAGCAGCCTTCAATCTCTTCCCGGATCATGGTACGTCCATCCAGGCTGCCCAGGAGGCCCTTCAATATGAGGTTTTCCCCTTGTTTTTTCGCGTAGGCTGCGATGGGCAACTGGCAGCCGCCGCCCAGTTGTTTTAAAAAGGCCCGTTCGGCGGTGGTTTCTATCCATGTTTCTGCATGATTGATAAAGGAAACGGCCTGCCTGATGCTGCTGTCATCCTTTCTCAACTCAATGCCGAGGACGCCCTGCCCGATGGACGGCAACATCACGTCCAGAGGGATGAACTGGGAAATGCGATCACCCCATCCCATCCGCTTCATTCCCGCCGCCGCCACGACAATGCCGTCGAGATCCTCCGTTTCGATTTTCTTGATCCGGGTATCCAGGTTCCCCCGCAGGGGAACGATTTCTATCTCCGGATAAAGGTTCCGGAGCTGGAAGCCCCTTCTCAGGGATCCGGTTCCAATACGGGCCCCCGGCGGCATTTCGTCAATTTTTCTGTCGTTCTTCGAGATCAGGACGTCCCGGGGGTCCTCCCTTTCGGTCGTGATCCCGATTTCCAGACCTTCGGGGATGTCCACGGGGACATCTTTCATGCTGTGAACGGCAAGATCGATTTCGCCCCGGAGAAGGGCATCCTCAATTTCCTTCACGAAGATTCCCTTTCCGCCGATTTTAGCCAGGGAGACATCCTGCATGACGTCTCCCTTCGTCTTGATCACAGCAATCACGACGCCCACGTCAGGCAGTCGCTTTTTCAGTTGATCTGCCACCCAGCGGGCCTGCGTCAATGCCAGAGCGCTGCCCCGTGTTCCGATTCTCAGCGTGTTTTTAATATGACAATCTCCTCATTATATTGTAACTTCTTCTGATAATTCGTTATTTTTGTCATTCCGGGCTTGATCCGGAATCCATGTCCTTTAAACCCTGGATCCCCGCTTTCGCGGGGATGACAGGAGGGTGCATGGATTCCGTTTGCGCGGGGATGATAGCATGTCCGGCCAGAGGTAACGGCTATCTTCCGTTTCGATCCGCGCCTGCGCAGGGATTACTGTTGGTAAATGGATTCTCGCCGGAGCCTGCCCGCAAATATCCTTGTCGGGGGCAGGAACGACACCCTGTTGAAATAGGCTATATATCATCCAGACCGAACAGTCTTCTCACCGCTGCAATGTAAGGCAGGGCGCTCTGATCCCTGCTTTCCTCCTTCAGTCCGGTGATGGGATCATGAAGAATCTTGTTGATGATGGAAACGGCCACCAGTTCGATATTTTTCCGTTCCTCGTCCGTCAGGTTCTGCATCCAGGAACCGGATCTGGCCAGTTCACCTTTGACAATGCCCTCCATTTTTCCCCTGAGCGAAACAATCGTCGGGACAACTTCCAGGGCATTGTACCATTCCTGGTATTTGACAACTTCCTCTTCGATAATGATTTCCGCTTTTTGGGCTTCCTTTACCCTGCTTTTCAGGTTGTTGTCCACAATATCCTGCAGGTTATCGATATTGTAGAGATAAACGTTATCGATGTCGCCCACGGCAGGATCGATGTCTCTGGGAACGGCAATGTCGATCAGAAACAGAAGACGGTTCTTGCGCCTGCGGAGCGCTGCTTCGATGACGGGAACGGTGATCACATAGCCGGGGGCGCCTGTCGAACTGATGACGATATCCACGTCCCGGAGTTTTTCAGGCAACAGTTCGAATTCTATGGCGGTCCCTTGAAAGTCTTCAGCCATATGTGCCGCCCGTTCGTACGTTCGATTGGTGATCACGATACGGTCCACGCCGTTATTGATCAGGTGCCTTGCCGCCAGTTCCGACATCTCCCCGGCGCCGATAAGCAGGATCGTCTTGCCTTTGAGACTTCCGAATATTTTTTTCGCCAGCTCTACCGCGGCAAAACTGACGGATACGGCGTTTCCTGCAATCCCTGTCTCCGTTCTAACCCTTTTAGCCGTGCGAAAGGCATGGTGGATGATCCTGTTCAGGATGATCCCGGTCGCGTTGTGTTCGACAGACCGGCGATACGCGTCCTTGACCTGTCCGAGGATCTGCGGCTCTCCCATGACCATGGAATCGATGCTGGACGCCACCCGGAAAAGATGACGGACCGCGTCGTGGTCAAAGTACAGGTAAAGGCAGTTAACCATTTCTTCAACGGAAAGATTCCCGTGACGGAAAATGAATTCTTTCAGTCTCTCCACCGTGTCCTCGGTGTCTGCGGTATGGGCCAGGACCTCAACCCGGTTGCAGGTGGCCAGGTACATCACTTCCTTTATCCGGGGCATTTTTATCATTTCCATCAGGGGCGTGACATCGTCGCCGCAGGCCAAAGAGAGCCTTTCCCTGATTTCCAGAGGGGCCGTTTTGTGATTCATGCCGATGAGGATAACGTTCATGGTTTTTATATAAAGGTATGGGCCGTTACGAAGCACAGGGTTACGATGACAAATGACGCGAGGAGAAATCCGAAAGCGAGGAGAGAAGACAGGGCGGCCTTGCGCCCTTTCCAGCCGATGGCGATTCTCTGATGCAGGATGAGGGCATAGAAGATCCAGGCCGTCAGCGTCCAGACCTGCTTCGGGTCCCACTGCCAAAGGCTTCCCCACACGGTTCGCGCCCATATCGATCCCACCAGAATGCCCAGAGTCAGCAACGGAAATCCCCAGAGAAGACTGATATGATTGATTCGATCCAGGTCCGTCAGGGACGGGAGAATCCTTGTAAAACTGCTCATTTTTTTATTCTTGATCAACCCTTCCTGAATCAGATACATGGCTCCGGCCAGGGACGCCAGAGCAAAGAGTGCCTCCCCCATGACGGCAAGCGCCACGTGAACCGGCACCAGGTTCCCCTGCAGGGCGGGAGGGATGGAAACCGGACCGCCCAGACCGACAGAAGCCAGGATCATCAGTAAAAAAGCGACAGGCGAGACAAACGCCCCCAGAATCCTGGTTTTGGTTTTCAGCTGAAAGGCCAGATAAATGCCAGACATCGCCCAGGCAAAGAAGGACAGCGTCTCATGGAGACTCATGATGGGGATCTGTCCGGTCCCGGCATACCTGAATACAAAAAAAATAGTGTGATTGATGAAGGCTACCGTGAGGACCCAGGTTGCTATCTTGGCTACCAGTACCCTTCTGACATACAGGGAGGTTAAGTACCCGAGGGCGCTGATGAAATAAATTGCGAGGGCCACTTTAAAAGAGAGGATGTCCATTATTCGCCTGCCTTTATGTCCTCTCCCGTCAAATCATGAACCATCTTGTTTATGCGATCCCAGTTGTTTTCCCGGATGTGCTGAAGGATATCCGAGTTCACGAGGACTTCAAACAGGCGTTTGTTATCGTCGGGAGATGCACCCCTTGCCTTGATTTTCTCCCGAATCGCTCCCAGTAGATTGAGCAGGATAAGATATTCCGGCCCGTAAAGCCCTTCCAGTTCCTCCCTCATTTTTTTTGCCAGGGCCGGGCTTTTCCCCCCTGTGGATATGGCAACCGTAAGATCTCCCCGCTGAAAAAGGGATGGAAGGATGAAATCACATTTTTCGGGATCATCGACGATGTTGACCATGATGCCTTTTTCCCTCGCATCTTCTGAAATTCTTGCGTTGACTTCTTCCTTGTCCGTGGCGCCGATAACCAGAAAGGCATCATGGAGATGCGCCTCATTGTAATCGCCGTCAATCCGATCAATCAAGCCGTCTTTTATCATGATTTCCAGGGCAGGCGTAAGCGCCCTTCCGATAACGACCACTCGGGCGCCGCACTCAAGGAGCCGCTGCACCTTTCTTCCGGCAACGTCACCCCCGCCCACGACGACGCACCTTCGGTTTGCGACATTGAGATATATAGGATAGTACTGCATGAAGGTGACGGTATCATGAAGGCCGTGAAAATTCAAGCAGCTTGAAATATGATCAAAAAGAAGATATAGAATAATTCAGCAGGGATTCAATGCGGACAAAGGAGGGTGAATCATGCCGGATTCCACGGAGAAAGTGAGCGAAAAAAAAGGGAAATGGTTGAAAATCGACGTATCAAGCCCTTCCGAACTGGTTGATGCCCTATCCAATTTTCTGACCGAAATCGGCACGCAGGGCGTATTCCAGGAGGAACCGGAATCCCAGGCCTCGAGTGACTTCGGGGTATCTGAAAACCAGGAAGTTCTGAAGGCGTATCTTCCCTTCGACATCCGGCTGGAAAACCGGATTGCATCGCTGAAAACCTATATCGGCAGTCTTTCTCAGTTGTTTCCGGAACTGGAGGAAGCAAGCTTTACAACGGAAGCAGTCACGGGTCATGACTGGGGGGAAGAATGGAAAAAATATTTTAAGCCCCTTCGTGTCAGCAAAAACATCGTCATCAAACCGACTTGGGAGCGTTATGCTCCTGCGGGAAGGGACATTGTCATAGACATTGATCCCGGTATGGCATTCGGAACCGGCCAGCATCCTTCCACAAGAATGTGCCTGGAAGCGATCGAAGGCATCCTGCTTAAGGACAGGACCATTAAAACATGGCGGGTGCTGGACGTCGGCACGGGAACGGGAATCCTGGGTATTTCCTGCGCGAAGCTGGGCGCGGGAAGGGTCGTTTGCGTGGACGTTGACAAGAAAGCGGCCGAGATTGCCCGGGAAAATGTGATGATCAATCATGTTGACGACCGGGTAGACATTATCAACTGCGATGTGAACACCATTCACGAACCGTTTGATCTGATTGTCGCCAATCTTACGGCAAAGATATTGATCAGGCTTCGCGCCCATTTAACCTCGCTGATCGAAAATAACGGATATCTGGTGATTTCCGGGATTATTGACCAGAATCGTTCCGATATCGAATCGCACTTCCTTGCCGGCCAATTTGCCCTCTGCAATGTAATCACCGAAAAAGAGTGGGTCTGTTACGTTCTTCGTAAAGGGGGAAGCTGATATTGACCGTACCCAGAGTCTATTTTCCCCGGAATTTAGAAGATAGCGACCATTTTGAACTGGGAAAAGAAAACCTGCGGTATGTGAAATCCGTCCTCCGGATGAAGAAGGGCGATCGTTTGATGCTCTTTGACGGAAACGGATGGGAATGCGAAG
>CAZIQY010000076.1:0-1436 GCA_964541605.1 uncultured Syntrophaceae bacterium | reverse complement strand
ATTCCCGTGATCGATGAAATCCTGTCCTTTGAAGAGGCGCTTACGCAGACGGAAAGTGAATCCCTGAATATGATCTTCTGGGAAGAGGAAACCGGAAAAGGCGTCCGGGAGGTGTTGTGTGATCAGCGCTATGACGGAATAAAAGGTATTTCCGTTATTGTCGGTCCGGAGGGGGGATTTACGAAGGAAGAAGTCACAAGAGCCGGGGAAAAGGGATTCGTCTCTGTCAGTCTGGGCAGGCAGGTATTGAAGGTGGAAACCGCAGCCCTCACGATTCTTTCCATTATTCAGTATGAAAAAGGGATGTTCGGCGGAACATCTGAAGGGAAGGACTCCCGATAATGGAAGAATGTTTCGGTGGATTCTGGAGAAGAACGATGGCTTTTTTTATCGATAAGCTCATTCTCCTGTTCATATCGCTGCTTATCCTTTTTGTGGGCCTGCTCGCTTTATGGATCGGATTTCCACCGCAATACCGGAAGATTTTTCCGGAGGGTATCGTGGATCTTGGTATCAAGTTCATATTTCTTTACAGCCTTATGGCAGTGCTGATCCACATGCTTTACTTTACCTATTTTCACGGGACGACCGGCCAGACGCCGGGAAAAATGATCTTCGGCCTTCGGGTGGTACAGTCGACGGGAGAAGAAATGACCCTCGGGATCGGATTCCTGCGATGGACGGGATATTTCGTTTCAGCCATCTTCTATCTCGGTTTTTTCTGGATTGCCGTCGATCCCAAAAAGCAGGGCTGGCATGACAAGATTGCAGGGACGCTTGTCATTCGCACGGCAAACATCGTCGATGGAACTTCAGAACCATCCGGCGAAAAATACCTTGACAAAGAAAGGGAGATTTTATAGAGCATTTTCCTCCATGTTTTTGCGGAGAGTATACCGGCGCGGGTCGGTAGCTCAGTCGGTAGAGCATCGGACTGAAAATCCGAGTGTCGGCAGTTCGATTCTGCCCTGACCCACCATTGAAAATCAAGGGGTTACAGGTCGTAAGTAAAACCTGTAACCCCTCATTTTTTTATGACGGCGATAAGCGTCCACTTCAACATGGCAGTCAGATAAAAGGAGACCTTTGTGAAGGGATGAATATAAACGGTGACAAGTTGGTTAATGTGAAAATGAGAAGAAAAGTGCTGGATAATAAGGGATTAGGTGGGACATGGTGGGATGTTGTCGCATAATATGTTTTTTAAAATAGGTGTGAATAGATAAATGAAATCGGCGACAAAATATTATTCATGTTCGTCTATCCAAGATGCCTGTTGATGCACACTAAGATGAATAATCTCATTAACCTTTAAAACCTTATAGTGCATCGATATAACCTCATTATCAAATGAGTACTTCGTCATAATTTCTACTATTGCTCTTATCGAATCTCCCGGTCGGATATCATATTTTCTGTTTTGGAAATCATCAAGC
>CAZIQY010000075.1:0-13543 GCA_964541605.1 uncultured Syntrophaceae bacterium | reverse complement strand
TGTGGCACTTTCCTTAGGGTCGCCCCCAGTCGCCGTTAGCGACCATCCTGCCCTGTGGAGCTCGGACTTTCCTCCAGTCCGGAAAACCGGACCAGCGATCATCTGATCTGCTCTGACATCTTCTATATAATATTATATCAGAATTGGGATGCTTCGTCGATGACTTCGTTCGCCAGTCGGTCGGCAACCTGATTAAATGTTCTGCCTACGTGTTCCACTGTATATTCATCAAAGGACGACAGCAATCTTTTTACATCCTGCATCAAGACTTTTAAATGGTTGCTTTTCACCCGGTACGATCCATTGATCTGTTTCACCAGGAGTTCCGAATCCAGAAAAATATGAAGTCGACGGCACCGCCTTTTCAATGCCTCTTCCAGACCCAGAATCAACGCGCTGTATTCAGCGATGTTGTTTGTGCAAAGACCCAGGAATTTGCTGGCTGTTGCCACCGTGTTGCCCTCTTCATCAACCAGAACGGCTCCGGCGCCTCCATAACCGGGATTCCCCCGGCATGCCCCATCGGTATAGAGCTTCAACGCTCCGTCAGCCATCATTCTTATCCTGATCACGCCAGTATATAATCCGGTTGCAATTCGGGCAGGATATTAACTCCATCGATTTCTGCAACTCGATATACATCTGGGGTGGAATATTCATGTGACATCCGCTGCAGACTTCCTTCCATACGGACGTGACAGCCAGACCGTTTCTTAAGCCCTTGATCGTTTCATACCGTTTGAGGAGAGGTTCATTTATCTGTTTCGCGCACTCGCCGCCTTTTTGCTGACAGGTTAAAAGTTCGGCATCGAGGAGCCCAAGTTCGTCTTCCATTTTCTTTTTATTTTGTTCATATTGCACTTTAAACGTTACGTGCCCGTTTTCTTTTAATTTCAACTGATCTCTTGCCTTGTCAAGCTCCTCAAGGGCAGCAATAATCTCATCCTCAATTTCGTTGTTCTTGTGCTCAATAATCTCTATTTCTTTCAGGATTGCCTGATATTCCTTGTTCGTTTTTACCTCATAAAGACGATCCCTTGTTTTTTTCAGGCTTTCAATCCCCCTTTTCAGCTTCTCTTCCTTTTCCTTGTGATGTTTCTGTAATTCATCGACTTTCTTTTTCTCTGCTTCCATGTCTGCAAGGAATGTCCTGAATTCTTCATCCATTTTGGAGATTTTCTCAGGCAGCTCCTTTTTCTTCAGGTTTATTCTGCCTATCGTCAGATCCAGTTTTTGAAGCTCAATCAATAGTGATACCTGTTCTTTCAAATATCTTCACCTTTCATTTTTAAAAAAAATAACCGGAACGAATCACAAAAAAAATGCACCAACCGGTGGTGCATCTTAATGAGGGAAGTTCATTCTCACATGATCAGATATAAACTGTCCTGATGTTTTATCGCTGGAAAACATGAGACACATTCAAGTCATCTCTCCTTTTCTCACAACATACAGCCTTGGACTTTTAAAAAACAATTACTGCAAGGTAAGCCGAAGATTTTTCAAACCTCTCAGGCTCCGGATAATATTATGATGGGCCCACCTGGGCTCGAACCAGGGACCTACCGGTTATGAGCCGGTGGCTCTACCAATTGAGCTATGGGCCCCCTCATGAACCGACCCCTTTCCCAAGGGCGCTTTGTTAGCTTTTTTTTGTTATACTCATTCCCCGTTGTTGTCAATACTTATTTCACCATAGGCTTGAAGACCCTTCGCCTGGAAGGATTTCTCAGCTTTCTTGCCGTGTTTGCCTCTATCTGACGTGTTCGCTCCCTGTTGATGTCCAGATCTTTCATACTTGCAGACGAATGATCGGCCCTCTCACTGATGCCGAATCGCATTCTGAGAACCTTCTCTTCTCTCGGTGTCAGGGTGGATAATATCTTCCTCGTCTGTTCCGCAAGATTCATGCTGATCGTCGCTTCTGAA
This sequence comes from uncultured Syntrophaceae bacterium, assembly GCA_964541605.1. Classification (GTDB taxonomy): domain Bacteria; phylum Desulfobacterota; class Syntrophia; order Syntrophales; family UBA2185; genus CAZIQY01. Next base: position 11,614 of record CAZIQY010000075.1, on the reverse strand, counting down.
GGAGACATAATCTTTTTATCCACAATGAAATCGCCAAGGTGACTGTCTTCCTCCTCGCCGATCGGTGTCTCCAGTGAAATAGGTTCCTTGGCAATTTTCAGGACTTTTCTTACCTTCTCCAGTGGATACTCCATCTTGTTGGCGATTTCCTCCGGATTTGGCTCCCTTCCCAGTTCCTGGACCAGATACCGGGATGTTCGAATCAGTTTATTGATCGTTTCGATCATGTGAACGGGAATCCTGATGGTTCTTGCCTGGTCGGCGATTGCCCTGGTAATGGCCTGCCTTATCCACCAGGTGGCATATGTAGAAAACTTATATCCCCGCTGGTATTCAAATTTATCGACCGCCTTCATCAAGCCGATATTCCCTTCCTGGATCAAATCAAGAAACTGCAATCCTCTGCTGGTGTACTTCTTTGCTATACTGACAACGAGCCTCAGATTGGCTTCCACCAGTTTTCTCTTTGCCTTTTCGGCCTTTCTCTCCCCTTTCTCAACGGAGATGATCACTCTTTTTAGTACAGGAAATGGAAGCCCCGTTTCCAGTGTAATGGCTGCAATGTTCTTCTTTGCATTCCTGATGATCGTTTCGGAAGTCTTCAGCCGAGAAACGGACACTTTCATTTCCTTCGCTATGGTTTTTTCCTTTTTAGGAGACTTTTTGATGCGTGCCCAGACTTCTTCCAATTCTTTAAGAGACAGTCCCGTTTCCTGTTTGCAGCGACGGATCTCATTTTCTGCGTTTTCTCCCGCTGTAACATAGTCCTTCAATTTCGTGACTATTCTCTCGATTTGTTTCTTGCTGAATTTGACTTTTCTACAAAGATTAATAATATTTTTCGCGTTCTTCGCCAACTCCACCCCGATTGCTTCTTTCCGGGTCTGACTAATGCCTTTTGCCTTCAGCTCCCGCCTGAGGGCATCATTCTTTTTATCCAGGGATGTGATCTTGTCGATCAACTTCAAAACCCTTTCTTTATGCATGTCTTCTTCAACAAAGCCCTCTTCGTCTTCAAGGTTGGCCACAACGCTCTTGATGCGGAGATCATCACTTCTGAGTCTTACGCCGATATCCACAACTTCTTTGACGGAAATTCCCAAACCGAAGATGGAATCCATGACTTCTCTTTCTCCCTCTTCGATCTTTTTCGCGATCTCGACCTCACCCTCCCGGCTCAGCAAGAAAACAAGCCCCATCTCGCGCAGATACATCTTGACAGGGTCGCCCGTCTTTCCGACGGTGGCCATAAAGTCAAGGATATTTTCTTCTTTCGTCTCTATCCTTTCATCCGCTACCTTTTTGACAACAAGTTTTTCACCCTTGTCTGTATCTATAATATCGATATTCTTTTCACCAAAGAGCATGATGATATCATCGATCTGATCGGAAGATATAATATCGGACGGCAACAGATCATTGACATCATCGTACGTTAAAAAACCCTTTGATTCACCTAACGATATCAATTTTTTAAATTCATCGGATTCTATTTCTTTTCCCATATTTGTTTCTCCCCGGTTTTTAATCTTAAGATAAAGCGTCTCTTCTCAAACCGTTTAAGATGATAACGCCTTTTTTTCTCTTTGCAATTTCTGGATTTCGGCCATCAGAATGTTTTCCGTCTCCAGATCGCCCATTTCTCTGGCCTTAGCAAGCTTCATGTGCAAAAGCTTATGCCTCTCCCCAAAGCCTTTCCGCTTTATTTGCCTTATGGTATCAGCAAGGATACGTTCTGCCATTTTTTCATCATACGGAGCCTCATCGACCATCTTTTTCAGCAGTTTTTCTCTAATCATTCCATTGCCCAGACCGTCGATGAGCAGGGAGGCATCAAAACCGTCTAACCCATCCCTGTCGAAGGATTCTTTCAAAACTCCTCCAAATGCCCTTAAATCGGAATTCGTCAGATAACTCAATATATCCGCTTGGACAATTTCCGGAATTTTATGAGGATATTCCAGCATGATGTGAATAAGACTTAACTCCACCCTGTCAATATCTATATTCAGTTCTTTTGATTTATCTGCCGACTTTCCGGTCGATACCTTCAAAGCATGATTGACTTCTTTTATTAAGAGTTCCTGATTTAAACCTAACTTCTCTGATACCCTTTTAATAAACAGGTCCCTGTCGCTCTCATTGCCCATATGGATAATAAAAGCCACAGCTTCCTTCAGAGCATCCCGCTTTTCTTCAAGGCTGCTGACCTTTCCGATCACTTTTTCTATATAATAATCAACCATGGACTGGGCCTGGCTGACAAGCTTCTCAAAGGGCTCTCTTCCGAATTTTCTGACATATAGATCGGGATCATGCCCTTCGGGAAGCACAACAGCCTTTGCATGTACGTTACCGGCAAGAAACAGTTCAAGACTTCTCGTCAATGCCTTCTTACCCGCTTCATCCGGATCAAATACAGCAATAACCTGATTCGTGTACCGCTTGATTAAATCAACATGTTCTTTTGTCAGGGCCGTTCCCAGCGTGGCAACGACATTGGTCGCACCGGCATTCCAGAGAGAAAGAAAGTCGAAATATCCTTCAACGAGAATCACACAGCCCATCTTCCGGACATCGTCTTTGGTTTTATTCAATCCGTAGAGGCATCTTCCCTTGATATATACCGGGGACTCGGGAGAATTCAGGTACTTCGGTTCTCCTTTTTCTATGGTTCTCCCCCCAAAAGCTACGGTATATCCTCCTATATCCTCAATGGGAAAAATCAATCTTCCCCGGAAGCGATCGTAATAGGAGTTTTTATCGTCTGCTTTTGAAACAATCAGGCCTGCCTGCTCGGCAAGCTTAAAAGGAACCTTTCCCTTTTCAAGAAAATCCCTGAGATTCCTCCATCCGTCCGGTGCATACCCCAGATGAAACTCCCTGGTGACGGACTCCCCGAGTCCTCTTTTTTTAAGATATTCTCTTGCCTCCCTGCCTGCATGCGAAAACAAGTTTTGAGAAAAGTGCTTCACCGCCATCTGATTAACACGGATGATCTGTTCCCTGACGCCGCTTCGTTCCTTCTCTTCGCGGGTGATGACCCCTTCGGGTATGACAATACCCGTTTTGCGTGCAAGATATCGGACTGCTTCAGGAAAAGACTGATGGGTGATCTTCATCAAAAAAGAATAAACATTCCCTCCTTCACCACACCCAAAACAGTAAAATATCTGTTTGTCGCGGTTTACGGTAAAGGAAGGGGTTTTTTCCTTATGGAAAGGACAGAGCCCAATAAAATTTCTCCCTGCCTTCTTAAGGGTTACATATTCTGAAATCAGATCAACAATATCAGCCCTGCCCTTTACTTCTTCAACTTTGCTCCCGGGAATGTGACTCTTCAATACTTTCCTCCCCGTGTTGCCAGGACTGAAGCACGATTTTCGATAAAAAACAAAAGAATTCTCAGCCTGATAGTTTTGCCTTTACTTTTTCTCCTACCAGTTTTCCATCTGCCCTTCCGGTTAAAACCAGCATCAGGATCTTCATGACTTTACCCATATCCTTTATGCCGGTGGCGCCGGCTTCCTGAATGGCCTTTTCAATTTCTTTCGCAATATCTTCTTCCGACATCTGTTGAGGCATAAAGGACTGGACGATCGTCAGCTCTGCCTGCTCCTTTTCCACCAGATCCATCCTGCCACCCTGCCTGAACTGCTCGATGGAATCTCTTCTCTGCTTGACCATGCCCGATAACAACTGCAGACATTCCTGATCATTTAGAGGCCGTTTCAAGCCTATTTCCCGGTTATGCAGGGCTGTCTTGATCAGGCGAACCACGGACAGCCGCAATCTGTCTTTCTCCTTGGTAGCCTGAACCATTTCCCCATTCACTTTTTCATAAAGACCCATGACGCCGTCACCCTCATTTTTTAAGCCAACTCATCTTTTAGTTTCATTCCACCCAGAATATGGACATGAAGGTGGAAAATCACCTGTCCTCCCTCCTCATTACAGTTTATCACAACGCGAAAGCCTTTCTTCGCAATTCCTTTGATCCTTGCGACCTGCTGCACGGCTTTTGTCAGCAGATTCATGATATGCCCCATGCCGGCATCGACATCCAAAAGAGTTGAAATGTGCTGTTTGGGAATGACGATCACATGAACGGGAGCCATGGGATGGATATCATCGAAGGCCAGGACATGATCATCTTCATAAACTTTACTGCACGGGATACGACCCTCAATAATTTTACAAAATATGCAACCTTCCATGAAATCATTCCCCCTTATATAGATGTCGAAAACTCGAAAATGTTCATCTTCGCCGAAATTTAAGGTTTCATATCTTCTCTTATGATTAAACGTTTTTAACCCTGCTTATGGCATCCTTCAGGGATATAGCGCCCGTGTACAGGGCTTTCCCGATAATCACGCCGGTAATTCCAAAGGTCTCTATTTCAAGGATTCTTTCTATATCTGACATATCCGAGACGCCTCCCGAGGCTATCACCGGAATATCAACGGCTTCCGCAAGTGTCTTTGTGGCTTCCGTATTGACCCCGGTTTCCATTCCATCCCTTGCGATATCCGTATATATGATGGCAGCCAGTCCATACCCCTCATAACTTTTTGCCACTGCTACTGCCGATGCCGATGTCTGCTCCGTCCATCCCTGAATCGCTATCTTGCCGGCATTTGCATCAATGCCGAGTATGACTCTGTTTCTGAAATGATTGCACGCTTCTTTTATAAAATTTCTGTCTTTCATGGCCATCGTTCCGAGAATAACCCATTCTACGCCCATCTCAATATATGTCTCGATGGTTTTCATGTCCCGGACGCCTCCGCCGACCTGAACGGGCACCCCGACAGCGTTTACGATATTCCGGATGACATCCCCGTTTCGCGGGACACCGGCAAGGGACCCATCGAGATCCACGATGTGAATGCGTTCCGCTCCCTGTTCCTGCCATAGCCAGGCAATCTCAACAGGATTTTCAGAGTATACGGTTACCCTCTTGAAGTCCCCCTGAACAAGACGTACACATTGACCATTCTTTAAATCGATAGCGGGTATGATAACCACGACGCCTCTTATTGAAAACCCGGAAATGTTTCCAGTAGTGTATCAATCCCCTCTGTAGCCAGTTCTTTTGCCGTCAGCCACCGTCCCTGTCCTTTAAAAAACGAAGCGATCTGAAGCATGTTTTCCATGAGTGACTGTTGTGTCCTGTCAAAGGTACCCTTCCAGACAATCACGCCATCGCTTGTTCTGACCACATGAATTTCAAAGGTAACCGATGCAGGCCGCTCTGCCGAGTAAGGGTATCCCTTTCTTTCTCTGTAGCGGTACACATATCCGACGACGACCCCGTCAGCCTCCAGTTCAGCGCCAACCTTCTTTATAATTTCAGGCAAAGATAATTTCAGAGACTCTTCCGAAATCCGACTATAAAAGGCGCCGGCGCGATCCGGCGGGATAAGCTGAAATTTTTTCCTGTCATTAAGACGGTTGAAAAAAACATCTTCTATCACCTTCTCCGCATCCCGGGGAAGTTTCTCAGCTCCCAAAATTGATCCGCACAGGGGACAGCGGACAGCCTTAACGGAAGCATCTTCAGAACTCATCCGCTGGAAGGGAAGGATAGCCATTCGATCCATAACGACCTTACCGCCCTGCTGCATCTCTGTAGACACACCTTCCCTGTAATGACAGCCGGAGAAAAATGGCACAATAAGGCATAGAAAAAAAATCAGGGATTCTTTTCGGATATTGTCACCTCCATGATTTTCTTAAACGGTGTTTACAGACTTCCCTTTGTGGATAAGATACCCTCGATACGGTCATGAATGGTCACGGCTCTTCTCAAGGCAAGGGCAAAGGCCTTAAAAATTGCCTCTGCGATGTGATGATTATTCTTACCATATATGACGTTGATATGCAAGGTTATTCCGCTATGATCCGAAAAAGATTTGAAAAATTCTTTCAACAGGGCAGGGTCAAATCTTCCGATTTTTTTGTCCTTAAAATCCACATGGTAGATGAGGTAAGGCCTACCGGAAATATCCATCACCACGCTGCATAAACTTTCATCCATGGGAACGGTGGCCGAACCGTACCGGTTGATCCCCTTTTTATCACCGACCGCTTTCTTGAAGGCTTCCCCCAGACATATGCCGATATCTTCAACCAGATGGTGGTCGTCAATATCCGTATCCCCCTTGCTCTTTACCGTCAGATCCACAAGGCCATGACGGGCAAGGAGATTCAGCATATGATCCAGAAAGGTGACGGTTGTGGATATCTTCCCCTCTCCTCCTCCATCAAGGTCGATTTCCATGTAGACGTCCGTTTCCGTGGTCTTCCTGTGTATTTTCGCCCTCCGTGCCATAACTGTCCTGCCTTTCAGATGACTTTGTTCAGAGGATATTCAATAATGCCTTCCGCACCCGCTTCCCGAAGCAAGGGAATCAAATCCCGTACGATGTTCGCGCTCACGATCGTCTCGACGGCGTACCATTCGTTCGAGTATAACCCGGATATCGTAGGCGCTTTCAGTGACGGCAGCAAGAGAACAACCTGCCCGAGATTCTCCTTGGAAACATTCAATTTCAAACCGACCTTCCCCATGGCCAGCAACGAACCATTCAGCAATGTCCTGATCTGCTCTATCTTCTTCCGCTTCCAGGGATCTTCCCAGGCATCAGGATTGGCGATCAGCTTTGTATTGGTTTTCATCAGTTCATGAACGATCCTCAGCTTGTTTGCCTTGATGGTTCTCCCCGTTTCCGTGATCTCCACAATCGCGTCCACAAGGCCTTCGACGACCTTAGCCTCCGTGGCTCCCCAGGAAAATTCAACATGGACATTGATATTTTGCTCTTTGAAATATCTTTCCGTGAACCTGACCAGTTCCGTGGAAATCCTTTTCCCTTCCATGTCCTCCAGGGAACGGACGGGAGAATCCTCTCTGACAACCAGAACCCACCGCGCCTGCCTGGCCGATGCCTTCGAATAGATCAGATCCTGTACCTCAACAACATGAGAGTCGTTCTCAATGATCCAGTCCTTCCCCGTAAGACCCAGATCAAGCGTCCCATCCTCCACGTATCTCGACATTTCCTGCGCCCTCACCAGGGTACAGGAAATCTCCTCATCGTCAATATCCGGGAAATAACTCCTCTCATCATAGGAAATACGCCAGCCGGCCATTTTAAAAAGGTCAACTGTCTTGGCCTCCAGGCTTCCCTTCGGTATTCCGAGTTTCAATTTGTTCATTTATAAACATCCTCCGGTTTAAATACAAGTTCTCCGATGATCTCCGTCTTTTCGTTGACGACCTTTCTATAGAAACACGACCTGTACCCGGTGTGACATGCCGCGCCGCCTACCTGCTGAATTTTCAGAACAAGGGTATCTGCGTCGCAGTCAATGAGAATTTCCCTGACGAGCTGGACATGACCGGATGTTTCACCCTTAACCCACAGTTCATTTCTCGACCGGCTCCAATACGTGGCCTTGCCCGTCTCCAGCGTTTTTATCCAGGCCTCACGATTCATATAAGCCAGCATCAGCACCTCTTTCGTTTCATCATCCTGAACAATCACCGGAACCAGGCCGCTTCCCTTCTCAAAATCAATCTCTAACACTCTCGATCTCCCTGAATAATAAATATAATCTGAATGAATATATGCGTGTTACGTAATCTTGTTTAATTAGTTTAAGACATTATATTAATCAAGGATTATTTTTAACCATCATGTCTTTCCCTTTGCTCAACATCCTTCTTCAACAACATCCTTCTTCTTGACACAAAACGTTATTTTACCTATACTCCAATGCCAAAGATTACCGGGTGCGCATTCCTTATCCCCATCTGCATGATGGAGACAAGGGGTGCAGTATGAATTGAATCATTTCCTTTTTTGAAAAGCCCTGCCCTGTGGGCGGGACAACTTCACATCATACCGGAGATATGGGGGAGAGCATTATGTCACTTCTCGTTGGAGGCGCCGTTGCGGCAGTACTTGGACTCATCGGTTTCTTCTTTTGGTGGACTGACTTTATAACGATTATAAGAGGAGGGGTTCCCATCATGCTTCTTCTGGGAGGCATTTTAGCCGTCTATATCGGCTTTGATGAGATCCAGGACAAACTTCAGGAAGAACGTCAGAAACAGGAAGAGAGCCTTGCAAAAGCCAGGGAGGAAATCGAAATGGTTAGAGCAAAGGCAGAGCAGTACAAGGAAGAGCTTGACAAACTGAAAGAAGAGAAGAAAAAGCAAGAATAGGAAATAAATCTTGACATGGCCGGCAAAATAAAATAATACGCCTGCTAAAATCAAAAGGGACGGAAGAAATTGAATACACTCAATATCATATACATATATCCCTTTCCTTCATTTATGAGTTGTCCCCTTCCTAAAGTCTATATGTATTAATGCCTGCAGTTCGGTTTTATTAACCGGGCATGCAGGCCATCCCGATACCACCATACATCATTCCCTTTTTATTTTGATTAATGGATTATTATTGATACATCACTGAAAACAGGTTTAAAGCATGGTTCATAACATTGGCAACAAAAGGAGGTTATCATGAGAAAAAATGTATTTTTACTGATCCTGATCACGCTGTTTGCCGTATCGATCATCGTACCCGCAAACGTCACAGACGTGCAAGCAGCTACCACAAGCCTAACCTACAGCATCTTTTTCCCTCCCACTCACGGGCAGGCCAAGGCTGGGCAGGCGTGGGCAAAGGAAGTTGAGAAACGTTCAAACGGACGTATCAAAATCACCGTCTTTTCGGGAGGAACACTAACCCCTGCAGACCAGTGTTATGACGGCGTCGTCAAAGGCATATCTGACATCGGTATGTCCTGCTTTGCCTATACAAGGGGACGTTTCCCTGTTATGGAAGCCCTTGACCTGCCTTTGGGTTATCCGAACGGACGCGTCGCCACCCGCGTGGCCAACGACTTCTACAAAAAGTTCAAGCCGAAAGAACTGGAAGGGGTTAAAGTTTTATATATTCATGCCCACGGACCAGGCCTTCTGCATACAAAAAAACCTGTCAGATCACTCGCAGAACTAAAAGGGATGAAGGTCAGATCCACAGGCCTCAGTTCAAAAATAGTTGAGTCTTTAGGCGGTTTGCCTGTGGCCATGCCCCAGGGTGAAACGTACGAAGCCATTCAGAAGGGTGTCGTCGATGGAACATTCACGCCCATTGAAACACTTAAAGGCTGGAAACAGGCTGAAGTCGTCAAATCGACGACCGAATGCTACGGCGTGGGCTACACCACCGCCATGTTTGTCGTCATGAATCTGAAGAAATGGAACGCCCTTCCCAAAGATGTCCAGAAGATCATGGAAGATATCAGCAACGAGTGGATAGACGTCCACGGGAAAGCATGGGATCAGTTGGACAAGGAAGGCCGCGATTACAGCAAGAGCCTGGGCAATCAGATTATTCCCTTGACGAAAGCGGAGAATGCCCGCTGGAAAGGTGCGGTAAAACCCATTATCAACGATTATATTAAAACGTCGTCAGGGAAAGGGTTGCCGGGAAAGAAGGCCGTCACCGAAGCGGAAAGTCTGATTAAGAAATACGGAAAAACCTACAAATAGGGTTTCTGCACATCATGTGAGTTTTGCATAACGACTCACATGTCATCGCGAGAGGCGTAATATCTGATGACCGCATGGGGTCAGTTTAAAACTGGCCCCATGAGATTGTTTCGCTGTACTCGCAACGAGCTGTTTGGCAACACTTTACACGTCCATCAATAATGATAGCGGATAGAACGATATGAGTCGAATAGGCAGATTCGTTGATGCCACAGGCACAACATTCAATTATTTGGCATGTATGGCCGTTGTCATCATGATGTTGCTGACCTGTGCCGATGTGATCTTGCGTCTTTTCAGCCACCCCATTCTCGGAACTTACGAATTGGTCGGTTTCCTGGGCGCCGTCGTCATTTCCTTTGCTCTTGCCTATACGTCGCTGGAGAAGGGGCATATTGCCGTGGAACTTCTTGTGGACCGGCTTCCAAAAAGGCTCCAGGCCTTCATTAACGCCGTCAATGGACTTATCAGCGTGGTGCTTTTCAGTCTCATCACCTGGCAGAGTTTCGTCTATGCGGGAGACCTCAGGGGAAGCGGCGAGGTATCCCTTACCCTCCAAATTCCCACATATCCTTTCGTCTACGGCATATCTGTGGGCTGCGGTTTGCTCTGTCTGGTGCTCCTGACGGACGCAATCAGGTCTTTCGGAAAGGCAACGGTCAAATGACTCCGACAACAGCAGGAATCATTGGATTTGTTGTTCTTATTGCCCTGATGTTTTTGAGAATCCCCGTGGGATTCGTCATGACCATTGTGGGATTCACAGGTTTCGGCTTGCTGGTTACCTGGGACGCCTCACTGAACCTGCTGGCCCGGGACTTTTTCTCCATCTTCAGTTCATACAATTTAACGGTGATCCCGCTGTTCGTTCTCATGGGACAGCTTGCCCATCATTCGGGGATCAGCAGCAGGCTGTTCAATGCGGCCCACAAGTTTTTCGGGCACCTGCCGGGAGGATTGGCCATTGCCACCATCGGGGCCTGCGCGGGGTTTTCCGCCATCTGCGGATCAACCAGCGCCACGGCAGCCACCATGGCATCCGTTGCTCTTCCCGAAATGAAGAAATTCAACTACGACCCCGCCCTGGCGACGGGCGTTGTCGCGGCAGGGGGAAGCCTGGGCATCCTCATCCCGCCGAGCACCATTTTCATCATCTACGGCATCATGACGGAACAATCCGTGGGCAAGCTTTTCATGGCGGGCGTCCTGCCCGGTATCTTGCTGAGCCTGCTGTTTGTAGCAACGGTTTTGATCTGGACTCGTCTGAAACCGGGGCTCTGCGAACGGGCGCCGAAGTCAACCACGAAAGAAAAGATCGCCTCCCTTTCCGGGGTCATTGAAACGTTCCTTCTCTTTATTCTGGTAATGGGCGGCCTGTTTATCGGATTCTTCACACCAACAGAGGCGGCGGCAATCGGAGCTTTCGGAACCCTGATCATTGCCCTGATCGGACGCAATCTCTCCTGGCAAGGTTTTATCCAGTCTCTTCAGGAAACGACCAGAATATCCTGCATGATCCTGGTCATTGTGGCAGGCGCCACCGTTTTCGGGCATTTCCTCGCCGTGACATCCATTCCTACGGAAATCGGAGACTGGGTATCAGAACTTCAGCTGCACCGCTACATCATCATGGGATTAATAATATTCATTTACCTTACCATGGGCTGCCTCATGGATTCACTGGCCATGATCATGCTCACCATCCCCATTTTTTTCCCTGTTGTTACCACCCTTGGATTCGATCCCATCTGGTTCGGCGTCGTCATTGTCGTGGTAACGGAGATGGGGGTCATCACACCGCCGATAGGCATCAATGTTTATGTGGTGGCGGGTGTAGCAAGGGATATTCCCCTCCATATCATTTTCAAGGGAACCGCGCATTTGCTGTTGGCGCAACTGGCAACGGCTATTCTTTTGATCCTCTTTCCACAGATAGCCCTCTTTCTTCCAAGTTTGATGAAATAAACTATATCCGCAACACGTAATATCGCAGCCAGATATAAATCATACTGATAATGACCGTCTGAATCATAAACG
>CAZIQY010000074.1:0-13818 GCA_964541605.1 uncultured Syntrophaceae bacterium | reverse complement strand
CCGAACGGCTGGCCGCATAATACGTAACCGAATTTATGAACCGATGTACTTAGGTATTTTTTTTGAAGCTTCTATTATATGTGATGGAGTAAAGGTTAATACTTTAGCTTTACTGTTTATTACATTAGCTATGACATCCACTACGGCTTCTATTATTGCTTTATTATTATCGTCTGATAATTGAATTGAGTTATCTGCAGCTGAATTATTTCTAAGTTTACCCAAAGCTATAATTGCTTTTAAACGAATTCTTGGATTTCCATCCTTCAACGCTTTCAGTAATTCTGCAGTGTCTATTTCTTTTCTGTTCATTTTTCCTTTGAAATGGCACCCATAATGATTTTTATGCTTTCATTGCTTATTAATAGAGTACCTTCACAGACCATCTATCTTCAATTGTGTTAGCGCGGCGAGATCTGATTAAAAACTACTTCAGCACGTTCTGGATCAAGTCGTCGCAACACTCCGATGGCATCCAAGGCTTCTGCCCTGTTGTTTGAGAGGATATAAGAAACTGCGAGATCGCTCCAAGCATCGACATCATCCGGATCGATACGAACGACTTCGCAATAAGCTTTCATGGCGTCATCATCACGATCGAGGGTGCCGTAAGCGTCCCCAAGGTAAAACCAAGCTTTAGCATTCTCAGGATCGTTTTTCGTCCAATCTTTGCACAAGTCAATCAACCCTTGCCAGTCACTCATCTCTGAGAGGACTACAGCACGTTCAAGCCATGTATCCGTCACTTTTTTTACCCCTTTCATGCAGCCTGTTAAGCCAATTCCTGTCCGAACGGTTGATTTACATCTTACATGGATTATTACCTAATCTGTTGGCCCACTAAACATAGGTCGGGGGAAAGATTCTGATTTATTAAAGTTTTATTACCCTATCTGGCAAAGCGAAGAGAAACACTCTCTTCGCTTTGAATATAATCTTCGTCATCTCTGAGACGAGAACCTTGATCTGCTTCTCGTACTGCGACTCAAACGATTTGAATGGTGGCATCGGTTCTATGGCTACGACCAACGTGCAGTCATAATAGTCTTTGATGGCTTTCTTTCGGCAGTTATCGAGTACGTATGGGAAAATAGCATTAAGATCATCGCCGGGATTTCCTACCTTAAACTGTCCATAACCTCGGTCGACAATAAGTTTCACATCTTTTACCGCGGCGTTACCATCATGAGGAATAGTCATTTCAATTCGATCAATCTCTTTCCCCATCTCGTCGAACACCAGAGCATCATAACCCTGGTTTCCCAATACCGGTTGGATTTCGTGACTTTCTGGGTAGATTAGTGGGGCGAAGAGACTCAATGGGACAATCTCTTCGAGAAACTCCTTGTACAAACCCCTTTTCTGGATTCCAAGACGCAACTCTTCATAGTTAGCACGGACAGAGTCTTTTATCTCTATTACAAAGTTTCGCAAAGCTTGTGGAGAGCGCCGTTTCTTTAAGGTTGAAGGCGTGATGATCATTGCGTGTGCTCACCTCGTAAGGTCTATAACAATTAGATTGAGCTGCAATAAAAAACCCCGACCTTTTTCAAAAGATGCTGGGTTGTTATATCTATTCCATATGTCCTTCATGAATGATTATACGGGATGGAACTTATTTAAATACTTTCTTCGCATTTTGACTATCACGATATCCGTTTGAAATCTACTAATACATTATAATTATGCGATCTAACGCTTTCAGGAAGAAGGGAAGCGCCCACAGAACCAAAGAATGACCCTAACTATATGAGAAATAGTGAAGATTGGTTAAAAGAAAGAGTCGCCCCTAAAGAGAGCGGGACGACTCTTTAATTTCTATTTTGTTCCCGTCCAGTCAGTGCTGGGATCTGCGTTAAGTGACGAGATCCGGGTTTTTCAGTCAATTTCTATAACGGACACATCTCTGACATTGCGTTTAAAGTTCTCCAGGCCTGTGATGACGTCTTCAAGATGGGGTTCCCGGGCAAGAATTGCCGTTGAAAAGGCCGCCCATTTTTCGATATCTTTGGAGACATAGTCAAAACATCCCGTCATCATGGCCTCCGTTATGCCGGGAACACTTAGATGGCAGCGTCCGGCGGCGGGAAGGTTAAAAGCGAAATCTTTGCAGCCAAGGCCATCCATGGTTTCCGAGAGGTGGTATCCTGTGAGGTAAAGCCTGTCGTAGGTAAGTTCGGATAAAAGACCCAGACCGAAAAGAAATATTTTTGAAGCGGGGATTCGTGAACGGGACGTAATGAGTATTTTTTCCATGAAGGTTCCGGTGATATGACCACGGGCAAGCTCCCTCGAAATCAGACCGTTCATACGCCAGTCCACAAGGCCACAGTCTCCCTTCGGAGGTCTTTCATCCATGAAGAATCCGAGGGCCAGGCCTTCGCGTGTCAGAGTATCCGGTGATTCCGTTGTTATCTTGATGTGCATGGTTTTCCTTCACGCTTTCTTTTCATTCTGACTCCTGAGTAGTTACAAAAAAGCTTATTTTGTGGTATAAGTATAGCAACACTTTTTCTTCTCAACAACTCATTTTGATGGTTTTTTCTGGAGGCATCATGACCGCAGCGGATCATTTGCTTGCGTTTCTCCGTCCGAAGACAGGCTCCGAAATCCATGTTGGCCCGTGGCTTTCCATCGACCAGGAGAGGATAGACAGGTTTGCAGAAGCTGTCGGTGATATTCAGTGGATTCACACAGACCCGGAGCGGGCAAGGAAAGAATCACCGTATGGAAATACCGTTGCCCATGGTTTTCTTACCCTGTCGCTCCTTGCGTATCTGACCGAAAGCAACCATCCGGACTTCTTTCAAAAGAATTACCCCGGAATGAAGATGCGGGTGAATTACGGCCTGAATAAAGTCCGTTTCCCCGCACCGGTGGTAGTCGGCTCACGCATCAGGGCCAGAACGGTTTTAAAAAGCGCGGAAAAGGTGGATGATGCTCTGCAGTTGATTTACATCATTACCGTGGAGATCGAAAACAGCGAAAAACCGGCCTGTGTTGCGGAATTTATCGCAAGGGTTTATTCGTAAAAGGAAGAAATTTTCAGACCATTGACAGGGTTGTGAAAAGAAGGTAGTGTAATGCCGACTCGATAAGGAGTGGTCCTCTGTTTGAAAAGCTGATCAAGATGATTGCAACGGGTGTCGGCAGCGGATATGCACCCTTTGCCCCCGGGACTGCGGGAACCATTGCAGGTATACCCGTATACTTGTTGTTGTCGCGTCTGCCCTGGACATTTTATCTGATATCGGCACTGATTCTTACCCTTCTGTCTTTTTATATATCCCGGGAAGGGGAGAAGATATTCAACGAAAAAGACTCGCCACGTATTGTGATTGATGAAATCGTCGGTTTTCAATGGACCATGTTTCTGGTTCTTCCGACGGTTTTGCACATCCTGCTGGGGTTTTTTCTGTTCCGGCTTTTCGATATCGTAAAACTCTTTCCTGCCGGTTATTTACAGAACAGGCTTCCGGGTGGGTATGGAATTGTGATCGACGATGTCGTGGCCGGTATGTACAGCAATATTATCCTTCTGATTGCGATTAAATTCTGGGGTATTTGAACCGCACGCTTGTTATGATACATTATGAAAATCGGTATATTGACCATCGGCAATGAGCTGACCAGCGGAAAAACGCAGGATACCAATTCTTCATTTATCGCCAGCCAATTGAATATCCAGGGCTGGCAGATCGCCGTCATGATGTCTGTGGGAGATGATGAGGACGGCATCAGAAAAGGGCTCGAATATGTGATGTCCCTGTCTGATGCGGTGGTGATAACCGGCGGTCTCGGTCCGACAACCGATGACATCACCACGGCAGCCATTGCCAGGGCCTTTGATCTTTCTCTGTATTCCGATGAATCTGTCCTGCAGAATGTGAAGGACAGATTTAACAGGATGCATCTGAAGTGGACGGAGAACAATGCCAAGCAGGCTCTGTTTCCCGAAGGGTCTGAAACGATTTTGAACCCGGTGGGAACGGCCCCGGGGTTTTTTCTGAGGAGAGACGGCAAAATTATTGTGGTCATGCCCGGTGTTCCTTCCGAGGCAAGGAGGATGCTGACCGGGGAGGTCATCCCCATCTTCAGGCGAGAGTTTCAGGAGGCGGCCCTGCATGTCGAAAGCATAACCGTCAAGCTGTTCGGCATTACGGAAGCGCGGGTTGATCAGTTGCTTTCCGATATTGATTTCAATCACCTCGATGTAAGCGTGGGATTTTATCCTGATTTCCCTGAAATTCAGGTTGTCCTGACGGCGAGATGCGCCACGGAGCATGAAGCGCGGGAAAAAGTAAAACGGGCGGAGGAACGGGTAAGCGGCAGGCTCCAGGGTTACGTCTTCGCTTATGATCAGGAAACCCTTGAAGGGCTGGTTGCGGGACTACTGACGGAAAAGAATCTGACCCTTGCCGTTGCCGAGTCGTGCACGGGCGGTCTCATCGCGGATCGCCTGACGGATATCCCCGGCAGTTCGGCTTTTTTTGAGAGAGGGGTTATTGCCTACAGCAACCGGTCAAAAACCGACATCCTCGGCGTGCCTGAAGAGGAAATAGAGAAATATGGAGCGGTAAGCGAACGGGTTGCAGTCCTGATGGCCGAAGGAGTGAGGACGATCGGGAAAACGGATCTGGGACTGGCTGTCACCGGTATTGCCGGTCCAACGGGAGGAACGGTGGAAAAACCTGTGGGAACCGTTTTTATTGCCTTTGCAAACGGAAGACATACGCGTTGCCGCCACTTCAACTTTCGCTGGGATCGAAGAAGGAACAAAACCATATCATCCCAGGCGGCCCTGATGATGCTGAAAAAATATCTCATGGGCGAGATGAAAGATGACTGACGAAAAACCGATACGGGCATTTCTGGCGATTGATCTTCCCGTTGAAGTTCTGAATGAAATCAGAGGCATTCAATCCGGCTTGAGAAAAACCCTGCAGGGGATGATCCGCTGGGTAAGGCCGGAGGCGATCCATCTGACCCTGAAATTCTTCGGTGATATATCCGGGGATGACATCGTGACGATTTCCCGGGTCATGCAAGATCATGTAATCGGAACGGGGCCGCTTGCCCTTGATGTAAAAACTCTGGGAGTTTTCCCGGACATGAACCGCCCCCGGGTCATCTGGATAGGAATCGACGGCGATGTGGAACGTCTCATCCGGTTTCAGAAGTCCATGGACAAAAAACTTCATGAAACTGGCTTTGCAAAAGAGGAAAGGCCGTTCAGACCCCACCTCACCCTGGCAAGAATCAAGGAACCGAAGGGATTGATCGGTCTTGTGAAAACCGTTGAAAACAGGGATAACTATACGGCAGGCCATTTTGATGCAGGGGGACTGACCTTTTTCAGAAGCCGGCTGACGCCAAAAGGCGCCATCTACACAAAACTGGCCTACTTTGCATTTGCCGGCTGATGGGAGTGGATGGGGGGAAAGGTTTTATTTTTGTAATCATGACATAAATCATTCAATGGTTTATTATCTTCTTTGGGGAGGTGTTTATGGGATCCGACTTGGATAGAGAAAAGGCAGTAGATCTGGCGATAACCCAGATCGAGCGGCAGTTCGGAAAAGGTTCCATCATGAGACTGGGGGGAGGGGAGCGGATTTCCGACATTGCCGTTATTCCTACAGGATCTCTCAGCCTTGATCTTGCCTTGGGTATAGGTGGGGTTCCCCGTGGCAGGGTTGTGGAGATATACGGTCCGGAATCGGGCGGCAAGACGACCCTGGCTCTCCACATTGTCGCGGAAGCACAGAAGCAGAATGGGCTGGCGGCTTTTATCGATGCGGAGCACGCCCTTGATGTGGCCTATGCAAAAAAAATCGGCGTGAACACGGACGATCTTTTGATTTCGCAACCGGATACGGGTGAGCAGGCCCTGGAGATAGCGGAGACACTCGTCCGAAGTGGCGCTCTCGATGTCCTTGTGGTTGATTCCGTGGCCGCTCTGGTTCCGAAGGCGGAGCTTGAAGGGGAAATGGGAGACGCACAGATGGGTCTTCAGGCAAGGCTGATGTCCCAGGCCCTTCGAAAGCTGACAGGCAGTATCAGCAAATCCAAGACGACCGTCATCTTCATCAACCAGTTGAGGATGAAAATAGGGGTTTTCTTCGGCAGCCCGGAGACAACAACTGGCGGCAACGCCCTCAAATTCTATGCAAGCATGCGTCTGGACATCAGAAAGGTCAGTTCCATCAAGCAGGGTCAGGACGTCATCGGTTTCAGAACGAGGGTCAAAGTCGTGAAAAACAAGGTGGCGCCGCCCTTCCGGGAGACGGAATTCGACATCATTTTCGGAGATGGGATATCAAAAGAGGGCGACATTCTCGATCTCGCTGTGGACAGCGGCATTGTTGAAAAGAGCGGGGCCTGGTATTCATACAAAGGTGAGAGACTGGGACAGGGAAGAGACAACGCCAGGCTATCCCTCAAGGAAAACAGGGACATTCTGGAACAGATCGAGGATGATGTGCGGATGAAGGTGGGTATGAAACCGAAATCACAGGAAGAAAAACCATGACAGGGAGGGATTCCCTTCAGGAAAAGGCAAAACAGAAGGCATTCCGGCTTCTGGCGGTGAGAGCGAGAAGCGAGAAGGAACTGAAATCAAAACTGAAAGAAAAAGGTTTTGATGAGGCGATTGTGGGGGAAGTCACGGCAAGGTTACGTGAACTGAAGTTTCTGGATGACAGATCCTTTGCCGGACAATGGGCCCGGAATCTGGGCGTTAACAGGCTCCTGGGTGACAGAAGGATTACACTAAGTCTGCGGGAAAAGGGGATACCGCCGCCGCTGATTGAAGAGGCGATAGCCGGTCTCCGGGGTGAAATGAGCGAAACCGAAGCCATGATGTCATGGGTCCGAAAAAAGGTGAAATCTCAGGACATCGCAAAAATGGACGTCGGAGACAAAAGAAGGCTGGCTGCGAGTCTTATGGGGAAGGGTTTCCCGCCGGATTTGATTTTTAATATGCTAAATCGATCAAAGGAGGAATTTGTGAATGAAGGGGAGTGAAATCAGGGAGAAGTTCCTGAAATATTTTGAAGCCAACGGACATACGATTGTACCGAGTTCATCGCTGATCCCGAAAGACGATCCCACGCTCCTTTTTACCAATTCAGGAATGGTGCAGTTTAAAAACTGTTTTCTGGGACTGGAGGATCGGGGCTATACAAGGGCCACAAGCTCACAAAAATCCGTCCGGGCGGGGGGGAAGCATAATGATCTTGAAAATGTGGGTTATACTGCGCGTCATCACACCTTTTTCGAAATGCTCGGGAATTTTTCGTTCGGGGATTATTTCAAAAAGGAATCCATCTTCTGGGGCTGGGAATTCCTTACGGAGATCATGGGATTAAAGAAGGAGAAACTGTGGATCACGATTTACAAGGATGACGATGAAGCCTTTGATATATGGAACAAGACTATCGGGGTTCCCGCAGAGAGAATCGTAAGAATGGGAATGGACAGCAACTTCTGGATGATGGGTGAAACGGGACCTTGCGGTCCCTGTTCGGAGATTCTTTATGATCAGGGTTCATCTGTGGGATGCGGCCGGCCGGAATGCAGCGTGGAATGTGATTGTGACCGCCATCTTGAGATATGGAATCATGTTTTCACGCAGTTTGATCGCGACAGGGAGGGAAACCTTAACCCCCTTCCAAAACCCAACATCGATACAGGCATGGGTCTGGAGCGGCTGGCAGCGGTTGTCCAGGGGGTCAGCAGCAATTATGACACGGATTTCTTCCGTCCCATCATCCGGTATGTGGAGACCATAAGCGGTAAAAATTACAAGGATAACGAGGAGGCTGACGTTTCCATCCGGGTCATCGCCGACCACAGCCGGGCAGTGACTTTTCTCATCGGCGACGGCATTCTTCCGAGCAACGAGGGAAGGGGTTACGTTCTGCGCCGAATCCTGAGAAGGGCTGCCCGTCACGGCAAGCTCCTGGGCTTAAACCGGCCGTTTCTCCATGACGTCGTTGCCGTGGTCATCGATTCCATGAAGGATGTCTATACCGATCTGATCGAGAAGGAAACCTTCATACGGAAAGTGGTTGTCAATGAGGAACAGCGCTTCATCGAAACCCTTGACGCGGGTCTTAAGATATTAAGTGACGAGGTAAGCTCCCTGAAAAAGACCGGTCAGAAAATTGTTCCCGGCAACGTGGTTTTCAAGCTGTATGATACCTTCGGCTTTCCCGTCGATCTTACGGCGGACATTGTCAAAAAGGATAACCTTGCCCTTGACACGGAGGGTTTTGAGAAGGCGATGAATGTTCAGCGGGAGAAGGCGAGGGAATCCTGGAAAGGAAGCGGCGAGCAGACGGTTTCCGAAAGCTACCAGAAGCTTTCCGTCCAGGGAATCAGCACCGCGTTTGCCGGCTATGAGGGGGTGACGGATGCTACGTCGCACATCACGGCCATCCTGGTGAAGGATGAGCCGGTGGAATCTGTCATGGAAGGCCAGCGTGCGGAGATTTTTGTCGAACAGACCCCGTTCTACGGAGAAGCAGGGGGGCAGGTCGGCGACACAGGAACCTTGAAAGGAGACGATTTCCTTTTTGAAGTGTGGGATACCCGGAGACCTCTTGAAAATCTTATCACACATATAGGCAAACTCAATAAGGGTCGGATGAACACGGGTGACAGGGTCGATCTCAAAGTGGAGGTTGACAGACGACGGGCAACGGAAGCCCACCACTCCGGAACCCATATTCTGAATGCCGCCTTGAGAAGCGTTCTGGGTAATCACATCAAGCAATCCGGCTCCCTGGTGAATTCCGAAAGACTTCGTTTTGACTTCACCCATTTTTCGAAAATCGGTGAAGACGAACTTGAAAGAATCGAAATCCTTGCCAATGACATCATCAGAGAGAATTTCCCCGTAGTGTCGCGGGTGCTTCCCCGGGAGGAGGCCATGAAAACGGGCGCAACGGCGGTTTTTGACGAGAAGTATGGAGAAGAAGTCAGGCTTGTCAATATGGGCGATGTCACCAAGGAGCTCTGCGGTGGGACGCATGTTTCGAGAACGGGGGATATCGGGTTTCTGAAAATCATTCACGAATCGGCCATTGCGGCGGGAGTACGCAGGATCGAAGCGGTTGCAGGTCGGGAAGCGGTAAAATACGTGCGCAGGATCGAAGGCGAATTGAAGCATGCCGCCGGCCTTTTTAAGACGAATCCCTCAGATCTGCCGGAGCGGATCGAAAAACAGATGAAGCATCAGAAGGATCTCGAAAAGGAGATTGAGGCTCTTAAGGGAAAACTGGCTGCGAAGGACTCTTCCGATCTACTCAATGAAATCAAAGAAATAAAAGGGATTCGCATTCTCACGACGGTGGTGGATGCTCAAGATGTCAAAACGCTCCGTGATTTCGGGGATAAAGTCAGGGATAAAATCCAGTCCGGCGTCGTTCTGTTGGGGAGCAAGGCAGACGACAAAGCCATGCTGCTGTGCCTGGTTACCAAAGATCTGACCAACCGGTATCACGCGGGAAATATCATCAAGGAGATTGCACCTATCGTGGGGGGAAGCGGCGGCGGAAGACCCGACATGGCTCAGGCCGGAGGCTCGAAACCGGAAAATCTGAGGCAGGCTATCGAAAGGTTGAAGGAATTGATTTAGAATTGATGCAAATAAAAATTCCCCTTGTTCCCACATATAAAATGAGGAGCAAGGGGAATTTCATGTTCTTTCGTTGCGCGATAATCGATCTAACTTGCCTTTGCAATCATCTCGGAAGCGAATTTTTTAGCATCCGCCAGATCATGTTCGTTCGGATGACCTATGGCGCCCTGAGCCTCTTCCGCCCATGCCTGATGTTCAATCTTCTTCATCAATTCATCAATAACTTTTTGTTTGACCTGCCCACGGCAGCCGAAATGTCCAAGAACTTTCGCTTTGGACGCCAGCCCAATGGCATGTTCGAAAGCCTGCTTGGGCAACTGACCGCCCCGGAGAGATCCGTGCGTTGAAAAGAAGGCGATCTTTTGACCCTCAGGCAGTCCCTTGAGGAAACTCGATGCCTTTCCGGGCACACTGTGGGCAATAACAGGGAACCCGCAAAAGATAATGTCGAAACCCCCGGCATTCTGAACTTCCTGAACGGGTTTCAATTCCTTTTCGAAGTGGATCGTGTCGTATATTGCACGGGCAACTTTCTCCGTGTTACCGGTTTCTGAATAGTAGGTGACCAACGCCTTCATACGTCCTCCTCAACAAAATTTTGCCCCGTCTCATACATGATTTTAATTTCTTTTGCAAGAAGTTAAATACTTGTATCCGGCTCTATGTGTTATTTTGGTCCACTAAAAATCCCGATCCTCGTATCTGTTATACGTATCAAGGTCGGGGGTGAAAATACTCACTTTCCCGCCTTCTTTATTCCGAACAATTGTTCTCACCGACAGGAGAGAATACCAGATGCCGATCCGCTTGCCACTTTCGTCAAGAATGGCAAAACCATGCTGATACTGCCTGAAGGAGAGAGCCTTCGTCTGCATATTCTGGACAAGCTCCCTGAATTCCTGGGGGGTTGGCTCAATTTTTTTCCAGAGGTTTGAATCCAGCGTACAGGTTTTTTCCAGTCCCATCAGTGCATTGGGGTATACAACAGAACCGCTTATGTAATAATTGTAATTGGGATTAATCTGGTAGGTTTCAAAGGCCTTTGTTGCATACGTGTCAGGGGTAAGTCCGCCGTAATTTTTGAAAAAAGTGCCCGCACATCCCATGCAGAGCAAAAGCACTGCAATGCCGGCCATCCATAAAGTGGTTGCTAACGATTTTCGCATCGTCCCTCCTCCTTCGCCATTGCCTCGATATGTTTCAAGTTTCTCAAATGCCTCATTTTTTCTTCTCGATGGTTCTCAGAATTTCATCTACCTTGTTAAGCGCATCTCCATAGCCGCTCCAGTTTCCGGCCCTCAGGTATTCCTGTGCCTTTCTGTAGTGGGAAAGCGCCTCCAGCGCCAGTTCCCTGTCCGTCTTTCCCCTTGCCGTCGTTCCTGGTGCCGCCGCTGTCGCAGTTTCCCTTTCCTTCGGCAACTTTCCCCCGAATATCCGCTGCAGGGAAAGATCAAGATTTTCCTCCATGGCGATGGAATTTCCGTGAGCCGCGATGACCCTCTTTAATTCAGGGAGCTGCCCCTTCTCGGCGGCCAGGTACAATGATTCGATATAGAGGATCGATTTCTCGACCGGGATGGCAAGAAGGCTTCCCCGGATAACCTGCGAACCTCTCTGGTGCCAGAGGGAAAGTTGTTTTGAAATTTCCGTGTCCTGGTCGATACGGGCTTCAATTTGACGGGGTCCATACACCAGTTTCTGTTTGGGAAACTTGTAGATAATGACCTTCCCGTAGTCCGGCGCGTCGCATCTGACTGCCATCCATGCGGACATATTGTCCTTCTTGCTCGGCGTAAAGGGGACAAGAAGGATAAATTCCTCCTTTTTTTCGCCGGGAAGTTTCATGATGGTGTAATAGGGCTCCATTTCCTGTTCACTTCCGGGCTTGCCCGGGATCGACCAGAGGTCTTCCTTGTTGTAGAAAACCTGGGGATCCTGCATGTGATAGGTTCTGTATATATGGGCCTGGATGGCCAGCATGCCGGGAGGATAACGGATATGGCTTTTCAGTACATCCGGCATCTCGTCCAGCGTTTTAAAGAGACCCGGGAATATGCGGGCGTAGGTCTGAATAATGGGATCCTTCGCATCACTGATATACAATTCCACGGACCCATCATAAGCGTCAACAACCGCCTTGACGGAATTCCGGATGTAATTGCCCAGTTTGGCTGTCGGTTCCGAATAAGGAAAGCGGTCTGTCACGGTATAGCCGTCCAATATCCAGATGAGGCGTCCCTCCGGAGTGATGACCATGTAAGGATCCCCGTCCAGATGGATGAAGGGTGCGATATGAGAAACGCGCTCCGCAACCTTCCGGTAATACATAATCCGGCTTTCCTTTGTGATGTCATCGGAAAGGAGAATGGTAAAAGAACCAAAACGCGCCGCGAAGATCAGTTTTTTCCAAAACGATAATGGAACGCCTCCCTTCCCGGAGTACCGGTTGTATACATTCTTGTCGCCCACGGGATAGTCAAATTCGTCGCGCTTTGTCCCGACGAAGACATATTCGCTGGATGTCTCTCCGTAATAAATCTCGGGTCGGGTGATCTTTATATCTCTCGAAGAGACGGGGGGGATATCCTTGATGAAGAACTCCGGAAGTCCCTCGGCCGATACACGGTTTACGGGTCCAATGACGGCGCCATATCCGTGGGTGTAGTTAAGATGCTCGTTGATCCAGGTTTTCGATGGCAGGGCCTGGTAGGAAAGTTCCCGCGGGGACAGCATTAACTGCCGGTACTCGCCGTTTACCTTGTAGCGGTCGTTATCCACGCTGATAAACTTGTAATAGGTGCGCATTTCCTGGAGCTGGCTGTATGTCTGAAGGAGGGGCGCATGATCCCAGAGACGGATGTTCTTGATGGTCAGGTCGTTTTTCCTGAGGTCTTCCCGGGTAAGGGTTTCCTCTACGGGATATTCCTGTTCTTCAATATCCTGAAGACGGTAGGCGATTCTTGTGTACTGAATATTCTTTTCCAGATACGGCGTCTCCAGGACGATCTCGTTGGGGAGCACCTTGAATTTTTGAATGGCTGCCGGATAAAAGCCCCGTCCCAGAATGATAAATAGCAGAAAGATGGATACGGCAACGACCGGGTAGCGCCAGTTATGACGGAAGATATAATACAGAACGGATGCGCCACACAGGATGCTGATCCCCATCATGGCCTTGAGAACCCATAACTGGGTTGTCACATCCGCATATCCGGGACCGAAGACGACTCCGCGCTTGACAAACAAAAGCTCTTTCATTTCCAGCCAGATGCCGAATGCGCCCCAGAAGAACAGGATAGCCACCAGAACAAGAAGGTGCATCCGGGCCACCGGGGCAATTTGCCAGGTTCGAGGCGGTATGAAAAGGAAAGCGCGACGGATGAAATATATGGTTCCTGCAGCGATGATGCTGAAAAGAACGGATAACTTAAACCAGGCATAGATGTATTTTAAAAAGGGCAACTGGAAAATATAAAAGCCCACATCCTTCTGAAAAAGAGGATCGGTAATCCCGAAAGGAACAGCATTGAAAAACAGCAGGGCGCTTTCCCACTGGGATGCGCCGTAAAATGACACGAAGAGGGATAGAAAGAGAGAAACGATAAGCGCAAAGATTTGCAGCGCTTGGTTGCTGATGTCGAGGGACGGTATCCGGATCGTGTCTTCCCGTTCGATGACGAAAATTCGGGAAGACAGGCGGACGGTTAAAAAGAGATTTGCGTAAAGAATGATGAAAAAACCTGTGCCAAAGAAGACAGCCGCTTTCAATTTTGCAAGGATGGTGATGAAAAAAACATTCTGATAGCCCACTTCCTCAAACCAGAGCAAATCTGCGATGAAATTGATCAGCTGCGAGAAAACTGCAAGCAGGCCGATGACCGCAGCAAACAGAATCAACCCTCTTATATTGCGCAGATTAAAATGGGGAACTCTGATAACGGGCATTTCCTTTTTTCACCTCCGGATTCCTGTATTAATATTCATTTCCGCCATGATGATTTTTCAACAGTTTTCTTTAATGTATAGGAGAAGGGGGATGCTGTGTCAAGTTACAAAAATGTGAGGGGAAAATAATGCTTGAAAATTTAAAAAGTTAAGGATATTTGTAAAAAGCAAGGTATATTTTTTTTCCTTGTTCTCGTATTCGACCAAGGCCAAATAACCGGTTCTGT
>CAZIQY010000073.1:0-13928 GCA_964541605.1 uncultured Syntrophaceae bacterium | reverse complement strand
CTCCCAAATGAATTGTGCGACAATTATATCATATTTGAATTAGAAATGGAATAAGAAACACGAAAGAACGTATGGGTGATTAAGGCCTCCTGATATTTGATGTATCGGAGGCCTTAATGCTTTGGAAGAAATGGAAAACCCGCCGAGGTCGGCGGATGCGTCATCTTTTTCTGATACGTTGACAGAAACAGTTCTTTTTGCTAAGAGCGTCGAACACAGCTGGATACTGGATATGTGGATAGAAGAAAAGCGGTGTATTTTGAAAGAGGTAATTGTCTGTGGCAAAAAAACGGATTTTAAGCGGCATGCGGCCCACGGGACTTCTTCACTTGGGGAATCTTCACGGGGCTTTAAAAAACTGGGTTGACCTTCAGAATGAGGGAACGTATGATTGTTATTATTTTGTTGCTGACTGGCATGCGTTAACCAGCGACTACAATCATACAGATCAGGTTAAAGAGTACACGCTGAATATGGTGATTGACTGGCTCAGTGTCGGTCTGGATCCCCTGAAAAGCACTTTTTTTATTCAATCCAGCATCAAGGAACACGCCGAACTGTTTGTCATTCTTTCCATGATAACACCGCTCCCATGGCTGGAGAGAAACCCGACGTATAAGGAAGTGAAAGAAGAGCTTGCCGAGAAAGACCTTTCAACCTTCGGATTCCTGGGTTATCCGGTTCTACAGGCTGCGGACATTATCATGTACAAGGCTTACGGCGTGCCGGTCGGAGTGGATCAGCTTCCGCACATAGAGTTGACACGTGAAATCGCCAGACGCTTCAACTTTCTTTATAGGGAAATCTTTCCCATTCCGGAACCACTGCTTACAGATGTGCCGAAGCTTCTGGGCATTGACGGCAGGAAGATGAGCAAATCCTACGACAACTCCATTTACATATGCGACCGGGATGATACCCTGAAGACCAAGGTCGGAGCCATGTTCACAGATCCTCAGCGCATGCGGAAAAAGGATCCGGGGCGTCCGGAGCTGTGTAATGTGTTTGCTTATCACCAGATTTATTCAGCCCCGGATGACGTAGACAATATATCCGTTGAGTGTAAGAGGGCTGGTATCGGTTGCACGGAATGCAAGATCCGCCTGGCAGACAGGATATCGAACGCCATGAAGCCGATTTATGAACGCCAGGATTATTACCGTAATCATCTGGACGAGGTCAGGCAAATTATGGCAGACGGGAACAACCGGGCAGCGGGAATTGCCCGTAAGACAATGGAAGAGGTCAGGGACGCGGTCAAAATCTGACAGTCTATTAAGAAGTCCTGCCCGAGGTTCTCTAAATGGCTTATGAGATCAAGCTCGATATCTTTGAAGGTCCCCTTGATCTTTTACTTTTTCTTATCAAGAAAAACGAAATTGATATTTATAATATTCCGATTGCCCTTATCACGGAACAGTATTTGGAGTATCTGGACATGATGAGGTCTCTTAACCTCGATCTTGCCGGAGAGTACCTGGTTCTGGCTGCCACGCTCATTCATATCAAGTCGAAGATGCTTCTTCCCGTCGAGGAGGATGACCATGATGAAGAAGATCCTGATCCCAGGGCTGAGCTGGTCAGGCAGCTTCTGGAATATCAACTTTATAAGGAAGCGGCGATGCAATTGGGCACCCGGCCTCTTCTTGATAGAGATGTTTTCACAAGGGGCGTCATGGCTGAAGAATTATCTGATCAGGACGATCAGGCAATGGCGATTGAACTCAGCGTCTTTGATCTTGTCGATGCTTTTTATAAGATTGTGTCGACTATGGAAAAAGGGGAGCTTCTGGAGATTAATACGGAAAAGATGTCCCTTGCGGAAAGAATGAATGAAATCATGGACAAGCTTGCCGAAAAAAGGAATCTGACGTTCATGGAACTGCTGGGCGAACATGCGAATCGAAGGATGCTGATATATACCTTGCTGGCTATTCTGGAACTTATGCGACAGAGAATGATCAGGATTTATCAGGCATCTTCCTTTGGCGTCATCCGGGTGTGTCTTGCTGTGGAGTCCTAAATGGAAGAAAATAAAGCGATCATTGAGGCTCTTATATTTGCTTCGGAATACCCTCTTTCCACAGACAAGATTGCCGATATTCTGCCTGATGTGAAAAAAGATGACATTGATCGTATGATTCGGGAGTTGATGCGGGAATATGAAGAAAGGTCAGGAGGCCTTTATCTGCAAGAGGTTGCCGGGGGGGTCCAATTCAGGACACGAGAAAGCCTGGGAGCCTGGATACATAAGATGAGGGGGGGAAGAGGCATGATGCTGACCCCTGCGGCCATGGAAACCCTTGCCGTTGTCGCTTACAGGCAGCCCGTTGTGAAATCGGAAATTGACAAAATTCGCGGGGTGGATGTCAGCGGGTCTTTAAGAGGATTGCTGGAAAAGAAGTTTGTGAGAATCATGGGACGGAAGGATGTTCCGGGGAAACCCATTATATACGGGACAACGAAGAAGTTTCTGGAGGTCTTTAATCTGAAAGATCTTTCGGAGCTGCCGACACTGCGCGAACTGAAAGATTTGCAGGAATGAAAGAGCGGACATGAAGGAAAGGCTTCAAAAGATCATAGCTTCTGCAGGCATCACGTCGCGCCGCAATGCGGAGAAGCTGATTGTGGATGGGAGAGTGTCGGTCAACCATGTCGTAGTGAGAGAGCTGGGCGTCAAGGCGGATAGTGAAAAAGATGAAATACGTGTGGACGATAAGCTCATATTCCCCGAAGTGTCGAAGGTTTATCTGATGTTAAATAAACCCAGGGGATATGTGACAACCTTGTATGATCCTCAGAAACGGCCCATTGTAACAGATCTGCTAACCGGTATTTCGGACAGGGTGTTTCCCGTCGGACGGCTGGATTACGATTCCGAAGGGCTTCTGCTATTGACCAATGACGGTGACTTTTCCCAGAAACTCCAACACCCACGCTTCAGCATTCCAAAAACGTATGAAGTCAAGATTGAGGGGATCCTCACAGATCAGGATCTTCAGTCTCTATCAAAAGGGACGAGGCTGGATGATGGTAAATTCAGGCCGGATCATATTCAACTTATGAAAAGCGGGCCTAAAAACACATGGGTGACTTTAATCATTTCCGAGGGGAGAAACAGATTAATCCGTAGAGGTTTTGAGGCGTTGGAGCATTCAGTCATCAGGCTTATTCGGACCGCTGTTTCAGACCTTAAGCTCGGAACATTGAAGACAGGCGCCTACCGGCACCTGACAAAAGAGGAGGTGAAAAAGCTGCTGTCTTTCTCGAAATAATTAACGTTTTTAAAAAAATTGTCTTGACATTCGCATGAAAATAAATAATAGTCGGCTAAAAATAAAGATATATTACCATGTTATTTAAAAATAACCCTTCATTTAGCTTTTTTCAAGGCTT
Source organism: uncultured Syntrophaceae bacterium (assembly GCA_964541605.1). Lineage (GTDB taxonomy): Bacteria > Desulfobacterota > Syntrophia > Syntrophales > UBA2185 > CAZIQY01. Next base: position 10,532 of record CAZIQY010000073.1, on the reverse strand, counting down.
TGTATTACAGGGATCATAAGAGGAGGATGCTATGAATAAGTCCGGGCTCATTGAAGCTTTGAGTAAGAAAGAAAACCTCACAGAGAAAAGCGCGATTGATATCGTCAACTTGATCTTCAAAGGTTTTACAGATACGCTGAAAAATGGCGGAAGGATAGAGATCAGAGGTTTTGGGAGTTTCGTTGTCAGAAACTATGAAGCGTACACGGGCAGGAATCCGAAAACAGGGAAAAATATCAGAGTGTCTCCTAAAAGGTTGCCTTTCTTCAAGGTCGGAAAAGAGCTAAAAGCGAGGGTCGATAAAAAGAAATAGGTATTTCAGATAAATTTAGCAATATATTGTGTTTGCGGACTGATTATTTTCGCAAGGTGAATTTCCGGGGATCATGTGATCCCCTTTTTTTTAATATGACAAAATGCGCAGATTTCCTTTTACCAATGTAGTTCTTTTCCTGATCACCGTCGTTAGCACCCTTGTTGCCGGCACACTGCAGCAGGGCATCAATCTCCTCGAAAATCCCTGGTCCTTCTGGCGAGGAATTCCTTTTTCCTTTACCCTTTTAATGATTCTGGGAGCACACGAATTCGGCCATTATTTTATGTCCAGACGGCATCATATTGACGTGACATTTCCATACTTCATACCCGCACCATCTTTCATCGGAACGTTTGGCGCATTTATCAAAATGAAGTCACCCATTATGGACCGAAGAATCCTTCTCGATGTCGGAGCAGCCGGTCCCCTTGCAGGCCTTGTCGTTGCCGTACCGGTCCTGCTGGTCGGTCTTTATCTCTCCGAGATCAGGACTGACTCCGTCGAGACGGGGATGAACCTTGGCGCATCCCTTTTCTTTTCGTTGCTCAGCTGGATTGTTCACGGGTCCATTCCGGATGAGGCAAACCTGATTCTTCATCCCATTGCCTTTTCCGGGTGGATCGGATTGCTTGTGACCTGTTTAAATCTTCTACCCGTCGGACAACTGGATGGCGGACACGTGGCTTATGCCGTTTTGGGTTCCAGACAGAGACTTGTATCAAAAGGGGTGATTGCCGCCCTTTTGTTGCTCGGGGTCTTCGGCTGGAGCGGATGGCTTGTCTGGGCGGGTATCCTCATCGTCATGGGGACCAATCATCCCCCTGTTATTTATGACTGGATTCCCCTTGATAAAAGAAGGGTGAATATCGGCTGGATTACCCTGGCGATATTCGTCCTGACTTTCACGCCCGTGCCTTTCTGATCTACATAAGGCCTTCTTCCCGAAAACTGAAGAACCTGTTTTCTCCGATGATTAGATGATCATGGACAAGGATATCCAGAATTTTTGCCGTTTCCTGAATCGTCCTGGTTAATCGGATGTCCGCGTCGGACGGTTTGATATGTCCCGAAGGATGATTATGAACAAGGATGATGGCTGAAGCCTTCTGCATCAGGGCACTTTCGAGCACCTTCCGGGGATAAACCACGGCCTGATTGACGATGCCTTCCTGAACGGTTTCCGTCTCGATAATCTTATTCTGGGCATCCAGATAAATGACGTGAAACTGCTCGTCCTTAAGCCCGCCCATTTTTGATCTGCAATAATCGATAAGTTCCTTCGTACAGGTCACCTGGGGTTTATCCCTTGCCTTTTCATTGAGGTAAAGGGGTCCGATGTCCCTGGCGAGCTTAATGAGGATTGCCGTATGCTTGCCTATCCCTTTAACGGATTCCAGTTCCTCAATCGTTGCATCCATGACGCCTCTGAGGGAGCCGAACTGCTTTAGCAGGCTCTTTGCGTGAGGTTTCACATCTTTTCTTGTAATCGTATAGGTCAGGAGAAGCTCGAGAACTTCATAATCATGAAAAGCGCCGATGCCTGATTCGGAAAATTTCTTTTTCAGGCGGCTGCGATGTTCATTGTAATGGGGTATATCAGGAGATATGCTCACGGGAGGTCAAATTTCCTTTCTTTTTTGCATCCCTCATCTTCTCCCAAAACGCAGGGTCACGCGGGGTGCTCTTTCCTTTGTCATATGAAAGAGATTGGCACAGGCAACGGCTGATCTTCATCATGGTCATTCAGGAATTTTTATCTTGCCTGCTGCAACCATTTCCCTCAGTTCTTTTTTACTGAACTTTCCCACACTGGTCTTGGGAATCTGATCCATAAAAACAAAATGATCCGGTATCCACCAGTCGGCCTTCACTTTATCTGCGAGAAATGACTTCAAATCCTCTTCAGAGGCTGCTTCACCCGGTTTAAGGACAACGCAACCCAATGGTCTCTCCTGCCATTTTGGGTGCGGAATCCCTATTACGGCAGCTTCCAGAACTTTCGGATGTGACATGATGGCATTTTCGAGATCGACGGAGGCGATCCATTCTCCTCCACTTTTGACAAGGTCTTTGGTCCGATCAATAAGTCTTACATAACCCTCTTCGTCAATGGTTGCCACATCGCCCGTATGCAGCCATCCTCCCTTGAAAAAAGGCTCAGAGCGCTCCGGATCCTTGTAATATTCCCTGGCAATCCAGGGCCCCTTAAGCAGGACTTCTCCCCATTCCTTGCCGTCCGCTTTGACTTCTTCGCCCTTCTCATTCACGATTTTCATCTCCAGTCCCGGGGCAAGGAGACCGACGCTGGTTTTTATGTCGTAAAGCTTCTCTTTCGGCAGATCGGCCATATAGCTCTTTGGGATAGCCGCGTGGGTCAGCGGTGAGGTTTCCGTCATGCCATAAGCCTGTATAATAGGGAAACCGTATTTCTCGTTTAATCCTTCCATCAGATAACGGGGGCAGGGCGCACCGCCGGATGCAATCGATTTTAGAGAGGAAAAGTCATGCGAACCCCCGTTTTCAAGGTAATGATAAAGCATCATCCAGATGGTCGGTACGCCGCACGTGAAGGTCACTTTTTCATCGGTTATCATCTTGCAAACGCGTTCCATATTGAGTACCTCACGGCCGGGCAGCACCTGTTTACATCCGAGTCCGACGCCAAGGAAAGGAATTCCCCATGCGTTTGCGTGGAACATGGGGACCACGTGAAGGATGCAATCGTCCTCAGCACCGCGAAGGGTCACACCGACGGCATAGCTGTGCAGCACAAGCCCCCTGTGGGAATAGACAACCCCTTTGGGGTCTCCTGTGGTGGCCGATGTATAGCATATGAGGGCCGGATCCCATTCACTCAAATCATCCGGGAAATCATATGTTTCCGGGAATTGAGATATCCATTCATCGTAAAGATAAACGGGTGAAAGGCTTGTTTGCGGCATTTTGCCGCTCTGAGACAAGATGACGAAGTGATTGATGGTTTTCAACTGGTCTTTTACCGCCTCGATAAAAAGGAGGAGATCCTCCTCGATGAATATCACTTTATCCTCGGCATGGTTAAGAACATATACCAGATGATGGAGGGGAAGCCTGAAATTCACGGTATGCAGGGCGGCGCCCATGCAGGGAACCCCAAAATAGAGCTCCAGGTGCCTGTGGCTGTTGAGGGCAAGGCTCGCTACATGATCGCCCCGTTTAATCCCCAGGGATTTTAAGGCATGGGCAAGCTGACACGTCCTCCTGAAATAGTCTGCATAGGTATATCGGAAGGTTTCGTTGGGGTAGACGGAGACAATTTCTTTTTTGGGGAAATATTTTGCTGCCCTCAAGAGAAATGTTCTCAGTAATAAAGGATATTCCATCATAAGCGTATCCCTCCTTTTTTATTTATATAGCAGAATCTCATGCCCCGGCTGCGCCTTGTACATAAGACCCCCATCCCCTCGACCGGGGTTCCGCAACCGGACAATCTTGCCCTATTGTGTTTTAAAATCAAGCCAGGTCACGTAAATCGTCATAAAAATGGTAAGAACAACAGCCGGAAGAGCCGCTTCCCGACTGAAAAGATAAAAGGCAAGGCCGCCGGCGAGACCGTAATTTTTAAGCGTTCCGAGCAGAAAGAGAACGGTCAGATTCGATTTGTTGACATGAAAGAGGCCGCCAATCCATTGTATCAGAAACCCGAGGAAAAAAGTACTCAAGAAAGCAATAACGGCCATAGGCACCAGCGAAAGGGGCTGGGTCATAATGGTTTCCCGGTTTGCCCCTATCAAGGTATAGGTAATCAGAAAGAAACTCCAGTTCATAATTTGTCCTTTGAACGGATTGATGCGATTGTTCAAACCTGTCCGGACGAGTATGCGGGAGACGGCTATTGGCAGTGCAATCAGAACGGTCGTTATTGTGAACAGTTTTGTAGTGTCTAATAAATGGATATCGAGAAGTCCAAGGACGATCAGAGGCATGATAACCAGAGCGCCAATGTAAACACCGATCGTTCCAATGACGGCATATGTTGCATTTCCATTCAAAATACGGGTTAATGGGATGATGACCACGGCGGAGGGAACCGCCGCCAGTGTAACGAAACCTATCCAGGCAGACTCATCATGGATAAGAAAGGCGCTCATGAGAATAATCAGGTTTCCGAGGATTGCATAATTCATCAGTATGCCGAGAAATGCGGGCAGTATCACGTCTCTTGGGGCTTTGAAGATATGGCCGTCAATTGCCATGATCGACAGGGTTATGATTACGAAAAGCAGGGCTAAAATAAGATGTCTTGTCCACAGTGCCCCTTGATGAATGAGCATCCCGCCTATAACCGCAAGTATGACGATAAAATTTCGATTTTTGAGAAGCGTGATGAGTTTGACCACGGGATCGCTCCGGTTCTCTTTCCTGTATGAGAATGTTTGCAATAATTTGTATCATATTTTTATTGTGAATGAACAGTCCAAATCCATTTTATATTTTTTCTTGACATCAGCAACCTTTGCTATCATTGTGAACAGCAATTCATGATTTGAATAACCCTTCTAATATTTGAATGAGGGCTCATATATGGAAAAGACAAAAAGAAAAGAGATGGAGTTTCAGCTACGGCGGAGCGAGATCCTCAAGCAGTCGGAAAGGATATTGGCCGCAAAAGGGTTTCATAATACCACGATGGCAGAAATTGCAGATGCCTCCGGCTTTGCCATTGGCACCCTTTATCAGTTTTTCGAAGGGAAGGAAAATCTCTTCACAACCATGATCAGCGAAAAACTCGATATGATGTATCTGGCAATCAGAGAATCTGTAACGGGATCAGAAAAAACCATTGATCAAATTGAGAATCTGGTAAGATCTCATTTTCATTTTGTAGAAAACAATGTCGATTTTTGCAATCTGCTTATTCGCGGTGAAGGTATGACCCTTTCGATGGGTAACACCGTCTTGAGGGATAAGATCATTGCGGATTATGTCAGTCACATTGATTTCATAGAAGATATCCTGCATAGAGGAATTGAGATGAAATCTCTGAAAGTGATGGAATCCCGGATCATGGCTCTGGCTCTTTTAGGCATCATCCGATCATTTTTTTATGATTGGATGCTTTCGAAGCAGCAGAACTCTCTGAGCGATAAAGTGGATTCAGTTCTCGATATTTTCCTAAAGGGAGTAAAATCGGAGGTCACAGGATGAAAGCATGGCGTTCTTATTTAATTTTTTTAATGTCCGTCTTTTTCTACATTTCGACACCCATGTTCACCTTTGCGGAGGAATATTCTCTTGACGATTTATATAAGATCGCCCTTCAACGAGCCGAGAAGATCAAGCTCTCGGAGGAAAATTTGTATATAGCCGAAACAGGGAAGGAAAAAGCCCTCTCCCTGCTGCTTCCGACGCTTTCCGCCTTCGGCGCCTATGCGAGATATACGGAGGCAAAGCGCAATAGCACGGGAGTCATTATCCAGCCGGACGAAGCAACCTCCTGGGGGCTCCGATTGGATGAGTCCCTTTCCGTCAGTGGCCGTGAACTTATCGCATTGAGTATTTCCAAAGAAACGATCATAAAAAACCATTACGACCTTCATGCCGTAAGAGAAGAATACCTGTTGAATGTGGCATATGCCTATTATGATGTTCTAAAGGCAGGGAAGGCACTGGATATAGCTGAGTCGAATCTGGACAGGCTTAAGAAATACAGAAACGCCGCGCAGAAACGGCTGAAGGTCGGTGAAATAACCAAAACGGTCCTCCTGAGAGCCGACGGAGAACTATCGGGAGCGCAATCGGACTATGTAAAGGCAAAAAACACCCTGGAACTAACAAGGACCGTATTGGCCAGGATCGTTGGCATCAAACAGGATTTTAAACTGAAGGAAGCATCACATTCGGACATCAAAATACCGCCGCTGTCATCTTTTCAGGAAAGCGCACCATCGGGGAGAGCGGATCTCAAAAGTCTTGAAATACAGAAAAAAATAGCGGAAGAGCAGGTTCAATTTACGAGGGGGGCTTACTGGCCGAACCTTGCCCTGTCAGGCGTTTATACGGCAGCCGACCAGACTCCGACCCCGCAGACGATGAATAAGGAAAGCATTTACGGGGGGATTTCAATAAATTTCCCATTTTTCGAGGGTGGTCTGAGACGGGCAGAAGTTAAGGAAGCCAAGGCAAAAGAAAGACAATCCATCCTCATCTATGAAGATTTAAAAAAATCCATAGAAGTGGAGGTTCAGAGCGCCTATCTCGATATCGTGACACAGCAGGAAACTCTTAAATTTTTGCAAGACCAGCTTGTCTATGCAAGGGATAATTACAATGCTGTTACAAGACAATTTGAATTCGGACTATCACAAAGCCTTGATGTAATGGATGCAAACACACTGCTTGTTACAGCAGAGAGAAAAACTGCAGATGCCGTTTACAGTTATCAGCTGTCCATGCTGAAAATGAAAAAGGCAACAGGAACATTTCTCAAAACCGTTACGGACGGTTCATGATAAAAAACTCTACGGATGACTTACTTTGGTTGATTGCAAGATGGGGGAGGAAGCATTCATGCGAAGGCGACAGCCGCTGTTGGAAGAGAAGGATATGGGTCTGATGGTTTCTTTTCGAAAAGAAACCATCATCATGATTGTTCTTCTGTTTATGATTCTATTGAATCCGGGATGTAAAAAAGACGAGAAAACCTCCGAAGAGAGGGTCATGAATGTGAAGGTTTCGACGGTAGAAAAGAAATCCTTCAGGCCGTTTGTGGGTACAATCGGCACATTGAAGCCCTACGAAGAGGTGATTGTAAGCTCTGAAGTGGACGGAATCGCAAAAAAAATCAGGGTTGATGAAGGAACATCTGTATCAAGAGGCATGCTGCTTGCCGAGATCAATGAGACGGATTATCGCCTTGAAGTGAAAAGATCTGAAGCCATGTTGCGACAGGCGGAAGCAAGCCTTGTCAACACAAAGCTGGAGTATGAACGGAAGGCATCCCTGTACAAAGAGGAGCTTGTAACAAAACAGCAATTTGAAGACATATCCGCACGCATGGCTGTCTCTGACGGAGACCTTGATCGGGCAAAGGCAGGCCTGTCCCTTGCAAAAGAAAAACTGGCAAAGACAAAAATTTATTCTCCGCTTCGGGGGTTCGTCAAGGAAAAAAAGGTAACAACGGGCGACTATGTCAGAAACGGGACGCCTCTTTTGTGGATCATTCAATCTGATCCGATTAAATTGAGTTTTACGGTTCCTGAAAAAGAAGTGGGAAAGCTGAAAACAGGCCAGGATGTTGTATTCCGGGTTGATTCTTTTCCTGATCGGGAATTCAAGGGTCGCGTCAGGAACATCTACCCGAGCCTTGAAGAGAGGACCAGAACTCTCCAGGTCGAAGCCCTGGTGCCGAATCACGATAACCGCCTGAAACCGGGTCTCTTTGCCAAGGTAACGCTGTACACCGGGGAAGCGAGAGATGTGGTTGTTGTTCCTGTTACGGCTATTCTTTACGATAATGCGAAGGTCAAGGTCTTTATCGCTGAGGAAAATGTGGCGAGGGAGAGAGAGGTCAAAATTGGAAGTAAATATGGAGAGTATCTGGAGATAGCGGAAGGACTGAAACAAGGGGAAATCATCGTGGTGGCCGGTCAAAATAATCTGTCTGAAGGGGTGAAGATCAATGTGGCTCGCTGATACGTCCATAAAACGCCCCGTCTTTGCGACCATGTTCATCATGGCCCTGGTCGTTTTTGGCATTGTCAGTTATCCCGAAATCGGTGTGGACCTCTATCCAAAGATCGATTTTCCCATCATCAATGTTACGACAACGCTCAAGGGCGCAAGCCCCGAGATTATGGACATTGATGTGACGGATAAAATTGAAGAAACGATCAATACCATCAATGGCGTCAAAACCATTACATCACAGAGCGTTGAAGGAGCTTCCATTGTAAACGTAGAATTTGTCCTCGAAAGGGATATCGATCTTGCCGTCCAGGACGTGCGGGAGAAGGTTTCTGCGATACGCTCGAAACTTCCCACGGATATTGACGAACCAATTATTGCAAAGGTCGATCCTGACGCCAATCCCGTGCTTTGGCTCAATCTTAGCGGGAATAAGCCGATCCGCGAACTGTCGACTTATGCGGATGAGGTGCTGAAAGAGAAATTCCAGAGAATTCCCGACGTCGGCGCCATCAGAATGGGCGGATTGAGGCTGAGACAGGTCCGGGTCTGGCTTGACCCCGACAGGCTGAGAGCTTACGAAATCGCCCCCAGTGATATTATGCAGGCACTCCAGCGTGAGAATGTGGAGCTTCCCGGGGGACGAATCGAAAGCAGCTCCAAGGAATATTCCGTGAAAATAAAGGGGGAGTTTCCGAAGATTCCTGATTTTAACGATCTGATCCTGGCCTACTACAAAGGCGCGCCCGTACGGATCAGGGACGTCGGCAGGGCCGAGGACGGTATGGCGGAGAAGCGTTCCATCGCGCGGTTTAACGGTGTTCTCGCTGTTGGTTTCGGAATCCAGAAGCAATCGGGAACCAACACGGTGGAAGTGATCGACCGTGTCAAAAAGGAACTGGTGAAAATCAGGCAAAATCTGCCGCCGGGCATGAATATCAACATCGCCTTTGACCAGTCCACATTCATCAAGAGATCCATCAATGAGGTGCAAAGTCATCTCATTCTGGGAAGTTTCCTCGCTGTTTTAGCTGTTTTCCTTTTCCTGAGAAATGTCAGAACGACCCTCATCAGCGCCGTGGCTCTTCCTGTATCGGTCATTGCCACATTTGCCCTGATCAGGTTTTTTAATTTTACCTTCAACAATATGACCATGCTGGCCCTTTCAATTTCCGTCGGCATTTTGATTGATGACGCCATCATCGTGATCGAAAATATCCACCGTCATATTGAAGAGGGCATGGCTCCGAGAGAAGCGGCTTCTTTTGCAACCTCCGAAATCGGACTTGCCGTCATGGCAACCACCCTGGCCATCGTGGCGATATTTCTTCCCGTAGCCTTTATGAAAGGGATCATCGGTCGCTTTTTCATGCAGTTTGCCTTTACCGTTGTTTTTGCCGTTTTGGTGTCTCTCGTCGTCTCTTTTACATTGACCCCCATGATGGCTTCGATCATGTTGAAACCACATGAAAAGCGAATATCCAAAGACGGAAAGGGTGTGTCACGATTTGCTTTCCTATTCAGGATTGGAGACTCCATCGAAAAAATATATAAGAAAGTAGAGAACCTGTACAGGCGCATTCTGGAAATTTCCCTTCACCATCGCGCCATTGTTTTAATCGGAGCTCTTGTTATCTTCGTCTTCAGCATTTATATTACCCAATTTATGGGAAAGGAACTCGTGCCGCCGGAGGACCAGAGCGTATTTATCGTCAGGCTTGAGGCGCCCATTGATTATTCCATCGATATGGCAGACGGGATTTTAACAAAGGCGAATGATGCTTTGAAAGAATTTCCTGAAGTGAAGGCGATTTATTATTCCCTTGGTTATGGCCGAACGCAGGAGATCAATAAAGCCGTAATGTTTACCACCTTGAAGAATAAGGGTGAGAGAAAGAAAAGCCAGGATCAGATCATGAGCGAGCTGAGGAAGAAGTTGAAACAAATTCCCGGCCTCAAGGCATCGGTGGAAAATGTGTCGCTTATAGGAGGCGGTGTAAGAAATGTGCCGATTCAGTACAGTATCCGTGGGAGCGATCTTGGGACACTGCAGACCTATACACGACAGATTGTCGGCGAATTTTCAAAGCTGCCGGGTATCGTGGATGTGGATACCTCCCTTGAAACGGGGAAACCGGAATTAAAGGTTTTCATTGACAGGGACAAGGCGGCTGATTTTGGCCTGAGTGTTGCGACCGTTGCCGAGGCTGTCAATCTTCTCATCAGCGGGGAAGTGGATGTTACCAAGTACAAGGATGAAGCAAGGGGAAGAAGCTACGATTTGAGGGTCAGGCTGAATCCGGAGAGCAGAACGAATCCGGAAGACTTGGGGCGGCTTTATGTGAGGGCAAAGGATGGAAGGCTTGTGGAACTTGCCAATGTCGTCAGCATCAGAGAAGGCGGTGGTCCGAACATCATCAACAGGGTGGATCGGCAGCGGGCCATCACGGTGTTTGCAGGTCTGGAGAAAAAACCTCTCGGTCAGGCGAAAGCTGAACTAGTATCTACTTGCATAAATTAGAGAACTTGTTTTCAGGTTTTACGTTCTTTA
>CAZIQY010000072.1:0-14187 GCA_964541605.1 uncultured Syntrophaceae bacterium | reverse complement strand
GGATAAAAACAGTAACCAGTTGAACTTATTCACGGATTATTCCGGACAGTAGTGTATGGAAATGAAAAATAAGAAGACAACAGAATTCATATTACTCTGAAGAAAGATTCGGGGAACTCGGGTAGTTCCCCTGAATGTATTCTTTTGCCCCTCCCCGGTCTGACGCGTGAGATCTTCCGCAGGTAAGCCCGGTTAACGGGCGAATTTGCGGAGATTGTTCATGTCCATCTCTCTTTTTCCATCTTAATTTCCACGAAACGGCGGTCAATTTACTCATGAACCCGGTGCTTGACCCGATCTCCAAGATTCCGGTAGCGTCTGCGCAGTGAGAGTTGAAGCTGCTTCGGGTTCATTGAGGGATTTAAACGTCGTTATTATTTTAGGCAGTTACGTCGTTTTATCAAATTATGGAGTATGACGAAGGAGGCTTGTATGGAGATTACGAGAAGAGGGTTCTTGACGCTGACCGGCGCTGTTGGATCAGGGATAACCCTGTCCTCCCTGGGGATCAATCTGATTCCCACGAAGGCGTACGCGGAAGAACTGAACAAGATGAACAGGATCAAGATCGCCAAACAGACGACAACAATCTGCTGCTACTGTTCCTGCGGCTGCGGCCTCATCTGCAGTGTGGACAAGCAAACCGGCAAGATCTTCAATATCGAAGGCGACGCCGAACACCCCATCAATGAGGGAGCGCTTTGCGCTAAGGGGTCCGGTTTCTTCCAGATGACGGAAGCCAACGAACACCGCCTGCGCAAGGTTTTATACCGCGCGCCCGGCGGCACGAAATGGGAGGAAAAGGACTGGGAATGGGCACTGCCCCGCATGGCCCGTCTCATCAAGGATACCCGCGACAAGAATTTTATCAAGACAAACGCCAAGGGCGAAGTGGTCAACCGCTGCGAAGCGATCGGTCACTATGGCAGTTCCAACGTGGACAACGAGGAGTGCTGGCTGATAACGGTTATGTCGCGAACACTCGGCCTTGTCTATATCGATCACCAGGCCCGGGTCTGCCATAGTCCGTCCGTCGGAGCTTTGGCCGAATCGTTCGGTCGCGGTTCTATGACGAACCATTATGTTGACATGAAAAATGCCGATGTCATCCTCATCATGGGGAGCAACATGGCGGAGAATCATCCCATGGGCTTCAGGTGGGTCACCAAAGCCAAGGAGAGAGGAGCCAAGGTTATTCACGTCGATCCCCGTTACACCCGCACATCCGCATGCTCCGATTACCATGTGCCGCTTCGTTCCGGCACGGACATCGCTTTCCTGGGCGGTATGATCAACTACATTATTGAGAATAAAAAATACTTTAACGAATGGGTGCTGAATTACACCCATGCTTCCTTTATTGCAGGCAAAGACTACTATTTCAAAGACGGTCTTTTCTCCGGTTATGATGCACAGAAAAGAAAATACAATAAAGACACGTGGGTTTTTGATAAAGATGGAAGAGGCATTCCCCAGCGGGATATGACGCTGCAACATCCGCGGTGCGTATTCCGGTTAATGAAGGAACATTATTCCCGTTATACACTGGACAAGGTCTCCAGCATTACCGGTGTATCGAAAGAGAACCTTCTCAAGGTTTACGAGATCTACAGCTCCACCGGCGTCCCGGACAAGGCGGGAACGGAATGCTACGCCCTGGGCTGGACACAGCATACAGTTGGCGTGGAAAACATCCGCGCCATGACCATCGTTCAAATGCTGCTGGGCAATGTGGGTATCGCGGGCGGCGGCATCAATGCCATGCGCGGCGAGCCCAATGTTCAGGGTTCAACCGATCAGGCAATTCTATATCACATCCTTCCCGGTTATATGAAACAGCCGTCAGCATCGCTCGATACGCTGGAAAAATATTTAACGAAATATACGCCGGTATCGAAAGATCCCCAGTCGGCCAACTATTATCAGAATTACCCGAAATTCTTTATCAGCCTTTTGAAATCCTTCTTTGACGACAAAGCCACGAAAGAAAATGAATTCGGCTATAACTGGCTGCCCAAGATAGACGATGGGAAACACTATTCCACGATGCACATGTTCGACAAGATGTATGAGGGCAAGATCAAGGGATTCTTCTGCATTGGCGCGGATAATGCCGTAAGTTCGCCTAATACCGGCAAGGTGCGCAAAGGGTTGGAAAAACTCGACTGGCTCATCGGCGAAAATATCTTTGACAATGAAACCTATCAGTTCTGGAGAGCCCCCGGCGTCGATCCGAAGAAGATCAAGACGGAGGTCTTCCTGCTGCCCGCATCCGCCTCCATGGAGAAGGAAGGAAGTATTTCCAACTCCGGCCGCATGGTGCAGTGGAAGCAAAAGGCCTGCGACGGACCGGATCAATGCATTCCCGTGGGCGAGATTACCATTAAAATCATGAGAGCGGTTAAGGAGTTGTATGCAAAGGAGGGCGGCGTTCATGCCGAACCCATCCTGAATATCTACTGGGATTACCTGGACAGAAATGACTGCTATGACGCCTTGAAGGTGGCCAAACAGATGAACGGCCGTTTCCTGAAGGACACGGTTATCGAAGACAAATCAAAGGGCACGAAGACGGAATTCAAGAAAGGCCAGTGTGTCCCGGGCTTCGGCAACCTTCAGGCAGACGGATCAACATGTTCCGGCAACTGGGTACATTGCGGCAGTTTTACCGCCGACGGCTTCAACAATATGGCCAAACGCGGCAAGGATGATCCGACAGGTCTTGGCCTCTATCCCAACTGGTCGTGGGTCTGGCCGGTCAACCGGCGCATCCTTTACAACCGGGCATCCTGCGATGTAAACGGCAAACCTTGGGATCCCAAGCGCAATATTCTGGAATGGAAAGGAGATAAATGGGTGGGGGATGTCCCTGACGGCCCATGGCCTCCAATGGCGGACAAGGAAAAAGGAAAATATCCCTTTATCATGCAAAGAGACGGTCTGGGCGCTTTCTTTGGCCCCGGCATGGCCGACGGTCCCTTCCCCGAGCATTACGAACCGCTGGAAGGACCGCTGGCGAAGAATCCTATGTCGGGACAGCTTATCAATCCGGCTATCGAAATCTTTAGTAGTGATCTGGATAAAGTAGCCAGAGCAAGCGAGGAATTCCCGTATGTCTGCACGACGTATTCCTGCACTGAGCACTGGTGTTCGGGCGCGTTAACCCGTTGGCAGTCGTGGCTCCTGGAGGCGCAGCCGGAACAATATATAGAAATTGCTGATGTCCTGGCCAAGGAAAAAGGCATTAAAAACGGCCAGCGCGTAAAAGTCAGTTCGGTGCGCGGGACAGTCACTGCTGTTGCCATGGTGACCCAGCGCTTAAAGCCGTTTACTATTGAAGGCAAGACAGTCCACCAGGTCGGTATGCCTTTTAATTATGGGTGGCTGTTTCCCAAGAACACCAAAGACGACAGCGCGAACTTTTTAACCCCGACCGTAGGCGACGCGAATACTTTCTGTCCCGAATACAAGGCCTTCATGGTCAACGTGACGAAGCTATAGGAGGCAGAGCGATGAAATATATGGAACTTGCAAAACTGATCGATACGACAAAATGCACTGCCTGTCGCGGCTGTCAGATTGCCTGCAAGCAATGGAATGAAATGCCGGGCCTGAAAACAAAACAGTTGGGCAGTTACCAAAACCCTCCCGATTTGCAGTGGAATACGTGGACGTTAATCCGTTTCCAGGAATATGTCAATAAACAGGGGAAATTCAGCTGGCTCTTCCGGAAAGACGGGTGCATGCACTGCACCGATGCGGCCTGCATGAAGGTGTGCCCGTCGGGCGCCCTCCATCACACGGAGTTCGGCACCGTGGGAATCAAGTCCCATCTCTGCATCGGCTGTAAGGAATGCATGGCTGCCTGCCCCTTCGATATACCCCGATACAACGACAAGACGGATAAGGTGTATAAATGCGACCTCTGTGTAACCAGGCTCAGGGAGGGTCAGCAGCCCGCCTGCGTCAAGTCCTGTATTACAGGAGCGATCACCATCGGCGGCAAGGAGACCATGATTAAAAAGGCCTATGCCCGCGCGAAGGAACTCGGCGGCGACGCGAATGTATACGGAGACAAATTTGTGGGCGGAACCCACGTGCTCTACGTCCTGAATGAGAAACCGGAAGTCTATGACGAGCTGCCCAAATATCCGACGGTGCCGTTTTCTATTGTTCTCTGGAAAGACGTGCTGAAACCCTTCAGTCTCTTGGCGGCGGGCGGCGTTCTTGCGGGATCGTTCCTGCATTACATCATTCACGGGCCGAAGACCCCTGATGAGGATACTGCAACAAAGAAGGGAGGGGGTGAATAGTTATGAAGAAAGGATTAATTCAGGCGACAGACTGGTATGAGAGACTGGTTCACTGGATGCTGGCGATTTCCTGCCTCGTCCTGTGCTTCACAGGCTTAGGAATGATGTTTAAGTCATTTAACTTTATCGCGAACATGATGGGAGGTTTAGTTGTGACAAAATATATTCACAACTTTACAGGGCTCTTCTTCGGTGTTGCACTGTTTTTGGCCATCAAGATGTGGTGGCATGAAGCGGGTGTTTTCGAAATGCCCGAAGATATGGAGTGGATGAATGCTGCAGGAGGATATCTGTGGCATGTGGATAAAGTTCCCGCGGTGGGGAAATACAATCCCGGTCAGAAGATGTTCTTTCTGGCAGTTGCCATATTCGGTGCGATTATGGTGGTGACAGGTATTGTGATGTGGTTCCCGCTGAGGTTCCCGACCGAATTGGTGCGGTGGTTATTTGTCCTCCATGCCCTTGGGTTCGCGGTGATCTTCCCGCTCTTCTTTGTGCATCTCTACATGGGTACCATCGGTTCGCCCGGTTCAGCCCCTGCCATGTTTACCGGCTGGGTAACGAGGGCGTGGCTGAAGAAGCAGCATCACAAGTGGTTGAAGGAAATGGAGCGAAAGGGAAAGCTGGTGGTTTCCGGTGAGGAGAAGAAGGTTTAATGACGTCTATCAGTAGGGACGGATTTAAACCTGTTGGGGGCAGATTTCAAATCTGCCCCCATTTTTCATCATTAATTCAGTTCCATGAAAACAAATTCCGTAGTTCATTCACCAGCCAATAGAGCGGCGCCGAATGCTCCGACCATTTGCGGGTCTTCCGGCACCAGAATCTCCTGCTGCAAAGCCTCGGCGAGCAGCTCGCGCATGCATTTGTTCTTTGCCACACCGCCGGAAAAGACAATTTCGCCGCTGACGGATATCCTTTTTAACATGCCGATGACGCGCCTGACCACAGATGCGTGCAATCCCTTTGCTATTTCCAGCCGGTCTTCACCTTTCGTAATCAGAGATGTTACTTCCGATTCCGCGAATACCGTACACATGCTGTTGATCGTAAGACATTTTTCCGCTTTCAGCGACTCATTGCCGAATTCTTCAATATGAAAGCCGAGAGCCCTCGCCATGATTTCCAAAAATTTCCCGGTGCCGGCGGCGCAGCGGTCATTCATTTCAAATTTTTTCACTTTACCGTTTTTATCCAGGGCAATGACCTTGCTGTCCTGCCCGCCGATATCCAGGACAGTCTGGGCATTCGGGAAAAAAGCCCGTGCGCCTCTGGCATGGGCTTTGATTTCCGTAACCGTCGCGGAATCAAACGCTATTTCAAACAAACCCCGGCCATACCCTGTTGCGATGATCCGATCATGCGATATGCCGTTCAATAATTTTCTGGTTTGTGAAATCGGATCATAGCCGGTATCTATCTGGCGGCATTCAACGATATTACCGGCCTCAATGACAACGAGTTCAATTGTTCGAGAGCCGATGTCGATTCCTGCGCATTTCATCAGATTGAGCCTATTTTAATTGTTCCACAAACGCTTCAACCCGCGTCTTGAGCTGACCGACATCCTCCATGCTGTAATCGGTTTCAATGCGCAATGTGGGGATATTTTTCTCTTCCAGCGCTTTTTCGACGGGCATTGATTCCATGAGATACGGTTGGCAAAACTGGAGGCTGTAATGAATAACTCCGTCTGCTTTGTAGGTTTCAAACATTTCGGTAATGTGATTGAAGCGATCCGGGTTGGGGGTAAAAATGGCGCAGTCCACCTTAAAATAATGATCGACGATTGCATTCATGAGGTCATCGATTGTATTGCCGGAATTATCGGTAAGATTTCGCGTTCCCCGTTCTCCCACGCAGGATTCTTCACCCACAATGACCGCTCCGGAGGTTTCAATAATCCATGGCAGTTTCCAATTGGGAACCGCCATCGGACAACCCGATAAAAGGATTCGCGGCGTCTTTTCAGGGGAAACGCCTTGTTTCCGGGCAATGCGTTTTTCGAGTTCATCGCATATTTTGTTGACCGATTCGGTAAAGCGCGCGGGATTATCGTAAAAAAAGACCTGATTTGCCAACAAAGCATCCAGACCGGATATGGGAGACGGGTTTGCCTTTCGCAACGAGGAAAGGCGATGGATGGCGGCGCGTTTCGCATTCACCGTTTGAATTGCCTGCTTCAGTGATGCGACAGTGATAGGGACGCCGGTAAGTTTTTCAACTTCGGTCTTGAAACGGTTGTATTCTGCTTTTAAAAGCGCTTTGCCCTGTTCGGATTTGACTTGCGGCAAGTCCATGACATAGAGTTTTTTTACCAATGCATTTAATGTTTCATAAGCCTTTTTCTTGCCGTCACAGGTGTTTTCGCCAACGACCATGTCCGCGCTTTCCAGATAGGGACATACCTTGCCGAGTTTGAAACCAAACGATGATTTGATCAAAGCGCAGGTGTTGCGGGGTAAAAGCTTTTCAACTTCTTCCACGGCAAAATCGGCGCCTGAGCACAAGCCTACCAAAGTGGCATTGGCAGCCAGCACAATTTCCTCAGGAACAAAAACACAATAAGACCCAATGATTTTTCTGCCGGCTTGTTTTTCATCCACCAGTTCCTTGATCCTCAATCCATGAACTTCGCTCATCACGAAATCAAAATACGCCATCCCTTCCGGTCGATTTTTTTGTGATAAATAAATATCCTGGTAGCCTTTTCCCAAAACGGCCAACAGGGCGTCGTGGGCGGTAAGATCAAGTCCTAAATCCTTCCACATCGAACGGTAATCTTCACTCATTGTTTTCTCCTTTTATTCAATACTTTGATTTTGTAATGTTTTCAGTAAATGAAAAAAGAGAATAAGTCAAATTCCAAAAAGTTATAATCTTCAGTTGATTATCGATACAAGTTATGATGGGGGAAGGGAGACGGAACCTGTTGATATTTGAGAGATAAAACACCTATATCAAAAATGACATATATCACTGAAATCTTTGATAATAATTGCCATTATTGCTTGACATGAAGAGATAAAAATTGTATGGGGAACCACATCTTTCATATGGTGGCGCGTATTTGCGATCCTTTTAAATCCGTCCGGCAAGAACAGGAATCAATTCTCAAAAGATGCATTATGGAAACGAAATTTAAGAAAACAGCAGCATTCATCTTAATCTGAGGAAAAATTCGGGGAACTCGTGCAGTTCCCCTGAATGGACGCCTCTGTCCATCACCGGCCTGACGTGTGAATTTCTTCGCAGGTGAGTCCGGATGACGGGAGCATTTGCGGAGATTATCCATGCCCTTTTCTTTTATTCCGATTTATTTTCACCAGACGCACTGTATTTGTCTCAATATCTTCGCTTGCGCTGGACCTCGGGAGGGAGCCTCTTGTCCATTTTCCGGCGTCCCCCGTTCTTCCGTAAGTTATCATACTGGAAAACTGAAGAGTAAAGAGAAATCTCTCTGCAGCTCACAATCAGGGTAGTTATTGTGACTCGTAAATCATAATTCATAATTTGGAAGGAGTGTAAAATGGGACAGAACAAGATTGCGGTAACGATCGACGGGAAGGAGGTACAGGCGACACCCGGGCAAACCATTCTTGAAGTTGCCCGCGACAACGGCATATTCATACCGACGTTGTGCCATTTGGCAAAGACAACGAATGTCGGCGCCTGCCGCGTGTGCGTCGTTGAGGTGCAGGGAGCGCGAACGCTGGTGGCTTCCTGCTGCATGCCCATAAACCCGGGCATGGTCATCAAGACGGAGACTCCGGCAGTAAAGGCAGCGCAGAGACTGGTCGTCGAGCTGCTCTGGTCTTCCGGTGATCACAACTGTCTGACCTGCGAGCAGAACGGGAATTGCGAATTACAGAATCTGGTTTACTGGCTGGGGATAGAGAAACCCCGGTTTGAGATTGCTCCGCCCGGTTATCCAATTGAAATGACCAATTCAATGATCCAGCGGGACATGAACAAATGTATTCTCTGCGGCCGCTGTGTCCGGGCATGCAACGAGATTCAGGTCAATGAAGTTTTGGATTTCTCCATGAGAAGTTTTAGAGCCAAGGTGGGACCGGCATTTGACCGGGACTATATCGATTCCGAATGCTTCTTCTGCGGCGAGTGTGTCGACTCGTGCCCTGTGGGCGCCCTTACCTTCAAGCAGGCGCGATTCCAGGGACGACCCTGGGATCTGAAAAAGGTTCGCACCACCTGCACATACTGCGGCGTGGGCTGCCAGATGGATCTCAATATTCACAACGGCAAAATCGTTAAGGTGACCGGAAATCGAGAGTACGGCACGCCGAATCAGGGAAGCCTTTGCGTCAAGGGAAGGTTCGGCATGGATTTCGTCCAGAGTCCCGAACGTCTGAAAACCCCCCTGATCAGAAAAGACGGGGAATTGAAAGAAGCAACCTGGGATGAGGCATACAGCTACATCTCGGAAAAACTGGCGGCGATCAAAAAAGCGAATGGTCCTGACAGTATCGCGGGGTTTTCTTCCGCGCGGGTAACTAATGAGGAAAACTATCTCTTCCAGAAATTTATAAGAACGGTGATTGGTACTAACAATGTCGATCACTGCGCCCGTCTCTGTCACGCATCCACAGTGGCCGGATTGGCCATAACATTCGGAAGCGGCGCGATGACCAATTCCATCGATGAAACTGAATTTTGCAAAACTATTTTCGTCATCGGAAGCAATACGACGGAACAGCATCCCGTCATCGGCATGAAGATAAAAAAGGCCGTCCGCGAGAACGGCGCGAAATTGATCGTCGCCGATCCGAGGGAAATTGCCCTGGTGAAATACGCCGCTCTCTGGCTCTGCCAGAGGCCCGGCACCGATGTCGCCCTCTTAAACGGCATGATGAACGTTATTCTCTCTGAAGGGCTTTATGATAAGCAGTATGTTGAAACCCGTACGGAGGGTTTCGAGGAAATGAAGAAAGTTGTAGAAAAATACACACCCAAGTATGCTGCAGAGATTACGGGAGTGCCCGCGGAAGATATAAAGAAGGCGGCCAGGATGTACGCGGAGGCGGGCGCTGCCTCTATTTTCTTCAGCATGGGCATTACCCAGCACACGACCGGGGTTGACAATGTCAAGTCCTGCGCCAACCTTTCCATGCTCTGCGGGAATGTGGGCGTTGAAGGGGGAGGCGTGAATCCTCTGCGAGGCCAGAACAACGTCCAGGGTTCCTGTGATATGGGAGCGCTGCCGATTGTCTACACCGGTTACCAGGCCATTGCGAACGATGAGGCGCGGGCGAAGTTCGAAAAGGCATGGGGGGTATCCCTTCCGCCGAAGCCGGGTCTTACCATCGTTGAAACTTTAAACGCCGCCCATGATGGGAAAATCAAGGCCCTGTATGTGATGGGTGAAAACCCCATGCTGTCCGATCCTGATTTGACCCATGCAAAAGAGGCTTTGAACCATCTGGATCTTTTGGTTGTCCAGGACATTGTCCTTTCAGAAACTGCTCAGCTTGCCCACGTTGTCCTGCCTGCCGCCTCCTTCGCGGAAAAAGACGGCACCTTCACAAATACGGAACGGCGGGTGCAGCGGATCAGGAAGGCCGTTGAGGTCCCCGGTCAGGCGAAGGCGGATTGGGTAATCATTTCCGAACTCGCCACAAAGATGGGGTATCCCATGAGCTATGCCGATCCGGGAGATATCATGAAAGAGGTGAATACGCTGACGCCGAGTTACGCGGGAATCACCTACGACAGGATCGAAAAGGAAGGCCTTCAGTGGCCCTGTCCCAACACAACCCATCCGGGAACACCGATCCTCCACGTGGACAGGTTCACCAGAGGGTTGGGTCTCTTCAGCGCCATTGAATTCAAACCGCCCGCGGAAGTCCCGGATAAGGATTACCCATTTGTCATGACGACGGGACGAGTCCTTTATCAGTATCACACGGGAACGATGTCCCGCTTATCGAAAGGTATTACGGAGAGGTGTCCGGAGAGCCTTGTGGAGATTAACCCGAAAGACGCGGAAAAACTCGGAATCAAAGACGGTCAGTTCGCGAAGGTTTCATCGCGGCGCGGTTCCCTTCAGGTGAAATCTACTGTGACGGAACGTGTACCTGGCGGAACGATCTTCATGAACTTCCATTTCCGGGAAGCTCCGGTGAATATCCTGACCAATCCCGCGCTCGATCCAATCGCCAAGATTCCTGAATTTAAGGTTTGCGCCGTACAGGTAGAAAAGGCATAAGGAACAGAGGGTGAAGGAAGAGACATCGGGATTTTCCTTCACCCTCATATTTAGCTTGTGATTATGAAAATAACATATTGGAAACGGGGACGCGGGTATCGCGTCTCTGGAATTTATTAGACTTTTCCCGCAGACTGGAAAGGAGCAGGAGCGGGGTAAAAGGATGTAACGGTATTTCATTATGGAAACGATGGTTAAGAACACAGCAACAATCATATTAATTTGAGGAAGAATTCGGGGAGCTCGTGCAGCGCTCCTGAATGCTTTGCTCTGCTCCTTTCCTCTCTAACCTTGTGGAATTTTACCATGGTTAGACTGGTAAAGGGCTAACCATGGCAAGAGTGTCCATGTCCATATCTTTTTCTCTCTTACACTCTATACTAAACACTGTCGCAATGTGTGCGGACTCGTCTCATTGTGTACGGAAGGCGAAAGATTGTTTCGTGTTTTCCGAATGAATTCGATGTGAATGAGGCGGTGCGGGATAGGGGAGAAAACGATCTACGTTTTATAAAAGCTTTTTTGGTTATACGCCAAGGAAAAGAACTACATAAGGAAAGGAGTTACTGTTTATGGATATCAGCAGAAGAGGTTTCTTGAAGATCTCCGGTGCAGTCCTTGCGGCAAGCGGCGTCGGTATCAGCCTGAAGCCCATATCCGCCTATGCCCAACCCCTGAAGATCAAATACGCGAAGGAGACAACCACGATTTGCCCTTACTGTGCCGTTGGATGCAGCATCATTGTATCCTCGCGCGACGGGAAGGTTATCAACACGGAGGGCGATCCGGACAGTCCCATCAACAAAGGCGCTTTGTGCAGCAAAGGCGGTTCCATCTATCAGATGTTGGACAATAAAAACCGCCTGACCAAACCGCTGTACCGTGAGCCTTTTTCCACCCAATGGAGAGAGGTGGAATGGGAATGGGCGCTGGACAGGATTGCCGAAAACATCAAAAAAAGTCGCGATGCCAGTTTCAAGAGAACCAACGCAAAAAGTGAAATCGTCAACCGCACGGAAGGCATTGCCTCGGTCGGCAGCGCGGCGCTGGACAACGAAGAGTGTTTCACCTACCAAAAATTTGTCAGGGCGCTCGGGCTTGTTTATATTGAGCATCAGGCGCGCATCTGCCACAGCTCTACTGTTCCCGCCCTGGCGGAATCGTTCGGACGCGGCGCAATGACCAATCACTGGATTGATATGAGAAACAGTGATGTGATTCTCATTATGGGCGCTAATCCTGCTTCGAACCATCCCATTTCTTTTAAATGGATACAAGAAGCGGTTGACAAAAGGGGCGCGAAGATTATTTGCGTTGATCCGCGCTTTACCCAGTCTGCTTCGAGAGCCCACGTGTACGCCTCTCTGCGGTCGGGAACGGACATCGCGTTTCTGGGCGGTATGATCAAACACATCATCGACAACAAGCTGTACTTTGAAGAGTACGTAAAACACTATACCAATGCCACGTTCCTCGTGAATCCCGCCTTCAAACTTCCCGGGGACAATAACGGGGTTTTTTCAGGTCTCGTCGGCGCCAAGTATGAAAAAGCAACCTGGACATATCAGACGGATGCAAGCGGCAGGGTCAAAAAAGACATGTCTATGCAGGACCCAAACTGCGTCATGCAGCTCCTGAAAAAACACTATTCCCGGTATACGCCGGAAACGGTTTCCAAGATCACGGGGACGCCGGTTGAGAAGCTCATCGAAGTTTACAGACTTTACGGTTCAACCGGCAAGCCCGACCGCGCCGGTGTTGAGCTTTACGCCATGGGCTGGACCCAGCACACCGTCGGCGTTCAGAATATTCGGACGATGGCCATCATCCAGTTGCTCTTGGGCAATGTCGGCATCCCGGGCGGCGGCGTCGCGGCGATGAGAGGCGAGGGCAATGTGCAGGGCTCTACAGATCATGGACTGCTATACCATATCTGGACGGGCTATCTGGCCACTCCGACGGCATCCCTGCCGACTCTTGCGGCCTACAATGCAAAGCATACTCCCGCAACCAAGGAAAAAGACAGTCTTAACTGGTGGAAGAACAAACCCAAGTACGTTGCCGGTTTCCTGCGTTCCATGTATGGGAAAAATATGACGCTCGAAGAAGCTTATCAAACGATGCCCAAGCTTGATGAAGGCCAAAACTGCTCCTGGTTGATGATCTTCGACCAGATGTACAAGGAAAATTTCACCGGCTTCTTTGCCTGGGGCATGAACCCGGCATGCAGCGGCGCTCACTCCAATAAGGTACGTAAAGCGCTTGCCAAGCTCGACTGGATGGTCAATGTCAACCTGTACGACAATGAAACCGGTTCTTTCTGGAGAGGCCCCGGCATGGATCCCAAAAAGGTCAAAACAGAAGTATTCATGCTGCCCTGCGCTGCTATGGCGGAGAAAGAAGGCAGCATCACCAACAGCGGACGATGGCATCAGTGGCGTTACAAGGCCGTCAATCCGCTGGGGATTGCACTTCCGGACGGCGACATCATGAGTGAGATTCTTCTCAGATTAAAGGAACTCTATGAGAAGAATGGCGGCCCTCATAAAGAGGCCATTACGAAACTGACCTGGCCCTACGGCAAGATGGTTGGAAAGCATTTCCATTACGATCCCCGGATGGTCGCCGCAGAGATCAACGGATTTTTCCTGGAGGACAAGAAGGTCGAGAATCCCACGAAGAAGGGCGAGTTCCGTGAATTCAAGAAGGGGGATCTGGTACCCACGTTTGCATGGCTTCAGGACGACGGATCGACGTCTTCCGGATCGTGGGTGTATTGCGGTTCGGTGACAGACAAGGGCATTCTCGGCATGCGGCGCGGACACAGTGATCCCACCGGCCTCGGTCTTTACCCCGAATGGGCATGGAGCTGGCCGGTAAACCGCAGGATTCTTTATAACGGCGCCTCCGTGGATCTCAAGGGCAAGCCCTGGGATCCGAAGCGTGCGGTCATCACGTGGAGCGGCGAGAAGTGGGGCGGCGATGTGCCGGACGGCGCCGGCGATCCCGGTTCCGGTCGTCCTCCGTTCATCATGAAGCCGGACGGCGTGGCGAGTCTCTATGGGCCTGGTCTGGCGGATGGTCCGTTCCCCGAGCATTACGAACCGATGGAATGCCCGGTGGATAAAAATCTGTTGTCCGCGCAGAAGCATAATCCCGCCATCCGGCGGTTTGATAAAACCGGCATCGGTTCCGATATCGATGTGTATTCAAATGTCGAATCCTGCGATCCGCGCTTCCCGTATGTATGCACGACATATCGTCTCAGCGAACACTGGCAGACAGGTCTCATGACACGCTGGTGCTCGTGGCTGGCGGAGATGCAGCCCGGCAATTTCGTGGAAATGAGTTTGGAACTGGCCAAGGAAAGAGGCATTAAGAACGGCGATAAATGCATCGTCAGCTCGGCGCGCGGCGAGGTTGAAGCCGTCGCGATGGTTACATTGCGCTGCAAACCGTTTGTCATAAATGGGAATATTGTTCATCAAATCGGGCTGCCCTGGCACTTCGGGTGGATCACCCAGGCGCGGCAGAAAAAGGACTATGGCCCGCTTGATAAAAAGCCGGAGGTATTTACTTTCGGGGACGCGGCAAACCACTTGGTTCCGACAATCGGGGACGCCAATACAGGAATTCCGGAGAGCAAGG
>CAZIQY010000071.1:0-14720 GCA_964541605.1 uncultured Syntrophaceae bacterium | reverse complement strand
GGTTGCCTGCCAGCGGCAGGGGGAAATCATCCGCAATCTGGCGAAGCCTCAATGGTCAGTTTCAACGGATGCCGACATGATAGCAGAAGCGGTTTTCAGGAAGTTGCATTCTCCCGAGATGGGATTTGAGAAGAAGCCAGCTCCATAGTGGATGCAAGGTGTCTCATTGACTCGTCTCAATTGCAGAAATATGGGCTTGCATCTTGTCGAGGGTAATGGTAACTTGCGCACCGAAAAAACGGCGGTAATTTTTTGTTTTGGGGGTATTTTTGGGGGTATCGTAAAAATTTACATCTAATTACTTTCTTTTATATTGGGTAGTTAGATTGTTAATTTGGCTCCTGCTCCCTCCGCCAGAAATAATAAACAGGGGGCAGGGAACCCGGGTACCATTACCGCCCCCGACAAGGATATTCGAGGACAGGATACGGCGGGAATTCACACACCTGTAGTCATTCCTGCGGAAGCGGGAATCACACACACATGGTCATTCCCGCGGAAGAGAGAATCACACACACATGGTCATTCCCGCGGAAGAGAGAATCACACACACATGGTCATTCCCGCGGAAGCGGGAATCCAGGTTTTTTAAAAGACATAGATCCCGGATCAAGTCCGGAATGACAAGATGTTGTATAGGGTTAGGGATCAGCAATAAAACTTTTCCGGCCCCTGATCCCTGTCCCCTGAAGAATCGGAGAGATGCCAGAGAGGCCGAATGGGTTCGCCTGCTAAGCGAATGTATGCCCAAAAAGGTGTACCGGGGGTTCGAATCCCCCTCTCTCCGCCATATTTGTCTGAAGCGCCCATAGCTCAGCTGGATAGAGCGTCGGACTACGAATCCGAAGGTCGCAGGTTCGAACCCTGCTGGGCGTACCAATGAAAAAATAAGTTGGTGATCTCAAAATGAGACTTTCATCAATTTTCTCATCTCTTCTCATCGTCATCATGATGTCAGGATGCGGTCAGGTTGTTATCGTATCAATCCGGATTCGCCTGCCAAAATGGGGATAGAGGAAGCAAGGGATGCCCTTGAACTCAGCCTGTCCCTTGTAAAAACAACTCCAGGGGTTGAGGGGATTACATTGCGGGAAGATGAATTGGTAATAATCAATCCAAGGCGGGGATCTCAAAGACACCACCACTTCGCGACAGCTGGTTATGATGATATATCGAGAGAAGTGTGGAAGGTTGGAAAGTCTTTTAGTGTTAATGTTTATTCCATAAACCTAGTGTGGCGTGAAGCAGAACAACTCCATTGGAAATCGGAAGAAGATGCGAGGTTATTCGTTGATGCTGCTCATGCACTCCGTCAGGCAAAATATCGGAAAGATACTGTCGAAACGGATATTGCCAAATTGTCTTCTGGCTCTCCAGAAGAAAGCGCATCAATAAAGCCTTCTTACGTTACGGAAGACCAGAACCTCCCCAGGATCACCATTACGTATCCCTACGTGACCCGGGACATTTCCATGGCTTACAGAAAGTCCGGTATAACGGTTATTGGCCTGGTGAAAAGCAAGAATGATTTAGCCGATGTCCTGATCAATGGCCGACCGGCCGATCTGGACGATAAAGGCAATTTTTCGGGGGACGTCCTTCTCAAGGTAGGCAAGAACGATATCACGGTTACAGCGATCGATGTTTTTAAGAACAAAGCGACGAAGCGGTTTGTCATTAACCGCGTATCCGGGAAGATTGCTGTGGCAAAGAAAGAAAGCCCCGCTCCTGAGGCGGGTTTCATAACAGGGAAGTATCATGCCCTGCTCATTGCCGTTCAGGAATATGCAAGCCCTGATGTAGGCAAGCTCGATTACCCTGTGTCCGATGCCCGGCGTCTGATGGAAGTCCTGAGCTTCAGATATAATTTTGAGAAGGAAAACATAAAGATTCTCAACAACCCTGACAGAAAAACGATATACAAGACCCTGCAAAGTTTGAGGAAGCAGTTGACCGACCAGGACAACCTGCTGATCTTTTATGCCGGTCACGGGATGTGGCTGGATGACATGAAGCAGGGGTTCTGGCTGCCGAGGGATGCCGAAGGCATGAGTGACCCGTCGGACTGGATCCCCAACAGCAGCATTCGGGATTACATCAAAGCCATCCAGGCGAAGCACATTCTTCTGGTAGCCGATGCCTGTTTCAGCGGCGGGATTTTCAAGCTGCGGGAGGTTTCAGGCGGTCCCGGCGTATCCGCGGAAAAGATTTACGAACTGCCGAGCCGGAAAGCCATGACGAGCGGTTCTTTGAAAACGGTTCCCGATCAGAGCGTCTTTGTAGAGTTCCTGATCAAGAGGCTCAAGGAGAATAATGAACCGTACCTCGATTCCCAGAAACTTTTTTCAAGGCTGAAAGAAGCCGTTATCAACAACAGCAAGGTAAATCAGATCCCTCTTTACGGTGCAATTAACGGAGCCGGCGATGAGGGCGGAGACTTTGTCTTTGTAAAGAGACAATGAAAGAACAATCTCTACAAGCCACATGGTCTTGACTACTCACTTCTACCATAAGTCAACACATTGCCATCTTTGACTTTCATTGTAGCTTTCGAATGGGAATCGTGATAATCAAAACACATATGTAATGGCAGATGAAATTCACAAAGTCTTAAATCCCGTATGAGGCTGCTATGGACTGACTATTGAAACCCCGTGTCTGAAAAGAGAGCGGGGTTTTTTGTTTGGTAAGGGTTCTGTTTCAATATTTGAATAACATCAATACATAGATCAATTAATCGAAGAATTATGGTGACGTTATGAAAAAATCATTGTTCTTTATGAGTTTGCTTTTACTCTTCCTGACAACTGGGTGTGGGACCGTTGTCTATCGGGTTAATCCCGATTCTCCCCCTCAGATGAGCGCCTCAGAAGCGATGGAAGCGGTTGAGCTTTCATTAACCATCAGTGATCAGTCAAAAAATATTGAAAGCTTAAAAGTGGACGAAGATTTTTTTGATTTTTCATATCCTCCGCCCGGCGGCAGGGCCATTCATCATCGTTTGACCGTATCCTATGACAACATCGCCCATGAGGTGTTCAAGACGGGTAATCGTTACGCCGTTAATGCAGTTTTTAGAAGTCCTGGGATTCCGGGAACTATCAAGCTCTCATGGAAGTCTGAAGAGGACGCGAGGAATTTTGTCGATGCGGCCTATGTCCTCCGGAAAAAAAGTTCCCGGGATAAACACCGTGAAAAGGCGCCCCCGACTGCAACAGCAGAAAAAGCCTCACCTAAAACTGTTATGATTCCGCCGCCGGCCTCTGCTCCATCTTCTCCGGTTCCAAGTGAAAAGATTGCAGCGGTTCAAAAGCCTCCGGTAGAAAAGATACCGCCGAAGATCACCATCATATCTCCGGATGTGACCCGTTCCGTTCAAGTGGTAGCCAGGCAATCCAGGATTACCGTTACCGGCGTTGCAGAAAGTAAAATCGGAATTACCGAAGTTACGGTGAATGGGCTGCAGGCGGAACTGGATGAGAGCGGCAACTTTTCTGCGGAGGTTCCACTAAAGGTCGGCCGGAACACCATTGTTGTGGCGGCGGTCGACCTTCTCAAGAACAAGACGGAAAACCGTTTTAACCTCCAGAGGATGGGCGGCAAGGTTTCTCATGTTAAAAAGGAGGACTTCGCTCCGGAGCCGGGGATCCCTGCCGCAAGCTACCATGCTTTGTTTGTTGCTGTAGAGGATTACGAAAGCAAGGACATCGGTAAACTGGACTATGCAGTTTCCGATGCCCGGCGTTTGCGGGATATTCTCGTATCAAACTACACGTTTGAGAAGGAAAATACGATCCTGCTTGAAAATCCGAACAGGAAAACAATTTATAAGACGTTACAGGGACTGAGAAGCAAATTGACCGAAAAGGATAACCTGTTAATATTTTACGCGGGCCACGGCTACTGGCTGGATGATATGAAGCAGGGGTTCTGGCTTCCCAGGGACGCCTCGGGAATCAATGATCCCTCTGACTGGATACCGAACAGCAATATCAGGGATTACATCAAGGCAATAAAGGCGAAACACATTCTCCTTGTCGCCGATGCCTGTTTCAGCGGGGGGATGTTCAAGGTGAGAGATGCATTCCCCGGACGCCAGATTTCCATTGAAAAAATTTATGAACAACCCAGCAGGAAGGCTATCACCAGCGGTTCTCTGAAGACGGTCCCGGATCGCAGTGTTTTTCTGGAGTTCCTTGCAAAAAGACTCAGGGAAAATAATGAAATGTATCTGGATGCCCAGAAACTTTTTACAAGTCTCAGAGAGGCCGTTATAAACAACAGCCCCATCCATCAAACGCCTCTTTACGGCGCCATCGGGGAAACCGGGGACGAAGGCGGAGACTTTATCTTTATAAAAAGACAATAAATCACTTTCCGTCCCGGAGCAGTTTCTCCAGCCGGGGGACGTCGGCGCCAAAAACAGCCGTATGTCCGTCAACAAAGAAAAAAGGCGTGCCCCTGACTCCCAGGCGTTCGGCAACTCCTTTGTGGGTCTTCAATAGTTCCCGTGCCTGCGGATCTTCACAGATCGTAAACTTCATGTCGTCCAGCTTGCCCGTCATGGCTTCCTCATAGGCCTTTGTTTTATCCTTTGCACAGAAGATATAGAGCACCTTATCAGCCGCCGTGGGGTGACTTGAAAGGGGGTAAAAAAAGACCTGTCTGGTCACATCGGTCCGTCTGGAGAAAAATTCAGAGGCCCGCCGGCAGTATGGACAGTCCGGGTCGGTAATTTCCATGACGGTATGTTTCCCCTTGCCGATGATGACGGCCTTGTCAAGAGGAATATCCTTCATTTTCCCCTTGATGCTTGCGGTGAGGATTTCCTGATTTTTTTCCTGCGTGAGATTCCGGTCGCCTCTGGCGATGATTTCACCGACGATGAGGGATTCCGTTTCCGGAGAGTAATACAATACACCGTTTGGCGTAATAACCTCATAGATTCCCTTGATATTCGAGGGGGAAAGGTTGTCAAATATCAGCCTGGGAAAGGCTTTCTTCAGAGATTCCTCCGGTGTCTGGGCGAATCCCGGCACGGTGAGCAATCCTGTCATCATAAAAAAAAGAGCCGCTGTTATCATCTTCTTGCGCATCATAATCTCTCCCATCAAGAATCAGAAACCTTTGCAAAATGCCGGTTTTTGTCATTTCGACCGGAGGGAGAAATCTTGAAGTATCTAAATTCATCAAGATTCCTCGTCGCTTTCACTCCTCGGAATGACACAAAATGGAAAAATACAAAGGCATCAATGTTCGGGCATTGAACCCATAATGATTGTTCAAGTCAAGCGATATTTTCATGATGACATCGGGCCTTTTCCTGTTGACACACAGGCTGCTTTCCACGATACTTCCCACATCAAATTTATCTCCCCGTACCGGATGGTAATGACGATGAAACGGTTCAGAAAGTCGGCGTCATTTTTATTTTGTCTTCTGCTTACGCTTACGCTCACGACGAGTTGGGCAAAAGAGGGAAATCCCGATCCCAAACTCGTCATCCTGTTTACGCATGATCTTCACTCCTACTTCCTGCCCGTCCGCGTCCCCGCGGCGGATGGCCGGCAATCGAAGCAGGGCGGGTACGCGAAGCTGGCCTATCTCGTGAAGGAACAGCGGGCGCGCCACGGGAACAAATCCCTCCTGGTCGATGCGGGCGACATCAGCATGGGCACCCTCTTTCACACTGCCTTTCTCGAGGAAGCGTCCGAACTGAGATTGATGGGGGACATGGGATACGATGTCGTCACGTTCGGCAACCATGATTTCGATTTTCACGACGACGGTCTGGCCGGAATGCTTCAGACCGCCATGTCAAAGAGCAAGCGGTTGCCCGTTCTGGTCGCCTCCAATGTCGTTTTCAGCCAGGGGAAAACCGGCGACGCATCTCTGAAGGAGGCATTCAACCGTTATCCTGTAAAGGAGTATACGGTTCTTGAAAGAAACGGCATCCGCATCGGGCTGTTCGGCATTATGGGCAAAGATGCGGCTGATGATACGCCGTTCGCCGCCCCGCTGACCTTCGCGGACCCGGTAAAAAGCAGCAAACGGATAGTGGATGTGCTGAAAAACAGTGAAAAAGCGGATGTCGTTGTCTGCCTGTCTCATTCCGGCACCTCTGTGAACAAGAAACACTCCGAAGACGAAATCCTGGCCCGCGAAGTCCCCGGGATCGACGTGATCATCAGCGGGCACACCCATACGGTTTTGCCCCGACCCATTGTGATCGGAAAGACCATCATCGTTTCTTCCGGCTGTTACTCCTCATTCCTCGGCGTTCTGAAGCTTGACTATTCAAAACAAAACGGCGTATCGCTCTCATCCTATGATCTGAAAAGCATCTCCGACCATGTGCCGGATGACGGGCCGATTGCCGCAGAAATTTCAAAAATAAAAAGCAGGGTGAATCAGGGGTACCTCCTCCCCTACTCTTACCGGTTCGATCAGGTTACCGCCGAGAGCGCTTTTGACATGGAGGATCTCGCCTCCATCCTCGCCAATCCACGGGAAACCGGGCTGGGAAACATGATCACCGACGCCTATCGCGATGCCGTGGAAATGGCCGAGGGGAAAACCTACGATTATATTCATCTTGTTGTGCAGCCGATCGGGCTGATCAGGGATTCCTTCTTGAAGGGTGATATTTCCGTATCTGAGATTTTCCGCGTTCTTTCTCTCGGCCTGGGAGATGACGGTGTCCCCGGATATCCGCTTGTTGCCGCCTATATCAACGGCGATGAAATGAAAGCGCTGCTTGAGGTGGAAACCACCGTAGGGCAACTAAAAAATGACGCCCACCTGCAGATCTCGGGAGTCAAATTTACCTACAATCCCCATCGCATTCCCTTTGACCGCGTGACGTCGGTCCAGGTGAGACAGGCAAACGGGCAGTATCAGCCTCTTGAATCCAAAAGGCTCTATCGTATCTGCATGAATTATTACACCGCCCATATGGTGGAATTTATCCGTCGATCTTCTTACGGTATCCTGGATATTACGCCGAAAGACAGGGAGGGGCGCCCCGTCGCGGACATTAAAAAGATGATTGTTCACGCAGACCCGCACACATCCGGGGTAAAGGAGTTGAAGGAATGGGCAGCCCTCGCAGCTTACATGAAGAGCTTTCCCGACACCGACGGGAACGGGCTTCCCAACATTCCGGATAGATACCGAAACCCGGAAGGCCGGATCGCCTCAGAACCTTCATGGAATCCTCTGAAGCTCATCGCCGGGGGCAGTTATATCACGTATGGCGTGCTGGGAATTGGAATTCTTATCATGATTATTCTGGGAGTGCTGACCAGGAAATAGGGGGGAAATAGGGGGACAGCGCCCTATTTTTTAACGGTTGAAAATAGGGCGCTGTCCCCCTATTTCCCTCTTTGTCTCAGTTTTTCAGCCACCCGTAGAACCGTGCTCGCGTAAATATTGCTGTGGTTATAGGCCATGATGATTCTGCGCTGTCTTTTCTTGTTTGTCCCGCATTTCCATCCGTGAATTCGCAGGTAATTGGCAATGCTGGAGTAAGCATCCTTTTTCGCGAAGACATCGATTTGTCCGTCGTTGTCGCCGTCAATCCCGTGGAAAAAAATCACAGAGGGCATGAACTGGCAGATGCCGATGGCGCCGTAGACCGAATCCGGAATGCCGAGGGGATCGATGCCTCTTCCGGATGCGTAACGGATCAGCGCCTTGAGCTCCCGGTAGGCCCAATCGGACTTCTGGTTGCATCGTTTCTTTGCAAATTCCTCATTCTCTGTCGTGATTAAATCCGGAGGCAGATAAGGCCGGACCGTTTCCAGATCGGCGGCCAACGCCATACTTGCCAGGGTATTGAAAGCGGGCCTGGCGCCCAGGAAACCTTCCAGATCCGTTTCAACGAGGAGAATGGCGACGACCACTTCTTTGGGTACGCAATAGGCCTTCTCCACGTCTGTCAATGTCGCCATGTTTTTCTGCGTGTAAGAACGGGCGCCGGCGATTGCGGCCGGCGTCAGAAAGCGATCATAGGCCGCTTTGTACTTACCGGTGGGAACAGCGCCCGGTTTTCGATATCGGTTATTGACAAGTTCCCTGAGCTTGGACGACATGGCATCCGGTTCGAATCTGACGCCGGGATGGGCAAAGAGCGCCCGCATTTCCTTCTCTTCGAAGTTATCGGCGACAAGCCGTTTGATGAGGGGGGTCCAGTTATCAGAAGCATATGTCGGGCACACCGCAATCGTGATGGAGAAGAGAGCAGCGAATATCCATCGCAGAGGCAGGATCATATCGTAGGTCCTCTTGTCTTCATAAGATCAAAGTTGTTGATATTTTTCTGAAGTGTAACATTTCATAGAAGATGCTTTCAATGAAAAAGTTGATTTTTTTTATTTCAAACCCAACAAATTTATCTTGACAAGGCCAATAAATGGAGTATGCTCTCACACTAAACAAATGGGAACCAGAACCCATCGTCTGGAAATCTTTGAAAGGAGGTAACGTTGTCGATGAAGAAGGTATTTGCTATTATTCTTTCGATGCTGATGTTCGCAGCGCTGTCTTTATCAGTGGTTGGTTGTGAACAGAAGAAACCGGCTGAGCCCCCCAAAGCAGCGGAGCCGGCACCAGCACCAGCACCGGCACCGGCTCCGGCTCCTGGGACGCCAGCGCCTGCGGAGCCAGCGGCACCAGCTCCCGCGGCAAAGTAACAGCCGTATTGCAGATTTTATAAAACAACCGAGCATTTTAAGTATAATGCTCGGTTTGTTTTTTATTGGTATTGTGTCCCCAGATTTCGGCGGTGTTTTCTACATGACTCGGTATTAAATTCTGTTATAATAAATGGAGCTGTCATCCCCGTTCTTCTCCTGTCATCACCGTGAAAACGGGGATCCAGGATTTAGGAGACATGGATTATAGATTAGGTCCGGAATGACAACTCTCTTCATATCATTCCCACGAAAGCGGGAACCCAGGATTTAAAACGTGGAACTGAATTATCTGCTGGTGAAAAGCAAAAGAAGAAAAAAAACCATTTCCCTCCAGGTGAGGAAAGATGGCTCCGTCGTGATTCAGGCTCCCTGGCACATTTCCCGAAGAGAAATCGATCATTTTTTTCAAAGGAAAAAGGATTGGTTACACAAAAAGATCGGCGAGACTGAAAAACATCAGAAGGAAGCCGGAACAAAAAAATTTTCTTCCGGCGAGACGTTCTATTATCTGGGTTCTCCATATCCCCTCATCGTTGACAACACCAATAACGGTGCCCATCCCCTGACCTTTACCGGTCATCAATTCATTCTCTACAGGGAACACGCGCATCGGGCAAAGGAACTTTTCACCGCATGGTACGTGGAAGAGGCAAGACAATATATCGAAGGGAGGGTTCGCCATTACAGCGGCATTTTCAAACTTTACCCCGGGCGTGTTCGCATTGGCAGCGCGAAAAGCCGCTGGGGGTCCTGCTCGTCCAATAATCACCTGTCGTTTACCTGGAGGCTTATCCAGGCGCCGGGCCCCGTCATTGATTATGTCGTCGCTCACGAATTATCGCATATAAAGGAAAAGAACCATTCCAATCGGTTCTGGAATCTGTTAGAAAGAGCCGTGCCCGATTACGGGACACACCGGCTCTGGTTGAGGAAAAATGGTCACATCCTTCAAATTTAAAAAAAGGTTTTAAGTTTGAAGTGTTAGGTTTTAGGTATGGGGAAATAGGGGCTCTGTCCCTAATTAAATCCCCTATTTGTCATTCCGGGCTTGACCCGGAATCCAGTCCTTTAAAATTATGGATTCCCGCTTTCGCGGGAATGACAAGGGAGTGTCGGGAATGACAAAAAATACCGGTTTCATGCAGTTATGCAAAGTTCTCTTTTTCGAGGGTTGATGAGCAACGAGCTGAAAGCGGTCACATCACTGGAAACGGGAGAAGCGGGAGTCATCCACGCCATTCAGGGGGGGAGATCCCTCACGAGCCGTCTTGCCGGGATGGGGATCGTCCAGAACGCAAAAATAAAGGTCCTGCGTAAAAGCGGGGGACTTGTCATTGTCCAGGTGTCCGACACACGGGTGGTGCTGGGAAGCGGAGAAGCCTCGAAGATCCTGGTGTATGCCCTGCCGAAACTGCCGGATGAACCGGAACAGGCCAGGACGGGCAGGAAGCTCATCGTCGCCCTTGCCGGTCAGCCCAATGTCGGGAAATCAACCGTGTTCAACATCCTCACCGGACTGTCCCAGCACGTGGGCAACTGGCCCGGAAAAACCGTCGAAAAAAAGGAAGGCACCCACGTATCGGAAGACGTGGAAATGCAGATCGTCGATCTTCCCGGCACATACAGCCTGACCGCCTTCTCGGAAGAGGAACGGGTTGCCCGGGATTTTATTATCGGCGTCATGCCCGACGTTATCGTCCTTCTGGTCAACGCGTCCGCCCTGGAAAGAAGCCTTTATCTCCTTTCGGAGCTGCTCCTGCTGGGGCCTCCCACCATCGTCGCCGTCAATATGATCGACGTTGCGGAAAGACAGGGGATTCATATCGACCTGAAGTCTCTCCAGGCGTCTCTCGGCATTCCCGTTGTTTCGATGGTCGCGACAAAAAACAGGGGGATCAGGGAACTGGTATCGAAGATCATCGCCGTCGGGACGGGCGATGTCGAATACAGGCCCAGAATACCCGGCGTTTCCGCGGATCATAGAACTATTTTTGAAAAACTGCTGGAGCTCATCAGGGAATATGTGCCTTCGCCATACACCGTGCGGTGGACGGCAACAAAGCTGATGGAAGGCGATTCCGAAATCTCGAAAATGCTGGAGAGCCTCGTTCCGCAACAAAACTGGAGCGAAATTCAGTCCCTGCTTGTCAAACACGAGGACTCGCTGCACGCTGTGGTCGGCGGCAGGTATGACTGGATCGAGGAGGTCGCCCGCGCTGCCATTTCCCGGTTCAGAATGGGCCAGGTCGTGATGACGGACCGCATCGACCATGTCCTGACCCGCCCTCTTTTCGGAATTCCGATTCTTCTTGCCGTCTTTGCAAGCGTCTTTTTCCTCACCTATCTGATCGGATTCCCAATGCAGAAATGGGTTGAAGAGGGCGTCAGCGCCTTCGGCGGATGGATCGACCATGCCCTCGGCGCCGCGTATCCCTGGGTCAGAGGGATTCTCGTTGACGGGGTGATCGGCGGCGTGGGATCGGTATTGACCTTCCTGCCGATACTCGTCATATTTTTCGCCGTCATGGCAGTCCTGGAAGACGTGGGTTATATGGCAAGGGCCGCTTTCGTCATGGACCGGTTCATGCACATCGTAGGTCTCCATGGAAAGAGTCTGCTCCCTCTCTGTCTCGGTTTCGGATGCAATGTGCCGTCCGTCCTGGGGGCAAGAATCGTGGAATCGAAAAAAGAGAGATTGCTCACCATTTTCCTCGTGCCTTTTATTCCCTGCACGGCCCGCCTTGCCGTTCTGACATTTGTCACGGGGGCCATGTTTCTCACGGAGGCGGCCCTGGTTTCCTGGTCGCTTCTGACCATGAACATCCTGGTGCTGGGCGTGACAGGCATTTTGATCAACCGGTTTGTTCTGAAGGATGAGCCCATGCCCTTCATCATGGAGCTTCCCCTGTATCACACGCCCAACCTTCGCACCATCGTTCTTGTCGTATGGACGAGGACGGTCGCTTTTATCAAAAAGGCGGGAACCGTCATCCTCGCCGTATCCATCCTGGTATGGATTCTGTCCTATCTGCCGGACGGCAACGTGGAAACCAGCATTCTGGCATGGATCGGGCGTTTGCTGGAACCCATCGGCACACCTCTGGGGCTGGACTGGAAACTGATCACCGCCCTGATGACCAGCATCGTGGCGAAGGAAAATGCCATCGCAACGCTCGGTGTCCTTTACGGCGTGGGAGAGAAAGGCCTGCTCCATGTGCTTCCCGGCGTTGTCAGCCACGCCTCGGCCCTGGCGTTTCTCGTTGTCCTGATGCTCTTTGTCCCCTGCGCCGCGACCGTCGCCGTCATGAAGCAGGAAATGGGAAACTGGAGATGGTTCGCGTCCTCCATGCTTCTGATGCTCACCGTCTCTTTCTTCGGAGGCATGTTCGCCTATCACCTGGCCCTCTGGATCGGCTTATAAAAATAGGGGAAATAGGGGGACAGCGCCCCTATTAATTTTAATTATTAATTAGTGACAGAGCCCCTATTTTCCCGGAATCTTGGGACATGACCCGATTTTGGAAGCGAAATCGGGATCGTGTCCCAAGATTCAAAGATTCAATGGTTTCTGAAAATTTGTATTATGTCCCCCTATTTTAAAAGGAGCTGTTATGGAAGATTCGAAGAAAACAGCATATTTCAACAAAGTGAAAGAAGAACCGTTCGCCCGGTTTCTCGATATCAGGCTGAAAGACGTGGCTGAAGGCTATGCCCTCTGCGAGATGGAATACACGGAGCAGATGGATAACATCTTCGGCATGGCGCATGGCGGCGCCATTTTTTCGCTGATCGACGAGGCGTTCGAGATATCGTCCAACAGCCATGAAAACGCGGCCGTCGCCCTGAATATCAATGTGACCTATATGAAACCGCCGAAAAAGAATACTGTACTGACGGCGGAGTCCAGGGAGATCAACCGCACCAGAAGAACGGCATCGTATCACATCACCGTGCAGGACAGCGAAAACCTCATTGCCGTCTGCCAGGCGCTGGTCTACATCACGGACAAGCCCATCCCCTTCCTCAAACTTAAAACGTAAATTCTAAAACCTAAAACTGAGGGAATAGGGACTCTGTCCCTATTCCCTCAACGTTTTCCTTGACAGCTGAAAAAAGGATGTGCTATTTTTTCACGCGTTCAAATATGAACGTTCTGCTGACCGCGCCTCCCTGTTAATGGAAAAGCGGTCATTTGTCGCAATACCCTGGAAAATCATGAAATCCACCATAGAAAAAGCTCAAATACTCAGAGATTTATCCAAGAATCCCAGCATATCGCAGAGAGAGATTGCATTAAAAAACGGGATCAGTCTGGGCAAAGTAAACTATGCGATCAAATCCCTGGTAGAAAAGGGCTATATCAAGCTGCAAAACTTCAAAGGATCAAAGAACAAACGAAAATACATGTACATACTGACGCCGGAAGGGATGTATGTGAAGGCAAAACTGACGGTGGATTTTTTTAAATGGAAGATGGAAGAGTACGAGCGGATAAAAAAAGAAATCGAGGCGCTGGAAGAGGAGATCAACGGACACAGCCGGCAGGACATGGAAGCCCCGCATTTCGAAACTCGCCCCGTTCTGTCCGAAGAGAAATGAAGCGCTCATGAAAACGTGCCCTCACAAAGAGAGCATAGAAGTATAATATACTGAATTTATTAACTTATCACCCTTGATCGTTGCATCACCTTGCATAAAGGCATGTAACTCAGAGGGCGGAGCTGTAGAATTTAATCTTAGGGACAGAGCCCCTATTTCCCCCAATCATTTCAAAACTTAAAACCTAAAACGTAAAACTTACTAATATTTCCAGATCTTACCCCCTATTTCACATTGTTTTGTCTCCAGGCGTGTGATATAAAAAAGTGAATGGCTGTAAACACATATGAAACAGAATGCTAAAATTCAAGACCCGACCCCCATGATAAAGCATCTTTTCTGGTGGGTGCCTGAGAAAGAGATAGCGTCACTCAGCCAGGATGCCATCGTGGAGTCTGTGCTCAGTAACGGCAACGAGAATACGGTCAGGCAACTTTTTGATTATTACGGAATCGAAAAAGTAGCTGAAATCTTCAACCGGCAGACATCGGGCCAGCGAATCAATTACCGGCCGCGGACGGTTCATTTTTTTCGACAATATTTTCATCGGCATGCACAGAAATATTCTGACAGCAAATCAGGTTAAACTCCTTCCTCTGGTTAAAGAATTCTCCCGGGATTACTATCTGGTCGGCGGCACAGCCATCGCGCTTTATCTCGGGCATCGGCGCTCCATCGATTTTGATCTGTTCACCGCCGGCAAAATCAAAAAGCAATCTATCAAGAGGCTCATCGACCGCCATAAATCCCCGGTATCCGATATGCTTTTACCCTCCAAAACGTGAGAAAAAATCTCGTTTTTTGGCAATCAACAATTGATGGCAAGTTGTTGAGTTAACTTGGATAATCCGCGATGGATGTAGTCATATGCTTCTTCGATTTGTGAGGGTTGCGCAGCAAGCTGGAGGGCGTCATTTTTCATGGTTCTTGAAATCATTGGATTTTTGAAGTGGTTGCCGGAACAGATTTCGAGCCACAGCCAGGCGAAGCCTATTTTCGTAACAACGTAGAATGATTGATTATCGCATTTTTTCAGCACACCCCTTGCCTTCAATTTGTTCATCTCATAGCGAATTTGTGCAGGATTTTGGAAATGGCCGGAGAGGTTTTTATGCAGATCAGCCGTTTTGAATCCGTAAACCCGGTATTTGGGTTTGAGAAGTTCTTTGGCCAGAGCTGTTTGGCGGACCTTTCTGAAGTCGGGAGCGCTGACGCGACGTCCTTCCGGGTCGGTCACCGTCTTGGTGAAGATGTCGCATTCCTCCTCGGAGATGGACGCAACGTCCACATCGGCGCAGCAGTCCAAAAATCGGTTGTTGCATTCGACACCCTTCCACAGACAGGCCTGCAGATAGAGGACAGGCTTTTGGAGCCCCAGCGATTTGGGGTTATTGATGGTGGTTTCGGTGCGGATGAAATAGCCGG
>CAZIQY010000070.1:0-15199 GCA_964541605.1 uncultured Syntrophaceae bacterium | reverse complement strand
CTTGAAATCAAGCTGCGCTAAAGATGCCCCGCGGCTTGCCGCGGGGAGTTTCACTCCCGATCCGCTTTATAAGCTCCTGCATCTTGCGGCATCTTCTTTCGGGAGGTGACAGTCATGAAATCGCAAACCGACACATTAACTTTTTTAGAGTTTGGCGAATCCCTCGCGGCGCGCTGGAGGGGACAGTTGAACGTCCGTTTCGACCAGGGGAAATCCGTATGCGTCATAGAATGTGAAAACGCAAAGATCGCGGAGCTTTGCGAGTGGCTGTTTTCCGAGTGCGGATATTCCTTTGCCACGTTGGTCGTTGAGGAGGCCCGGGACGTCTGGCTTTTCTGGCATGTCTTTTATGGGGAGCCCGGCGGAGGACTGGTCCAGGTATGCTCAACAGCCGCGAAAACAGATAATACTGCGCCGAGCATCAGCCGCCATGTTCACGCGGCGGACTGGCACGAAAGAGAGACGGAAGACCTTTTCGGCCTTGCTTTTGAGGGCCATCCGCGCCTCGGTGATTTCGTCCTCCATGAGGAGTGGCCGGAGGGCGTGAATCCCATGCGCGCCGGCTTCGACGCATCTACGCTTTACCCTCGCAGGGCGATAGACCCGCAATGGCGTCCCCGGGGCATCGTTCAAGCGCCCGGCGCCTTCATGATGCCGATCGGTCCCGTCTATTCCGACAACGCCGAATCGGCGCACTTTCTCCTGGAGACGGTGGGAGAGGACGTCATCCGCACGATCCCGCGCTTTTTTTACAAATACCGCGGCGTTGAAAAGATAGCAGAAGGACAGCCGGTTGATCGCGTCCTTCTTCTGGCGGAACGTTTTTCAGGAACATCGGCTTTTGCCCACTCCCTCGCATTCTGCCAGGCCATCGAAGAAATATCAGGGATCGCAGTGGCCCCGCGGGCAAAAGCCCTGCGCGTCATCTTCGCTGAACTGGAAAGGTTCAGACACCATATCGCCGCCATCACGGCCATCTGTCAATCCACAGCACTGGCCGTGGCGACCAGCCAGGCAGGTATTTTGGAGGAGGAGGCGCTCCGGTTAACCGGGGCTTTGACGGGACATCGCTACCTTTTCGGCTTGAACACTCCGGGAGGTTTATCGAGGGATTTCAGCGACCAAACATGCCGGACGCTTTCCGGCGTTGTGGAAGGTATTCTGGTTAAGTTATGCGATCTGAAAGAGTTGCTTCGGTTCTCAAGCAGTTTCCTTGACCGTCTGGAAGAAGTAGGGATCGTTTCCAGAGAACTCGCCGTTGACTATGGCCTGGTCGGACCCGTGGCACGCGCATCGGGCATCAGACGTGACCTGCGGAAGGTTCTGCCCTATGCGGGCTATGAGGGCGTATCTTTGGATACACCCTGCGAAAAGGAGGGAGACGGCTATGCCCGGCTGCGGGTTCTTTTCAAAGAAGCGGAACAATCTGCAATGGTCATCCGCAAAGCAGCAGCCGCGCTTCCACAGAGTTCCGTCACATCGGCAGAGCAGTCGTTTCGTCCGGGAGCAGCCCTCGGCTGGGTGGAAGCGCCGCGAGGGGCGGCTTTTCATTGGGTAAGAATCGGAGAAGACGGATGTGTTCAACGCTACCGCCTGGCCACGCCTTCTTTTACAAATTGGCACGGTTTTCATCTGGCGGCCGAAAATTTCGCCTTCCAGGACTTCCCGATTATCATGGCGACTTTCGGTCTTTCAAACGCTGAGAGCGATCGATAGGAGGATCAAGATATGAACACGTGGTTCTTGAAGGGACTGAGGACCGGAATCGTGACGACGCCTTATCCGGATGCGGAAGATGCAACCCCCGGCGTCACGCCCGGACTGCCTCGCCATGAAGAAAATACAGAAAGGGCATTTGCCGCTGTTTCCATGTGTCCGACCCGTGCTCTGGTTCAAGTGGAACAAGAAATTGTTGTTGACTACGGTCGTTGCGTTCATTGTTTCCGCTGCCGTGGCGAAGGAGGCCGTATCCGCTGGGAAAAGAATCATGAATGGGCGGAGCGTGTTGAAAATCATTCCAGCGTGAGCGATGGAACGGCTAAAGTCTTCAGCCGTTCTCTTCACATCCGTGTGGTCGATGCCGGGGCCTGCGGCACATGCCTGAGCGAAATAGAACAACTCAACAAGCCCTATTACAATATTCATCGCCTCGGCTTTTTTGTGACGCCGACGCCCAGGGAAGCGGACGTTCTGATGGTAGCGGGTCCCGTTACCGGTCACATGCGAACCGCTCTTCTCAAGGCTTATGAGGCCATGCCGACTCCGAAAGCGGTTATTGCCGTCGGCGCCTGCGCCCTGTCAGGCGGTGTTTTCGGTCCCAGCTTTGCTTCCGGCGGCGGCGTTTCAGAATTCATACCCGTTGATGTCATGATCCCCGGATGTCCGCCCCCGCCGCTGGCTATTATCCATGGGCTCCTCCTTTTGACCGGAAGGAAGAAGCCATCAACTGCCGTTTCCCGGAAAAAGTTGTCAGGAGGTGAGAATCATGCCTGAGCCGAACATTTTATTTTGTGTGTTTCTATCCTTGTGCATTGTAGGGGCGGGTTTATCCTTGCTTCTTCCTGATCGGCGCAATCCTGCGGTCTTGGCTTTGATCGTCTCTCTGGCTGCGACCGCAATCCTGTTCATGAGCGGTGAAGCTCTTCTATCGAGCGGTCTGTTCCATATGCGGCTATGGAATATTCCCTTGATCGGCTCAATTGTTTTTAAGATGGACCGGCTCTCTGCGCTCTTCGTGTTCGTGGCGGGACTGATATTTCTCCCTGTTTCCATTTTCTCTGCCGGTTACATGAAACGGTACCTGGGGCGTTACAGTCTCAAATCCTTCAGCGTCCTTTATCTCCTGCTGTTCGCATCGATAGTCCTCGTCCTCCTCGCTGGAGACATCTTCTCATTTTTACTTGCCTGGGAAGCCATGTCGATCCTGTCATACCTCCTTGTAAATTATGAGCATGAAAGGGAAGAGAACACGCGAGCCGGTTACCTGATGCTTGCCATCAGCGAAGGGGGAACTCTCGCCGTGGTTCTGGCCTTTCTGATCCTTGCGAGACTGTCAGGGTCCCTCGACTTTGAATCGTTAAAGTCCGCCGGCGCCGGCCTCAGCGCCGAGAACTGCTGGGCCGTATTTCTCCTTTCTTTCTTCGGCTTCGGCGTCAAGGCCGGGCTTGTGCCGAGCAACATTTGGCTGCCCAGGGCTCACCCCGCGGCAACCGGCAATGTGTCGGCCATCCTCTCGGCGGTCATATTGAATCTGGGATTATACGGCATCATGAGGATCAATGCGGATATCCTTCCCATCACCCAAGTCGGACCGGGGGTCGTTGTGCTGGTAATAGGAACCATTTCCGCATTCGTCGGCATTCTTTACGCCACTACGGAAAACGACCTGAAGAAAATGCTCGCACACAGCTCCATTGAAAATATGGGCATCATCACGGCTGGTTTTGGCGCGGGTTTCGTCTTCATGGCTTCAGGCCATCCAGTCCTGTCGGGCATCGCCTTCACGGCGGCTCTTTACCATATGACCAACCACTCCCTATACAAAGCGCTGCTTTTCCTGGGAGTCGGCGCAGTGGATGCCGGCGCCGGCGATCGGAACATGGACCGCCTTGGCGGATTGATGAAGCTTATGCCGTGGACGGGTTTCTTCTTCCTGGTTGGATCTCTTTCGATTGCCGCGCTTCCGCCCTTCAACGGTTTCGTCAGTGAATGGCTGACCTTGCAGACCATGCTCCAGAGCGCGGCACTTTCATCGACAGCGATCAAGATTGTTTTTGCCCTCTGCGGAGCGGCGCTTGCTTTGACGGCAGCCCTGGCGGTTACCTGTTTTGTCAAAGCCTTCGCCATGAGTTTCTTGGGGATGGCCAGAACCGAAAGAGCAAGGACTGCAGTGGAAGCCCGACGTTCCATGACCATTCCGATGGGAATGCTTGCCCTGGCATGTTTCCTTTTCGGAGTGCTTCCGACTTACATCATCCCTGTTCTTGACCGGACTGTTGTCTCATTGACCGGGACAACCGTCGTTGATGATCTGGTACCTCCGTTTTTTACCCTCGCCGAAGTAGGAGACCACAAGTTCAGCGCGGGTTTTGTCGCCGAGTTTCATGATCTTGGCGCTCAAACCGGTCGGGATGTGATTCCGGGACGGGGGCTCGTCGTCATGCATCGTGGATCTGAACGCAACCCCGTCATCTATGCGATGTCCACTTCCTATACATTCGTTGTGCTGGCGCTGCTGCTTGGCGGTTTTTACTTCATTATTAAGAGGCTAACGAGAAAGCGATCCGTAACGAGGGCGCCGGTCTGGGCCGGCGGCGTCAGGAAACTTATTCCGGAAATGACGTATACGGCCACCGGTTTTTCAAATCCCGTCAGGGTCATCTTTGAGGCGGTCTTTCACCCCTCGACCTTTGACGACAGGAAAGAGTCCATTGCGCAACATTTCCGGACCGCCATCATGAACGGCCGCAAGGAAATTCACATTGTGGAGAGGTTGATTTTCCGCCCGGCGGAGAAAGGAATACAATTTACGGCTTCCTTATTCGGGCATATGCATACGGGCAGCATCAACACATATGCCGCCTATATGCTGATCAGTCTGGTGATCGCCCTGATCATCCAGCGCTGGCTGTAAAGAAAGGAAGAACATATGGGAACCTGAGCAGGGTATCCGTGGTATGCTGGAGTGCTTCATTATACCCATGGTCTATATGTTGCCTCTCTCCGTATTCGGTCTCGGGATCGGTTACATCGCCGTCATCAACTGGTTTCTCAAATCAAAACTCGCGGATAAATATGTATGCATTGCCGGTCTGCGAACCTGGGCCTTCGCCACTCTTTCCGGTTTTTTCTTCGGCAGCAAGATGTATGACTTTATTGACCTGCTCGCGATTTATGTGGTTATCGTCTCATCCGTATTTCTGTACCTTGAGCATGAAAGAAGAAAGGGAATGTGGAACAAAGCGGATACCCGTTAATCGGCGAAACCTCAAGTACTCGGAATGGAGATGACTGAATGAACCGGGAATCTAAGTCGGTCCCGGATGAATATCCTCAGCCCAGACCATTCGATATAAATCTTCACCGTAGCTGGTTTCCAGCGGTTCTCCCTCAACCAACTTAAACGTTCGTCCCCCACCGTCTTTTCTTTCAGCCCTCAAGAAGAGGGCATTCTCTCTATTTTTTTCAAGAAAAC
Organism: uncultured Syntrophaceae bacterium; assembly: GCA_964541605.1. Taxonomy (GTDB): domain Bacteria; phylum Desulfobacterota; class Syntrophia; order Syntrophales; family UBA2185; genus CAZIQY01. Next base: position 10,005 of record CAZIQY010000070.1, on the reverse strand, counting down.
TATGCGCAAATTCATATAAATGCGTAACCAGTAGTGTCCCAACGTTTCATTTAAGACGCGATGTAACTAAATGAAAGTAATTCGCAAATTGACCAATCCTTCATTTATCGATTTGAAATCCGTTTCTCCGAAATGCCATAGTCCCGCATTCATATGCGAGGAGATGGCTGATGAATTCCGGAAGAACAATATTCGCTCAACTGATGAGCTTTCTGCCTGCTTACGAGTTCCGCCAATGCGTCGAACGTTACAGAGGAAACTACAAAATCAAGAGCTTCTCATGCTGGGATCAGTTCCTGTGCATGGCCTTTGCCCAGCTCACCTATCGGGAGAGCCTGAGGGATATCCAGGCCTGCCTGCGTGCGGCAAAGCAGAAGATGTTGTATCACATGGGCATTCGCGGGAAAGTCTCCCGCAACACGCTGGCCCATGCCAATCAAGTGCGCGACTGGCGCATCTACGCCGATTTCGCACAGGTACTTATAAAAAAAGCCAGAGAGCTTTATATCAACGACTCCTTCGGGATAGATCTGGATCAAACCGCCTACGCACTCGATGCAACCACGATCGATCTTTGCCTTTCCCTCTTTCCCTGGGCCGAGTTCCGGAGACGCAAGGGGGCAGTGAAACTCCACACGCTTCTCGATTTGCGGGGAAGCATTCCTGCCATGGTGTTTGTTACGCATGGCAAGGTCCACGAAGTCAACATCCTCGACGAGATTCCGATAGAGGCAGGCGCCGTTTATATCATGGACTGCGGTTATCTGGATTTTGCCCGTCTCCACAGGGTTCATCAATCGGCGGCTTTCTTCGTGACCCGGGCCAAAAGCAACTTCCGATTCCAACGCCTTTATTCTCGATCAGTCGACAAATCAACGGGCCTGCAATGCGATCAGACCATCACCCTTCATGGCTTCTATGCAAAGAAGGATTATCCGGAAAGACTCCGGCGCATTCGCTTCTACGATGCACAGCAAGGAAAAAGGCTGGTCTTTCTGACCAACAACTTCAATCTGCCGGCTCTCACGATCACCGAGCTTTATCAGCGCCGCTGGCAGATAGAGCTGTTCTTCAAATGGATCAAGCAGCATCTTCGGATCAAGGCCTTTTACGGCACCTCCGAGAACGCCGTAAAGACTCAAATCTGGATCGCGATCTCCGTATACGTACTCGTGGCGATCATCAAAAAACAACTCAACCTGAAGCGGAGCCTATACTCGATTCTACAGATTTTGAGCATCACCCTTTTCGAGAAAATGCCTCTCTTGCAGGCGCTTACGTATATGGATATCAAAGAACAAAACACCGATTCTAAAAACCAGCTGAATTTATTCAGCTAACGTTGGGACACTACTGATGCGTAACAAAGAAAATCTTGATGCCTTTTTCCAACAAGGCGCATATGATCTGTCTCGCAATCTCCGAACCTTCTCTTTCGTTTGTTGCGGCGAATGACTCATTGAGAAGCACCATCGAATTTAACGTTATCCCGTCCACGATGTTACTCATTCTGCCCAATTCTTCATCGAGCTTTCCGCTTTTCATCGTAGTGTCTTCTTCCCGTTTGTAATGAGTGAAAAGACCGCTGCAGATACTGGCGGAGAAAGACTCGGCCGGCACAAACATGCCGCATTGCATCATCAGTTGCGCCGAGCCTATGCTTCGAAGAAAAGTCGTTTTACCACCCTGGTTGGCGCCTGTAATGACAATGATGCTCTTGCCATTCGCGTTTCCATCGTTTCCGACAATTCTTTGCTTCATCGTTAATGAAAGACCGACGTCGTATAATTTTTGATAACTGTGCCTTCTTTCGCCGGAGGTCGCCGGCAGGGGAAAGCATGTCGGTTCTCCCTTTTGAACAAGTTGTCTGTGCAAATTCATGCAACCGATGTAAAATGATAACTCGGTTCGCAACATGCCAAAAAAGCCGAGAATGTGGTCGGTAGACTGGGCGAGCGCGTTCGCAACAAGATTGATTCCCCGATTCTTTAGTTCCGACAAAGCAGTGGCGCCCCTTGTGTCGCGAGGATGCAAGCGAAAGGTGTAGGCGGATGGTTTTTTGGTAAAAATGCGCTCAAACCATCCTTTTTTCTCTCGTGGTGATTTACGAAGCGCGTAGTTGATGCCTTTATTGCCTTTACCTAACTCTGCGCTGATCAAAACCCCTTCATTGAACTCCAGGTTGATTAAATGATTCTGTATAACGGTGAAATATTCATCGCTCAGTTCTTTCTTAAGCGTTCTGAATAAAGTCGTAAAACCCTCCGACTCAAATTTATCAGAGTGTTCATCGGCGATCGCCCGCAGTTTTTTAAGCCCGCTTACAAAGACCTGCAATGCTTCAATCGACCCACGCAGAATCCCGCCGGGATACCTGCCGCTGAACCACCAAACACTCTTCTTCCCCTTTTCGATAGATTCCACGGCAATGCCGTACATGTGCCTAACAATGTCGTGGTTTTTAAGGCAGTCTTTAAGGATACTTTGACGATATAGGATGGTGTTTAGGTCGTTGTTTAACCCTGATAAGACTGCGTGCTTTGCCGTCTCTAATAAGAACTTGTCGCCCAGCGCCATAGCGTTGAACAACGTATTCAATTCCAGGTCTTGAGTCAGGGCTTGCTCATGTGGCGGCAATTGTTGCCGCAGGTCGAAATCCTGATCTCTGTGCATGAGAAACGCTTTCACAATCCTATCCGCTCCTTCAGACAATCGTAAGTAAGCCTGTATTTTTCAGCAATCGACATCGCATAGGCGAGTCCGTCCGCGGGTCTCCTTTCAATTTTATATGTTCGCAACGTCGGGTTATGGGGAACGACCATGCTTACCATGCTTACGGTCTGTTCGCCGAAGGACGCCAAATCATCGATGAATGTCACCCAAACGCATAACGATTCAGACTGTATGATCTTTTCGATTATTTTTTTACTAAGAAAAATTTGATCCTTCAAAGTCGTGGAAGTGAAAATCTCATTCATGATGATAATGCTGTTTGGTGTCGCCCGGTTAAGAATATCGTGAATTCTTATTAGGTCATCTTGCAGCTTTCCTCGGAGATTTGTGATGTCTTCCTCTCTCTCAAAATGCGTAAAGATCCTGTCGAAGAGAAAGAGTCGAGCATCGCTTCCCGGGACAGGGCATCCCATGGCGGCAAGATAATGCAATTGCCCAAAGGTGCGGGCGAAGGTTGTTTTACCGCCCTGGTTCGGACCGGATACCACAAATATTCGCTCCTTGTCTTTCAAGTAAAAATCATTGCAGACGACGGAGGAACCTTCGCTGATGAGACTGTAGGCCAGGGCTAAATCGAAGCCTTCACGGTCATACCCTTCCTTGCATTGATCAGAGACATTTGGATAACAAAACTTCAATCCCGCATGCTTGAAGAGTGCAATGAAATCGAGATAGGCCATGTAAAATTGAACTTCCCGGTCGAAGGCGGCTATCGTTTCATCGAGATAATCGGCGTTCATCCTGCAATAATTGTCAAGATTTAAGAACGGGGCCGGATATAGCCGGGCTACAAATTCCACTATTTTTGCTTCAATATGGTTCATGTCAAGCGAGTCTTTAAAGATAATCCCGTAATCTTTCACGGCCCCCTGCTTGAATTTCGCGAATGCTGCCTCAACATCGGCGCTATAATCAATTTCAGACTTGTATTTGCTTACCGTAAAGCTGTCATCGTTTATGAGTACGCAATACTTCACTGCGGACAAATCGGCTTTAACCTTTTCCGTTTCCGTGAGAAGATATACAAAATAGTTCGATTTGGCATAGTTAGTGACATATTCACGGAAGGCCAGGAATCCGTGCGATTTTAAATCGGCAGTGGTCAAATCATGTGCCAGGCCCGTAACGGCGTCGCAATAAATTTCCACTGCACTCAGAAACCAAGATTCCTTCTCGTGTTTATAGTAAAGCCTTTCTGCTTGCATTACATGCTCGCGCATGGCGCGCATTTTCCGCGCGAATGAGTTGACATTCTCAAAAATGGCTTCATTCTCGAGATCCTGCATTATTTCATGGCGATACTTGACGGAGTCCGCATCCTTCAGGGGAGTGTAAAAGAATGGCTTTAAATTATATTCCTGTTTGCCGGCCGTTATCGCGTCAATGATTTGATCGAGATTTAAATCGGCGAAATAAATGGGGGCTTCAAGGGTTTCTTTCTTAATGCCGTCTTCGATTCGTTCAAACAATATACTGTGAAAAGTCATGGAAATACCTGGTAGGACCGATCTCATCGAGAAAGAGAACGTTGTCGTCAACTGTTTATTTCATGCCCGCATGGTTGCGACGAGTCTCCTGGGGTCGTCGAGCAACGCAAGAGCTTGAAGGATATCCTTGCAGACGATGTCGGCATTCAGGATGGCCTCCACCGTGGCGCCTTCTTCCTGGATAACGGCAATGCCGACGGTGGCTTCGATGACCATGAGTTGATCGTTGCGGCCGTTTCCGATGCACACGGTCTCATCGGAACCGAGTGACTGGATGTAGGCCTGTTTCGCCAAGTCCTGACCTTTGACGGGCAGGATGACCAGTTTGCAGGGCAACCCTTCAAGCTGTTTTGCCGCCGTTCCGAATGTGTCCGCGGTAATGATGTGTATATCGAGTTGTCTCGAAAGCTTTTCGAGCATCGCCGCCACTCCGTCAATAAGAACACCGTCGATCGCCAGTGTGCCGTTGAAGTCCAGGGCAAGATGCTTCAGCTTCAAGTCTTTGAATCCGGGGATGGAAACGGTTATCATTTTTCACTCCTTCTCCGTGCTATCAATCAAGGCCCAACCTTTAAAAGGGGTTTCCCGGATTTAAAAAGTATGATCATTCCCGTCTTTTCCGACACGGTGACGGCAAGGGCGCGTGTCTGATGGGTTATTGCCGCCGCCGTTGCGTGCCGGGTCCCCTCGATCATGACGTCGACGTTTCTCGTGTCTGCGTTGATATAGACCCCGGCCGCCTGAACGACTCCCTCATCGTCTATGATGACGGCGCCGTCGAGACGGGCATATTCCTTAAGGGTGTCCCGGAGCCATTTGTCCTTGATGTTCCGCTTCCCTTCGGGCTGTCCCTCGAAGGGGTTCATGAACAAAGGCGTGCTGCATTTCAATACATTCTCCGTATCGCCGATGACGTAAAGCGCACCCGTCGGCTGCTTCCTGATCCTTCCCAACTCCAGTGCAAGGGTGAGTACGGCCTTTATAACCTCCGGGTTCGGCATCGCCGGATCGGCGACGACTCTGTAAAAATCCGAAAGAGAAGATTCGGCGATTTCGGTCACCAGGATGAAGTGTGCCCTGCTGTTGAGTGCAGCGCCCAGGAATATGATATAGTCCCCGTAGGTTATAATCCCTTCCGTCATTGCCAGGGCCATGGACAGGTTAAACAGGTCTTCCGCGTTACTGATCTCGTAAGGAAGGGGAACCACACGGTCGCTACGGCGAAGCTGGGACTGTAATTCAATTTTGGCTGCCTCATCGAGGCACACAACAATGACAGGTAAGGCCGTTCTACGCGTCAAGGCGGAATACCAGCCTTCCAGTGGCGCAAGAAGGATGATCTTGTTCCATCGATCAGAGGCCAGCAGGGCGTCTAATGCGTTCAATATGTTTTGATCCACTTCAGATAACACGAATAACTCTCCTTATGAGGCCATCTTAGGCGTCCACTGACGTTTGACAAGCACCAGAACCGGAACGGACATCAATTGACTAACGACGGAGAATGCTACAAGGGCAGCAATGGACGTGTCGTAGAGCCAGCCCATCAAGGCGCTTCCGATGAACCAGCAAATGCCGTAGCCGGAATTGAACACGCCATAAGCCGTCCCCCGTCTGTCGGAGGAAATCATATCCGCAATAACCGCACGCATGATTGATTCCTGAGCGCCCATGCCTATACCCCACAAGGCCACCCCGAGCAACGCGAACCAGAAACCGCCGAAAAAAACCAGCGGCGCAAAGAATGCAGCACAAATGGATGCCCCGATCAGAACCGGGAACCCGGCCTTGTCGAAGTAGTATCCTAATATCAGTGCGGCCAGGGCGTCCACTCCCATTGCGACCGAGTAAAAAACAGGAATCCATTCCTTTGGAACGGACGATACTTTGCCGAAATGGTAAGCAATGAGAGGGTAATCGGCGAATCCCGCCGCAATGAATCCGACACCCAATAAGTACAACCAGAAGACCGCCGGAAATCGCCCTGTGGATTTTTGAATGGTCAGTTCCATGTCTTGAGGCGATGGATAAAGAAATCTGGCGGCCGCGAGAACACTGACAGCCAAGATCGCAGGGATGAGGAGCATGGCAAAGCTGGAAGGGTAATTCCCCGTCAGTGATAAAACTATTGCAACCAGAAGCGGGCCGCATACCGCTCCGACCTGATCAAGGGCTTCATGCAGCCCAAACCCTCTTCCCCGCCCTACTTCCCCGGCGGCATGGGACAGCATGGTGTCGCGCGCAGGAGTCCGTATCGCCTTGCCAAGGCGCTCGGCAATTACCAGAGCGGCTGCCAAGTCCCATCGATTGGCCAAGGCAAGGCATGGGACCGCAAGAAGATTGATGGCGTAACCGATAATGGTGATGGTCCAGTATTGTTTTGTCCGATCACTTAAATACCCGGACAAGAGACGCAACCCGTATCCTACCAACTCTCCGGCGCCCGCCACGATGCCGACGATTGTCGCGCTTGCTCCCAGGCTTCCAAGAAACGGCCCTGTGATGCTTCTCGCTCCTTCATAAGTCATATCGGCAAAAAGGCTGACGACGCCGACCAGGATGACGAACCGGAAGGCACGGGTCTTTTTAGGATCTGCTCCAGCTATTGTATTTTTCAATATTGAAATCCTTATAAGCCAATTAATAAATCCCGAATAGAAATAGTGACGGGCGTCGTTGCGATAATCTCTTTTTGCGAATCATTCGTCAAATCGGGAACTTTATTTCAAAACCGCGCCGGTATTTGCTGATGTCACCATTCTTGCGTAGCGGAGAAGGTAGCCTTTCTTGACCTTTGGTTCAGGCGGTTGCCATAACGCCTTCCGCTTGGCCAATTCGCCAGCGTCAACCGCCGTGAAAAGTTTACGGCCGGGGATGTCAATGGTAACAAGATCCCCTTCTTTCAACAGGGCTATCGGTCCTCCTTCCATTGCTTCGGGAGAAATATGGCCCACGCAGGCGCCGTGAGTGGCACCACTGAATCTCCCGTCAGTCAGGAGACCGACGCGGAGGCCCATCCCTGCGATGATCGCCGTCGGGTTCAGCATTTCCCGCATTCCAGGGCCGCCTTTAGGTCCTTCATAACGAATAACCACTACATCCCCGCTATGAATTCCCTTGCCGACAATTGCGTCAATGGCTTCGTCTTCGGAATCAAACACACGGGCCGGGCCGGTAAAAACCCTCATGTTTTCAGCCACGGCGCTTTCCTTGATTACGGCGCCGTCCGGCGCAAGATTGCCTGTGAGTACGGCGATGCCGCCCTTTGCCCGGTACGGACTTTCCACCGATCTTATGACCTCGGGACGACTGATCTTTGCATCGACGATTCTTTTTGACACGGTGCCGGCGACGGTGATCGCATCCGTGTGAATGACATTTGCCTTCGTCAGTTCCTTCATTACGGCTGAGATGCCTCCGGCCTCGTCTAAATCCTGCAGATGATGCGTCCCCGTCGGGCTTAATTTTGTGATGTAGGGTGTCCTGTCGCTGATTCGGTCAAAAAGTGATAAAGGCAGATCCAGACCGGCTTCATGAGCAGTGGCCGTCAGATGCAAGACCGTATTCGATGAACCGCCGATTCCCATGTCGACGGCAATGGCGTTTTCAAAGGCTTTCATGGTCATGATGTCACAGGGTTTTACATCGTTTCTCACCATTTCCATAATGGCCTGCCCCGCCTGCTTGGCCAACATCTGCCGGGCGCCGAAATTCGCAGCGGGGATAGTTCCGTTGCCGGGCAATCCCATTCCGAGGGCTTCCGTCAGGCAATTCATGCTGTTGGCTGTAAAAAAGGCCAGCACAAGAGCCGCAACCCGGACAGGCAGCCTTTTCCATGCATGCCAGCTCTTCGGCGCTGATCTTTCCTGACTCGAACAGTCCCGCCGCTTCAAACATCGTGCTGACGCTGATATCCCTTCCTTCGTAACGTCCCGCCAGCATGGGGCCGCCGCTCACGACGATGGAAGGAATATTCAATCTTGCCGCCGCCATGAGCATTCCGGGAATGACCTTGTCGCAGTTGGGAATAAGCACCAGACCGTCAAAACCATGCGCAACGGTCATGGCTTCGATTGAGTCGGCTATTAGTTCCCGGCTGGCCAAAGGATACTTCATCCCCTCATGGCCCATGGCGATGCCGTCACATATTCCGATTGACGGGGATTCGATCGGCGTGCCTCCAGCGGCAGAGACAGCGCTTTTCGCCGCGCTGGCGATCGTGCTGAGATGAATGTGTCCGGGAATAATCTCATTAAATGAATTAACGACGGCTATGAAGGGTTTGCTCAAATCTTCCGACGTATAGCCCATCGCGTAGAACAAGGACCGGTGCGCAGCGCGTGTGGATCCTTTTTTAACAGAGTCGCTTCTCATGGCAATTCTCCTCCTTTATGCTTATCGCTTTCTACAGAAATATCTCCGACAGCAGCAATTTCAGGGCATGGACGGCCAAAAAAGTGTTTTCCATGGTGGCGATGCCGGCGTGGGGCACTCTCGAAAATCCGCCGTTCGTGTTCTGGCAGTCCAGGATGAAATCCACGCACCGGTCATGATAGCGGGGCCGGTAAGAAATGATGGATGAAGCCAGAACACCGGCGTGGATGTATTCCACGTATGACAGGGAGCTGTGGGGAATGTCAGTGAAGCCAAAAAGCGGCATTTCGCATCTCCGGATGAAACGCTCGGTCTCAAGCTCCTTAACGGGATAATCCAGCATGGCGAGCATCGCGAGTGCCCTGGATGTTTCCGTGAGGTTCGATTGAAGCCAGCCGAAACCCCTGTCTTCGTTCTCAAAGGACAAGATGAAACGGATGATGTTGTTCTCGATCACATCGTCCCTGTCCATCTCAACGGTCCGGTACAGGTCCACAAGATACAGGAGACGCTTGAAGATGGAGATGATCTCCGCCGGCAGCTTTCTGACGTCGAGAGCGTAGCGGTTCAGATGATTCTGGAGATAAAGGACGGGATCGTGAGCCGGTTTCTCTTTCAATAGCCTCAAGCTTTTTATGGAATAGTAGGCCGAGAAGATGCTGTCGTATGAGCCGTCGCCGTGCTGCGTGTTTTGCAGCCATGCCGCGGTCTTTTTATCGTGAAACGGGACATCCAGCAGATTCAGGATCGACAGGGCATAGTAACAATCCGATCCGTTGGGTTCATCGAGTTTATAGAAGCAGAAACCGCCGCTCTCGCAGCGGCGCTTCAGTACATAATCAATAATCTTATCTCTCTGGTCAAAATTTTTCATGGCAACACAGCTTCTTATGAAACGACTGCTCCGGCAAAGAATTTATGGTGATAATCCGTAATTCATCTGTTCAAGGAGCTTCTGGATCCTCGTGGCTAATTCATCGAGGTCCCGGGCGGCGGCGTCCGGCAGGGCGCCGTATCCCCGCAGGTATTTAGGCCGAATCTCCTCGAACGTGATATGCAAAAACTGGATGGTCGTCTTGACAACCCTCGCGACGCTCATGTTGCTGCGCTTGAAACGGATATTCTGGTCCTCGAGAAACTTGACCATGGATTCCTGGATAAGAGCGATGTGAGTGATAAGCATCCTTCTTTGCGACGGGGATATATCCATCGTATATCCATGAAAGGGCGACTGTCTGCCTGCAGCCTCCATGGACTGTTCAAGTTCCGCCAGCCTCTCGTCCACGTGACGGAAAGCGTTTACCAGGACTCGTTTATGATTGTCGCTAAACTTCATATGCTCTCCGCTGCGCATTATTCTTTTATCACGACGTGCTGAGCCACCTTAATCCGGCAACGTGAATAAGGGCGC
>CAZIQY010000069.1:0-15347 GCA_964541605.1 uncultured Syntrophaceae bacterium | reverse complement strand
CGTTTATGATTCAGACGGTCATTATCAGTATGATTTATATCTGGCTGCGATATTATGTACTGCAGATATGAAATGAAAGATTTAAAAGACATCAAAAGGACGAAACAGACATTACCTGCTGTCTGAAGCCAACCTTTAACCATTTCTTTTTAGAATTAAAGATTGAAATCCTTATCGTGAATTATGTTGACAAATTATGTGTATGCAGATATATTGTAAGTAAGTGATTACTCAATCAGCAAACCAACAAACTACTCGGGAGGCATTTTAATGACGGAAAAATCTGGAAAAGCATTAAAAGCCATTTTAATCCTGGTTGCTGTGGCCATCGCGATTGCGGTGCTGGTTTTTTTCGGAAAAGGCTGATCCGATTAATTGTTTGTATCGATTAAGACTTTCCGGGTCAAACACAGGACAGGCAGATACTCCAGCCCTCAAATTCAAGGATGGGGGTTAGATGGAGTTTTTTGTGTTTCTGTCAAATCTTTGAAGTTATCGCTTGATAACAGACTCTTTAAATACATCCCACAGAGATGAATACCTTACTGCAAGATTGAATTTATAGTTGCTTAACGCCCAGATATTAACAAGTCCCTGTATCATGCCGAACAGCAGCGTTGCCGCCGCTTCCAGGTCAATATCTTCTCGCACCAATCCCGATTTCACACCGTCTGCCAAAAGCCCTTTGAGACGATCTATGTAAGATGTAATATCGTCTGAAACTTTTTTATTTAATTTTTTGTCACCGAGGCTGATGATTTCCGCTATCACCTGAAAGGACATTCCCTGTTTTTGCTCGATGGCTGAGAGATGCCTTTTCAGAATGTTGTCGATCGTTTCCAGAGAGGTGTCATTTCCATTTCTTGCCCTGTCGATGCCTTCCAGCAGGCTGTAAGTAATTTGGTCGGCAAGAAAAAACAGAATCTCCTTCTTGCTTTTAAAGTGTCGATAAATGGCTGCTTCGGAAATGCCGACCTCCTTGGCGATTCTTCTGACAGTCAGGTGCTCGCTTCCGTATTTGACGATCAATTTTCTCGCCGCGTCGATGATCTGCTGCTGTCTCACCAAGGTGCTTCTTATTCCTTGAGCCATGCGGTTGTTTCTTCCCCCGGATTCAATATATTGATGTGCATCCTACAGCAAATTTGTCTAAAAAAAACTATTTTCTAAAAAACTGCCTGCTGCATTTCTTTTATATGCAGATGGGAGGCAACAGCTTACGTAAATTCCTTCATGGTAATCGCTGATGATCTCTGATATATTTTCCAAAGTACGAGCAAAGGACGATCATTTTCCGGAAGATCATGACCTGTGGACGGGGAGTTTCGGATGTCATGAAGATGAATGTTGCAAAAGCAAAGATAATTGAAGTTTTCACCGATGTTCGTGCTCACCGTGTAATCGCCGATCTGATCAGAAAATATTCAACCAACAAAAATGACGTGAGAGAGGCCGCAATCGATGGATTAACTCTCAGCGATTGCAGGGAGATTCTTGATCTCGGTTGCGGGTTCGGTTTTTACGGAAACATTGAAGGGAAGAGTGCATCCTCAAGCCGTTGTAACGGGTGTGGATGTCGTTGGCGGATATGAAAAGGTGTTTCTCGAAACGTGCAGGGAGGCCGGGCTTGAGGGAAAGTTCCTGGGCGGCAGTGCGTCATTGATAAAAAAATTACCGGTCAGGTCATTTGATCTCATCCTTTGCAGTTACGCGCTCTACTTCTTCACGGATCTTATCCCTGCCATATCGCGCATATTGACCGCGAATGGTTTTTTTGTCGCTATTACCCATGACAGGAATAACATGAAAGAACTGATTGCCGTTACAAAAGATGTTCTTGCCAGAAACAACATGCTGAAGGAGAAAGAACTTCCCCTCGAAACGATCATCAGTCAATTTTCATCGGAAAACGGGATGAATCTGCTTGCTCCATGGTTCGGTCAGGTGAAGATGGTTGATTACTTCAATTCTCTGGTGTTCCGGCCTGAAGACGGCACAAAAATCACTGAATACGTTCACTTCAAGGGTCCTTTCCTCCTTACCGGGACCGAATATGAAATGGAATGGGTTGTGCAGCTGTTATCCATTCAATTCCAACAGGCTTCATTCCTGCAGCATGGATTTACAATATCCAAGAATGACAGGATTTTTATCTGTTCATTACCTTCAGATGGTCATGTCCGACAATGAAAAAGAAAGTCAGACAATTCTGCCCGCATTGCGGCAGTCGAGTGGTTAAAAAGACGGAAGATGATACGTTGAGGGACTTCTGCCTGCATTGCGGGACCTTCTTCTATGAAAATCCTCTTCCCGTAGTGTCGTCAATCCTTGTCTCAGAGAGAAGCATTCTCCTCGTTAAACGGGGGAAGAACCCCTATCGGGGGATGTGGTGTCCGCCCACGGGATTTGCGGAGGCCGGAGAGAGTGTCGAGGATGCGGCGTTACGCGAACTGGAGGAAGAGACGGGGATCAAGGGCAAGATATTGAGCCTTATCGATGTTGATTCCTGCACGAATTACTTTTACGGAGATCTTCTCTTTATAACCTTTGAGGTTGAACGGATCGGGGGGACCCTCGCATCGGGAGGCGATACGACGGATGTAAAATATTTTGCCGTCGGAAAAATTCCGAAATTGGCCTTCAGTTCCAACACGAGAGCCGTCAATGCCTACATCAAAGGGAAAGCCGATTACTGGGCCATCATCGATTCTTTCGCACGTTCCACAGGGCAGATGCAGATCCGGGGCGAAAGAGAAAACCTCCTTTCCGACAGGCTTTTAGTCGTTATTGAAAGGAACGCGGAGAAGATTGCCAATCTGTGGGTACAGGATGTGACGACAAGCCGTTCGACGCCTGACTATCATCATTTCGATAAGTCAAAACTGTTCAAAAGAATTCACAGACTTCTCTCGCAATTCGGGAATTGGCTTGGCGGGTTTTATGGCGACCATGACATCCGCGATTTTTTTATGGAAACAGGGAAGGAACGAAGGAAAGAGGGATTCACACTTGGAGAAGTATTGAGTGCTCTCAGTCTTATCAAGAAGCACATATGGGAATTTGCTTTATCTCAAGGGATGTGGCAGAAGACCCTCGATATCTACACGGCTCTTGAGCTTGACCGCAGGATTGTCATTTTCTTTGACAGGGCCGCATTTTATACGACACGGGGATACGAGGAAACGAGACAGTGAAACGGATGCGTTTATATGAGAATACAGAAGTCAGAATAAAAACAAGCTATTGACTATTCAGGCACCCGGATTCTTTATTCTCGTGTTTCGTTGTGCCCGCACTTAAGCCCCGTTTTTATCTTTCCTGTTTTTCACCTTATTGGTGAATCTCATGACCATCCCGATCAGGCTTTTGTCTCTGTATTTGTACCGCGTCTTCAGACCTTCCATATCTTTTCCCACTTCCACCTCAACGGAGGATGATTTTTTAACGTACAGCAGCTGTGTCGTGAAGACGCTCCTGTGACCGGTCATGAGAAAGCTGACCACGCAGGCGACAGCCGCGTAAGGTGCGATCTCCTGTCCCATCAATTCCATGGCCAGGATACTGGCCGCAATCGGCGTATTGGCTGCGCCGGCGAGGAGGCTGACCAGACCGATGGCGGAAAACGTCGCCTTGTCGAGGCCGGAAATTTCACCGAATAAACTGCCCGCCGTCGCGCCGACGAAGAGGATCGGAGTGATGATCCCCCCGCTGCCGCCGGCGCCGAAAGAAATGCTCGTAAATATGGCTTTTATCAGAAACGCATACAGGATGATCTGTTCGCCCCGCATGGCGGTCTGAATGGTGTCGAGACCAAGTCCGAGGTAGCTCGGTGAAAAGACAAATGTTAATCCGATGAGAATCACCCCGCCGGCAAGTCCCTTCAGCGGCGGCCAGACGGATGACTTTTCTGCCAGTCGTTCGCCCGTTCTCAGAACCTCTATCAGGATAATGGAACAGAGACCGAAAAAAATACCGGAAACCACGACCTGGAAAAAAAAGGCTTCTGTAAAAGCTGGAATGAACTTGGCGGGATAATAGATGTAGTGAATCCCCAGCCAGGACGAGACCTGATAGCTGGTAATCCCGGCGATGAACGACGGCAGCAGCACCTCGTACAGGATGCTTCCGACGGCAAGAACCTCGACGCCGAAAATCGCCCCGGCAATCGGTGAACCGAGGACAGACGCGAAACCCGCGCTGATTCCACAGATGACCAGTTTTTTCCTGTCGTTGTCGTCAAACTTGAAAAGATTGCCCAGAAAGGAGGAGAGGGCGGCGCCGATCTGGGCGCAGGGGCCGATCTGACCTACCGAACCGCCCGACGCGGTGGTGATGATGGTGGCGGCCAGTTTAAAGGGAAACACCTGAAAGTTGATCTGTCCGAAGCGCTTGTGCACGGCTTCGATGACCTTTTCCGTCCCGTAACCCTTCGTGTCCGGCTCCACATGGTGAACGATTAAACTGCTGATGAAAAGTCCCAGCGGCAGAAACAGGAAATAATACGGATAACTCCCGGTATACGAGACGCTCCGGTAAAGAAGCTTCAAAAAAAGAGTCGTCGACAGGCCGACGACGATTCCAATGGCTGTCGAAAGCACAAACCATTTCAGGATGCTGACGAGAAGTACGGATTCCTCGATGAATTTGTGTTTCATCACTTTGACTCATATTATAAGTATGATATGACATCTACATAAAAGAAAAGGTGGACAGTGTCCACCTTTTCTTTTTGAAGATTGATGCATCTTGCTATCTTGCGGATGACTTTCGGCTTTGACCTCTTGTAGCTTACTGCAACAAAGAGCGAAGTGCTTCCGCAGCACTATGCTGAACTCTTGATATATGAAATTCGCTTATGCCTTTTCCTCTTTTAGTTGTGGACGCTTGTAACTGACGGCAATAAGGAAACCGACAACGAGAAGCGCGCCCGCCACATAGACGGCGATTGATTTGATTTCCGCAAATACCAGGGGCCCGACAATACCCGCGGCGCCCCACGCCGTCAGCATGATCCCGTAGATCTTGC
Organism: uncultured Syntrophaceae bacterium; assembly: GCA_964541605.1. Taxonomy (GTDB): domain Bacteria; phylum Desulfobacterota; class Syntrophia; order Syntrophales; family UBA2185; genus CAZIQY01. The sequence goes on along the minus strand of CAZIQY010000069.1, from coordinate 10,321 downwards.
CAATGTTTCCGGGACCGAAGGAATCGGCCGCAAAGGCGGGCATGGTGGCGAACCCGCCGCCGTAACAGGCCAACAGGTAGCATGCGAATACGGTGAAGATGAACTGGCTGCCAATCTGCGGCAGAATGAAATACAGGATTGCCTGGGTCACGAACATGGTGATAAACACGTTCTTTCGTCCGATGGCATCGGATGTCCACGCCCAAAATAGACGGCCCAGACCGTTGAAGATGGACGCGTAGGCAAGAATCGATCCACCCACGAGAGCAAGGGCGGCTGCGGCCATATCAGGATTCGCCTTGCGGACCACATCCTGGGCCAGGGGCGAGAGCTGTGAGATCAAACCGATTCCGGCGGTGACATTCAGGAAAAGCATTGTCCAGAGCATCCACCACTGGGGGGTTTTGATGGCTTGATCAAACGTGAAGGAAACCGCGGTAACACCGGCTGATGCTTTCGGTGTAAAACCTGCAGGCAGCCATCCCTTCGGGGGGTTCTTGAACATTTGGGCAGCTCCGAAGCACAAAACCAGAAAGATGACGCCCCAGATGTAGAACGTATTTGCCACACCCATGGAAATGACCATGGGGGGCGCAATTTTTCCCATGAAAAACGCGCCGGCGCCGAAACCCATGACGGCAAGCCCCGTCACCAGACCGCGCTTATCGGGGAACCAGCGGATCAGGGTGGCAATGGGCGTGATGTAGCCGAAACCGTTGCCGATACCGCCGATGACTCCGAAGCCAAGCCAGATCACATAGAGGTTGCCGATGGAATCGCCAAGACCCGCAAGAAGCGTTCCGATACCGAACAGAATACCGCCGATCGTGGCGACAAACTTGGGGCCTTTCTTGTCCACCAGGGTGCCTCCAAAGGCGGCGGCGATGCCGATGAGGCCGATACAGAGCATGAAGCTCACCTGAACGGATGTCTCACCCCAGCCGTGGGCGGTCATGAGGGGTTTCTTGAAGACGGACCAGGCATAGACCGTCCCCAAACACAACTGCATGATGATTGCCCCTATGGCAATCAACCATCTCTTGCTTTCCAAATTTTCGTTACTCATAATTTCTCATTCCTCCGTAAAGTAATATGATGCCGTAACTGCCTTTTTCAATAACGGCTTTAAAAAACCCGCATCTACACCCTTTTCATTCGGGTGATATGCGGGGCTTGGGGTGAGGGGCATTAAAGCCCCTCACCGTTGTTCATCTTTCAAAATTAACCGCGTCGGGAGACGGAGGAGTTTTAAAGACCTTAAGCCGCCTCTACCTTGACCGCGCAGACCTTGTACTCCGGAATTTTCGCGATCGGGTCGAGGGCCGGGTTGGTCAGTAAATTAACGGCCGCTTCCCGGAAATGGAAATTCATGAAGATGGTTCCCTCGGGCACACGCGTCGTTACCTCGGATTTTGCCTGAACGGCGCCGCGCCGGGAGGAAACCTTCACAAACTGACCTTCCGTCAATCCTAACTTATCCGCATCCTTCGGGTTGATTTGCACAAGGCTCTCCGGACATCTTTCCATGATCCCCTTGGACAACCTTGACATGGTTGCCGTATGATACTGATACAGCACACGCCCTGTGGTCATCACAAACGGGTAATCTTTATCCGGGACTTCCGCGGGCGGTTTAAATTCAATGGCGCTGAGGAGACCCAGGCCGCGGGAGAACCGGTCCACATGTAAAAATTTCGTTCCCGGATGGCTTGCGTTCGGACATGGCCACTGAATGCCGGCTTTTTCAAGCCTGTCGTAGGTGATCCCGGCGTAACTCGGAGTCAATGCATTGATTTCCTTCATGATGGCTTCCGGATCGGCATAACTCATGGGATACCCCATCTTCGTGGACAGCTCGGAAATGATTTCCCAGTCCGCCTTAGCCTGGCCGGGGGCCTCAACGGCCTTCCTGACCATTTGCACTTTTCGTTCCGTATTGGAGAAGGTGCCTTCTTTCTCTGCGAAGCAGGCGGCAGGCAGAACGACGTGAGCAAGCTGCGCCGTTTCGGAGAGGAGAATATCCTGTACAATCAACAGGTCAAGATGCTTCAGGGCTTCTTCTGCATGCGTCAGGTCAGGATCGGACAGCATGGGATTTTCACCCATGACATACAGAGCCTTGACCTTCCCCTCATGCGCCGCATTCAGGGTTTCTACAATGGTGATACCCGGTTTGGGCGGCAGGGACACTCCCCACGCCTTCTCAAACTTTGCCCGGGCTTCATCATTGACGACGGGCTGATAGCCGGTGAAAACGACGGGCAGTGCGCCCATATCACAGGCGCCCTGAACGTTGTTCTGACCTCTCAGAGGATTTACGCCTCCTCCCTCAATGCCTACATTGCCGCAAAGCATGGCCAGATTGGCGCAGGATTTTACGTTGTCAACCCCGGTCGTGTGCTGGGTGATGCCCATGGCGTAGAGGATTGAGGCTGCCTTTGCCTCTCCGTATATCCTGGCTGCCGTCTTGATATCTTCCGCCGGCACGCCTGTGATCTCTGCGGCATACTCGGGGGTGTATTTTTCCACGACCTTCTTCATGGCATCGAAACCCTCCGTACGGGTTTCCACATACTCCTTGGCATAGAGGCCTTCAGAGATGATAACGTTCATCATGCCGTTTAACAAGGCGACGTCGGTACCTGGCCTATGGCGCAGCCAGATGGTTGCATATTTCACCAGATCAGTTTCTCTTGGATCGGCGACGATCAGTTTTTTGCCTCCTTGGCGAACGGCTCTTTTTATTCTTATACCGATGACGGGATGGTTCTCCGTCGTGTTGGTTCCGATGGCCAAAATGGCATCGGTAAACTCAATTTCTTCGATGGAATTGGTCATTGCACCACTTCCAAAGGTAGCGGCCAGACCGGCCACTGTGGAAGAGTGTCAGAGACGGGCGCAGTGATCGACATTGTTTGTGCCGATCACCGCTCTCATGAACTTCTGGAACAGGTAATTTTCCTCGTTGGTCGCACGGGCAGAGGAAAATCCGGCGATGCTGTCAGGACCGTTTGCCTTCTTGATCGCCGACAGTTTTTCCGCAATGTAGCTGTACGCCTCGTCCCAGCTTGCCTCTTTCAATTCCCCGTCCTTACGGATCAGGGGGATCTTCAGACGCTCAGGACTATGAACGAAGTCCATGCCGAATCTACCCTTGACACAGAGGCTTCCTTCATTGGGCAGGCCATACTCGCGATTACCGGTGACCTTGATGATTTTTCCGTTATGAATATTGAGATCCATCTGACAACCCACGCCGCAGTAAGTGCAGGTCGTGCGAACCTTTTTCAGATCCCAGGGACGGCCCTGGAATCTTGCCTGCTTGAAGGTAAGGGCACCCACAGGGCACGAGTCGACACACTCGCCGCAGAAGAAGCATTCGGAATCGATATAGTCCCGGTCAAATGCCGGTCCCACCTTGGCTCTAAAACTTCTCATGGAGAAATCCAAAACTTCATTGACCTGAATCTCGTTGCATGCCCGGACACAGCGGCCGCAGAGAATACATTTGTTCATGTCCCGCTGGATCATTGAATTGGTCATTTCAATTGGATAACCGGGCGGAGCAATCTCAAACCGGGGTTTCTCTATCCCCAGCCAGTAAACCAGATTCTGTAATTCGCAATTCCCGTTCTGCTCGCAGGTCAGACAGTTGTGATCACCGGAAGACCAGAGCAGCTCGACGACCAGTCTCTGCGCTGCCTTTACTGCCGGAGTCTCCGTCTTGATGACCATGCCCGGGTTTATGGGCATGCAGCAGGAAGCCACCAGCGTTCGCGCTCCCTGCACCTCAACGACGCACACGCGGCAGGCGCCGACGTTCGTCGTCTTGGCTAACTGACAGAGCGTTGGTATGAATATGCCGTTTTCGCGGGCAACTTCAAGAATGGTTTGCCCGGGAGTTGCCTGTACCTCCTTCCCGTCAATCGTAAGCGATATCTTGTTTTGTCCCATTTTACACTCCTTAATTATGTTAACGGTCTTGTAAAAAGTCCCTTTTGCTGTCATGGCGAAAGCAGCGAAGCAATCATGATTAACAGGCATTCAATATGATTAGATTGCTTCGCCACCCTGCTCCTCGCAATGACCTATCCGGCGACCTTTTTGCGACGTCGTCATTATGTTAACGAAGGATGATTTGTATAAACATCCCTCAATTGGTATATGCTCTATATTTCCGCATCGCACCTGAGACAGCGACACGCCTCGTGAATGGCGATATCCTTCAGATAGCCGAGTTCCACTTCCTTGAAGTTTCGCTTCCGGTCGGGTCCGTGCAGTTCAGGCATTTTCGCCTGGGGCTCTTCAACCGATTCCTCGTCGACGATAAACGGAATATCGATCTTTTCCTCGGGTGGAGGTTCATAGGCATCCTCGCCATTGGCCTGCCTGATGGCGCTATCGATGTCGGCTGCAGCCTGATGACCTGCTGCAATCGCTCCGATAACCGTATCAGGTCCCGTCAGCGCGTCACCGCCCGTGAAGAACTTCGGATTGGTCGTCTGGGATTTGGTTCCCGAAGCCAGTTCGAAGGTATTCCACTTGGTAACGGAAACGCCGCTTTCTTTGGGAACGAAAGCCATGTCGGATGTCTGGCCGATAGCCGCGACAACGGCATCCACGCTGAGGGTGAATTCTGATCCCGCAATGGCGACAGGCCTCTTCCTCCCGCTTCGGTCAAAGTCGCCGAGTTTCATTCTCTGACAGGCGATCCCGTTGACCTTGCCGTCCTTTCCTTCAATCTTCAAAGGGGCAACAAGGTATTCGATCTTGATTCCTTCTTCTTCAGCGGCGATGATCTCTTCCTCGGCTGCCGGCATGTCTTTTCTTTCACGCCGGTAGAGGATGGTGACATCGGCGCCAAGCCGCGATGCTACACGGGCCGCGTCGATAGCGGAGTTTCCACCGCCGATAACCGCAACTTTTGAGCCGAGGGTTTTCTTGCCGCTCGTCCAGGCTTCTTCTTCGTTATTGAAATCTCTCAGGAATTCAACACCGCCGAAAACGCCCTTCAGGTTTTCGCCTTCGACGCCCATGGGCTGGCTCTTCTGAGATCCGGGGGCCAGGAAGACGTAGTCGAAGTCTTTGTTCAATTTGTCAAAGGAAATATCCTTGCCCACACGGGTGTTGCATTTGATCTCCACGCCAACGGCTTCGATATTGTTTTTGATCTCGTCCGCCAGAACGTTTCTGGGAAGTCTGTAGGCGGGAATGGCCCAGCGAAGCATACCGCCCGGCTGGGACAGTGCTTCAAAGACCGTTACCTTATATCCTCTCAGCGCCAGATCGCGTGCAGCGGTCAGACCGGCCGGTCCCCCGCCGACGATGGCAATCTTTTCTTTCCTGGTGACAGGGGCCAATTCCTGTTTCGGTCTCGGCGCGTTATCCGTGATGAAACGCTTCAGGAATTTGATGGCGAGGGGTTCATCAAGATTACCCCTGCGACATTTTGCCTGGCACTTGTGGTTGCAGACCCTTCCGCATACGGATGGGAGTGGGTTGGTCTTTAGCATGACCTTGTAGGCGTCTTCAAACCGTTCCGAGCGGACAAGGGCAATGTAAGCAGGAATGTCCATGCCCGCGGGACAGGTATGCTGGCAGGGTGACTTGAAGAGGGCGGAGCAGACAACGGCGCTGCAGCGCTTGTCTCTGATGTGCTCTTCGTACTCCTTCCTGAAGTAGCGGATGGTGCTGAGAACCGGGTTCGGGGCTGTCTGTCCGAGGCCGCAAAGAGACGCGTTCTTGATGATAACGGCCATTTCCTGGAGAAGCTCGATATCCCCTTCCTTGCCCTTACCTTTGCAGATGTTTGTCAAGAGCTCCAGCATCCTCTTGGTTCCTTCGCGGCAGGGCGTGCATTTCCCGCAGGACTCATCTTGAACGAAATCCATAAAGAAACGGGCCATATCAACGGCGCATTTGTCTTCATTCAGAACGATCATACCGCCGGAACCCATGATGGCGCCGAGTTCAACGACACGCTCAAAATCAATAGGCGCATTTAAATGTTCAGCCGGGATCATACCGCCGGATGGACCGCCTAACTGTACAGCCTTGAATTTCCTGCCTTTGGGGATGCCGCCGCCGATTTCATAGACGATCTGTCCCAGGGAGGTACCCATGGGGACTTCGACAAGACCGACGTTGTTCACGTCGCCGGTGAGGGCGAAAACCTTGGTTCCTTTGCTCTTTTCCGTACCTACGCTGTTATACCAGGAAGCGCCGTTCAGAATGATCTGTCCGATATTGGCAAATGTCTCCACATTGTTCAGAACGGATGGTTTCTGCCAGAGACCGGCAATGGCAGGGAAGGGCGGCCGGGGTCTGGGCATGCCTCGCTTTCCTTCAATGGATGTCATCAGGGCCGTTTCTTCGCCGCAGACGAAAGCGCCAGCACCCTGATACACCTGGAGATCAAAATCGAACCCAGTACCCAGAATGTCTTTTCCTAAAAGGCCGTATTCCTTGGCCTGGGTCATGGCGACGCCTAGTCTGTGAATGGCCAGGGGATATTCGGCACGACAGTAAATATATCCGCTGTGGGCGCCGATGGCTTTGGCGCCAATGACCATTCCCTCAAGAACGGCGTGAGGGTCGGCTTCCAGAACGCTTCTGTCCATGAACGCTCCCGGGTCTCCTTCATCGGCGTTACACAGGATGTATTTTAAATCGCCTGGTGATGCAGCACAGAATTTCCATTTCAAACCAGTCGGAAAACCGGCTCCGCCTCTTCCTCGAAGACCTGAATCCAAGACTTCCTTGATGATCTGTTCCGGTGTCATTTCCGTCAGGGCTTTTGCCATTCCTGCATAACCGTCTCTCGCGATGGCTTCATCGATGTTTTCCGGGTCGATCATTCCCCTGTTTCTCAATACCCTCAATTCCTGAAGGGCAAAGAACGGGATGTCATGCATGGCCGGAATCTCTTCTTTTGTAGCCGGTTCCTTGTAGAGAAGTCTCTCAAGGATTCTTCCCTTCACCAGATGCTCTTCAACGAGTTCCGGTATGTCATCCGGTTTTATGTTCATATAAATAACGCCCTCGGGATAGGCCACCATCAGAGGCCCCTGGGCACAAAATCCGTTACAACCGGTTTCTACAACCTTCACTTCTTCTGAAAAGCCTCTTTTACTGATCTCGTCGAGCAAAGCAGCTTTGACCTTGAGAGATCCAGAAGCGTGACAACCGGTTCCTCCACAAAGCAATAAATGTGAACGAAACACCTTCATGTGGATATGATCCTCCTTAACATATTAATATCGTAATTTAATTCATCGCGCATTGAAAAAGTTTCAGCCTCGGGCCAGCGCAAAGGGTGTCTGCACTTCTCCCAGCATGACATGTCTTTTAAAAATCTGTCTCATCTTGTTTGCGTCAATTTTCCCATATAGAATGGGTTCCTGACCCGTCATTTCCACCGTGACCATGGGTTCCTGGCTGCAAAACCCCGCGCATCCGGACGTCGTCACGATGACATCGGATACACCCGCTTCGGCGATTTCCGCCATCAGTGAATCCATGACAACTCTCGCGCCGGCGGCAATACCGCAGGTTCCCATATGAACCGTTACCTTGGCTCTTTGCTCACCTTGTCTTAATGCGGAATCGGCTTGAGCCTTATCCTTGATCTTTTTCAAATCTGCTATTGTTAGTTTTGCCATAGCTGTTTACCTCATCGTATAAAATATGGTTAAGCTGTTGCCGTTTCTTCCCGGTATTGATCCAGGACTTCCTTGACTTTCTGCGGTTTACATCTTCCATGGACGTCTTCCGTAATGACGATGACCGGGGCCAATCCGCAGGCGCCCAAGCACCTGACCGATTCAAGGGTAAAGAGCCTGTCGGCGGTTGTTTCTTTCACTTTGACGCCCAGCTGCTTCTCTATCGTTTCCATGATGGCCTTGCCGCCGCGGACGTAGCATGCCGTGCCGAGACATACGCGGCATATATGCTTGCCGCGGGGAGTCATCGTGAAGAATGAGTAGAAGGTCACCACGCCGTAAACACGGCTCAGCGGCTGATTCAGCCCTTTCGCGATAATTTGCAAAATCGGCATGGGCAAAAATTCAAGGACCATCTGCACCTCTTCCAGGACGGGAATCAAAGCGCCAGGCTTGCCCTTGTACTTCGCGATAATGTCGTCCATCTTTGCAAGTTGTTCTGCCGTAAATTCTTTTTGTAGATCAAAATCACCATTACCCGCTTTCATGCATTCAATCCTCCTTAAAACTTCACGCTTCCGCTCCGATTTCCTTCAGGCCTTCTTTGACATGTTCCCTGATGAAATTCAGCACATCGACATGGTTAATTGGTATATTTTCAATTTCCTTTTTTATTTCTCGTGTGTCAAGAATATAGACATGACCATTATGCTGATGACGATATAGGAATTCAACGTCCGTATTTCCTGCAATGAGTGTGACCAGCGTACCTGATATGTCCCCAAGGGGTTGTCTGTCTAAGTGGCTGAGTCTGAAATCAACAGCAACCCTCGTCCCCTCACCTCCCCTCGATTCGATGATAAATTTGCCTTCTGTTCTTTCTGCGGCCTGCGCAAGCATCGGAAGCCCCAACCCGACGTTGCGAACCGTTTTTGTCGTAAAAAATGGGTCCAGGGCTTTCTTGAGGACATCCTCACTCATCCCTGATCCGTTATCCCGTATTTCGAGGGACATGATATCTTTTTCTATATCTTCCGTGATGACGATGTCAACCACGCTGGCTCCGGCTCGGGTGGAATTTTCCACGATATCCAGGATATGGAGGGAGAGTTCTAACAAGCCTTACTCCTGAATATACCTTCCGCCACGATGCTCAAAAGCCATTTTCAACTCTGAAACCGTTCCTTTTTCAAGAAAAAAGTTTGTTACCCCTTGACCGATATCCCTGATGAAATGGGCATCCGATGATTCAACCAAAGGATAACGGGACAATTCCGGATATTTCAAACGCGCATTTCTTATTCCTGTCTGATGCGTTATTTCAAGGGCATCAAAAGGGATATCCGGATCTATAAAACCCAATTGACTGATGACGCTGAAGCTTTCCCGATCAATATGAGACGCGATGACAAGTCCGCCGAAACGGTGAACGTGTTGAATGACATCGTGCAGCGAAAGCCTGGTCGCTCCGAGAAGAAATCTGTCGTTAAACCCTTCAACCTCATCCAGATCGTTGATGATGGCCTGGCATCCGAAGATCTCTTCCCTGTTCATACCTGAAAGATTTTGATAAATGATATCCTGTATCTTCTTCAGGTCATCCAGTGTATCAAAAAGAGCCAGCACGTGAACTTCTTCACTGCTCGTTATTTCCATCCCCGGAAGGACTGTAAGGGGTTTCCCCTCGGCAGACCTCATAACAAACTGAATATTTTCCGAGGCATTATGATCGCAGATAGCAATGATATCAAGCTTTTCAGCGATTGCTTTTTCAACAACAGCGCTCGGGTACATATCGAGATCGCCGCATGGAGACAGACAGGTATGGACGTGAAGATCGCAGCGATATCCCCTGAGCATTTCTATATATTTAATCCATAAAAGAAAAGACCATAACGCGCGGTCTTTTCTCTGATTCATTGCCCGTCAATCAGTTTTCTTTGTTTAACAGGTTATATATCTTTCCGATAACCTCAAAGCCGGACATATCAGAGACCATGATGGGAATTCCTTCCTTTGCGGCCTTTTCAAGGGTATCCGGAGCGGGTTCGGCACCCTGCACAAGTACAATGCCGGCATGATCTTTAAGGCTGGCCACGGCAACAATATTTTGATGAACCTGACGCGTAACCCAGATATTTCCTTCCTTGCTGTTGCCCATGACGTCACTCAAGAGGTCCCCCGCGTAGCCGCCCCGCACTTTGGTCTTCAGCTTGTCATCCCCTGATCTAACTTTTAAATTCAAGGCTTTGACAATTGATTCCAGATCCACGTTATCCGGTCCTTTCTCTTGCATACTTCAGGAACGATGGTTCGTTTTTATGATCATTCTGAGACAGGTTCCCTTGCCGATTTCGGAAGAAATATGAAAAATGTCAGAGAAGCTTTTTATGTTGCAAAGTCCCATCCCGGCGCCAAATCCCATTTCCCTGATTTTGTCTGTTGCTGTGGAATAACCGGGCTGCAAAGCAAGATCAATATCGGGGATTCCCGGTCCTTCGTCTATGGTTTCTATCATGACACTGTCGGGTACGACGCGCAGACGGATCATTCCTTTTCTAGCGTAGGAAACAATATTGATTTCAGATTCATAGGCGACAAGACTTACTTTCCGGATGACGTCACTGGACAAACCCATCCGTTTCAAGATCGCCTTGATA
>CAZIQY010000068.1:0-15537 GCA_964541605.1 uncultured Syntrophaceae bacterium | reverse complement strand
TCTATAGGATACGCCTTCTATTTTACTCCGTCCACAACTTTGGGTTATATCTCATCAGTCATCGTACATAGTGTTGAAGGTTTTATATTTTTATAACTATCACGATTTATGATTGGATTCCACAAAAAAGTTGGAGTATTGAAGACTTAGGAGCAAATGGATTGTTTAAGAGGACTTCAAATCCAGTGTGGAGTGCTAAAATCGGCAGGTTAAAGGAAGTTAAAGTCTGGTTAAAGGATTTTTATAGCAGAATATCGAAATTTGCGAATAAATTGGCGGAAGTGCATGGGAATCGAACCCACCCGGGACGGTTTTAGCGCCCTGCACCGGATTTGAAGTCCGGGAGGCCCACCAGCGACCTTGGCACTTCCGCGATAAATTTCCAGTTGTTCCTGCCGGGGCGGCAGGATATCATAAGGCAGTTGCCGATTTCTAAGGATAATCCGGTTTTGTAGTTTGTTCAAGGGAACTGTCGATCAATTGAACCGTGACTTCTTCACCCGCTTTGACGGACGTTGCATCCTCCGGCAGGATGATGAGGCCGTTTGCCCTGACCATGGATTTCAGGATGCCGGAGCCCTGTTCACCAGTTATTGATACGGTATATTGGCCATTTTCATAATCAACCCTGGCCCTGATCAAATGTTTCGTTCCTTCCTTCTTTGAAATGTCTTCCCTGACCGTTGCCCGAACTGTCTTGCGAAACAGGGTCTTATGGCCCATCATCTTCAGGATGGAAGGTCTTACAAACTGTTCGAACGAGACCATTGAAGATACGGGATTTCCGGGCAGTCCGAATATCGGGACTCCTTCCAGGGAACCGAACGCAAGCGGTTTCCCCGGTCTCATGGCAACCTGCCAGAATTGCATGTTGTTTCCTACTTCGTTCATGATGTCCTTGACGAGATCGTAATCTCCCACGGAGACGCCGCCCGATGAGATGATAATATCGGCCCGGGTGGCCGCTTTGAATTTTGCGACGAGGTCCTCTCTCGTATCTTTTGCGATACCGATCTGCAGAGGGATGCCTCCGCATTCGCTGATCTGGGCGGCTATGGAGTAACTATTGCTGCTGACAATCTGCCAGGGGGTCGGATTTTCGTCAATATCGACCAGCTCATCGCCAGTGGCCAGGACGGCAACAACAGGTTTCTGATGGACGCTGATAAAAGATCGTCCAAGAGCGGCCAGCATCCCGATCTCGGCCGGCCTGACGACGTCTCCCCGGCAAATTACCTTCTCCCCTTCTTGAACATCTTCTCCCGCGTTTCGTATGTCCAGGCCTTTATGCGCCGCCGTGAATATTTTGACTTTCCGGCCGTCCTTTTCCGTATCTTCCATCCGCATGACCGCATCCGCCCCATCGGGGACAGGCGCTCCCGTCATGATTCTGGATGCCTCGCCCGGTCCCACGCTTTTGAGTGGAATCGTTCCTGCGGGTATATCTTCAATGACGGTCAATATGACCGGACGATCTTTTGATGCTTCCCGCGTGTCCTGCCAGCGAATGGCGTACCCGTCCATGGCCGAATTGTCTTTCGGCGGTATGTTTCGACCGGCATAGACATCCTCACCGATGACTCTTCCCAATGCTTCAAGAATGTTCACCTTTTCCAGAGGTAAGGGGAATATCGCTTCGAGAATCCGGTTTAAAGCTTCTTCAACGCTGATCATGATTCAAGGTTTGTTTCCGCAGACGATCGTTTTTTTTGTTAGCTATCTTAAATGCTGTTTCTTGTCAACATATAAGGTGACAGAGCGGGGCCTCTTTTGTCCTTGAATAAAAATACCTCATAGGATAATAAAAACGATTAAACCGACCCGCCAGGGACTGGATGCCGGATCAATTCCGGAATGAAAACTAAGGGAAAAGAGGTTTGCCGCAAAATGGATCAGAGAGAGTTGCAGAACAAGATCAGGAAGTTGCTGAAAGACAGGAATGCCGTTTTGCTCGTTCATTATTACCAACCGGGCGAGATTCAGGACATCGCCGATATTCTTGGAGATTCTCTCATGCTGAGCCTGGGCGCCGCTAAAACGGATGCCGATGTGATTGTCTTTGCCGGCGTGCATTTCATGGCGGAGAGCGCTTCCATTATCTGTCCGGACAAAACCGTCCTCCTCCCGAGACTGGATGTCGGTTGTCCCCTTGCCGATATGATCACGGAAAAACAGCTGATACAAACGAGAAAAGATCACCCGGGCGTACCTGTGGTAACCTATATCAATTCATCCGCCCGGATAAAGGCATTGAGTGACGCATGCTGCACCTCGTCCAATGCGTTGAAGGTTGTCGGTTCTCTCGCCGGGGATAAGAAAATTATCATGGCGCCTGACGGAAACCTGGCGCGTTATGTGTCAGGGTTTACGGACACAGAAATCATTCCCTGGAACGGATACTGTCCGGTTCACCACTTTGTAACGGTGGATGACATCAGAAAGGTCAAGGGGGAACATCCCCGTGCGCTTTTTGCCGCTCATCCCGAGTGTCCGCCCGATGTCCTTGCTATGGCCGATTTTGTGGGGGGAACGGGAGGTATTCTGAGGTTCGCCAGGGAATCCGATGTCAGTGAGATGATTATCGGTACGGAAATGGGACTCCTTTATCAGCTAAAGAAACAGAATCCGGATATGACCTTCATTCCTGCGTCTGAGAAACTGATCTGCAGGACCATGAAATTAATTATCCTGGATGATATTGTAAACGCCCTGACGGAGATGAAGCATGTCATCAAGGTGCCGGAGGAGATAAGAATCCCCGCCCGGAAAGCCCTTGACAGGATGCTTGCGATTTCATGATGAAAAACCTCACTCCCGCTTTTGATGTTCTGTTTGACCGGATCGGTCGTGGAGACAGGAAAAGCCGGGTCAGCGGTCTTCATGGTTCCGCAAAATCTCTGTTTGTTTCGATCCTTTTCAAAAAAATCAGGAAGCCCCTGATTGTCGTTTCTTCGCGGGAACGGGACGCGGGAAACATCTTCCGGGACATTTCCTTTTTTCTCAACGGAGACGACGCCGAAGTTTTCCTGTATCCAGCCTGGGATATCCTTTCCATGGACATATTTGCCTTTCAGCGGGAGGTGGAATTATCCCGGGTGGAGATATTGTTTCGCCTGCTGAGCGGGAAACCGTCCGTTGTTGTTCTTCCCCTGCGGTCCCTGATGCAGAAGGTCATCCCGCGGGCAGTTTTCGGAAGCACTGTTGAAACGATCTCCATCGGCGATTTTATTGAACGGGATCAACTGGTTTTGAAACTGCTTGCAGGAGGCTATACCCGGGTGACTCTTGTTGAGGAAAAGGGAGAGTTCAGCCTGAGGGGCCATATCATTGATGTTTTCCCTCCTCTCGCCTTACAGCCGCTCAGGATGGAATTTGTCGGGGATGAGCTGGAATCGATCAGGGAATTTAACCCGGCCTCGCAACGATCAACCCGTGAACGGGAAGAGTTTACGTTGCTGCCGACCAGAGAGGTCATCCTGTCCGATGAACGCAGGGAACAGGCCATCCGAAATATCAAACACAGGGCCAATGCACTTGAGCTTCCCAGAATGGCGAAGACCCGTCTTGTGGAAACGATGGAAGAGAACATCATATCTTCCGTAAATCCTGTTTTCCTGCCGATATTTTATGAATTTCCGGATGCGGATGACCGGGGGGACGGGCGGATTCAGAAGGACGCTCCCGGCGTATTCTTCGATTATCTGCCGGAAGACAGCGTCATGGTGTTTGACGATATGATCTCCATCAGGCAGGCGGAAGAGAACATTGAAAACGAGATAGACCGTATTCTGATGAAAGCCCGCAGCGAGGAGAAGTTTCACCTGGAAAAATCGTCCTCATACATCGTGGGGGAAGATTGGATGGGGCGCTGTGAAGCCTTTCAACAGGTACATCTTGATGAGCTGGTTTTAGGCGACGGTGAAGATGTAATAAAGATTCAAATGGATACGGCCTTGAATCCGCCGAAAGCGACAGCAGTGTCCCGTGAGGAGGAGGGCATTTTTCGTCCCGTTGCGGAGAAAATCAGGGGCTGGGTTCAGGAAGGAAACCTGGTTACTTTTCTGTGCGCCGGGCAGGAAGAAATACACCGTATGGATCACCTGCTGGGTCAGTATGCCCTCAAAGCGGGAAAGGGGGAGGGGTCCTTTTTATCGGACATGAATCAGCATGGTCGGCAGGGAAAGCTGATCCTCAGAGAAGGCAGGATAGCGGGGGGATTTCAGCTGCCGGACCTGAAGTTGGTCGTCATCACCGACGAGGAGATTTTCGGCAGAAAGGTTTCAAGAAAGCGGGCGAGATCCGTCAGAGAAGGATATTTCCTGAAATCCTTCGGCGAGTTGAAGGAAGGAGATTATGTGGTCCATATGGACCACGGCATCGGGTTGTATCAGGGACTTCAGAAACTGCGTATCGGAGACATCGAAAACGATTTTCTGCTGCTGGAATATCTGGAGAATGACAGGTTGTATATTCCCGTTGACCGTCTCGATCAGATTCAGCGATACATCGGTCCGGACGGTTTCGTGCCGAGGATCGACAGGCTGGGGGGCTCTTCCTGGGAGTCGGTGAAGGAAAGGGTCAGGAAGTCCGTTCGCGAGGTTGCGGAGGAGCTGGTTTCCATCTATGCCGCCCGGGAGGTGATGGAAGGGCATACCTTTTCTCCCCCCGACGGGATGTACGAAGAGTTCTGCTCGACCTTTGAGTATGAGGAAACGCCCGATCAGGCCAGATCCATTGAAGACGTCCATTTTGATATGAACAACGCCAAACCGATGGACAGGCTGATCTGCGGCGACGCGGGGTTTGGCAAGACCGAGGTGGCCCTGCGGGCATCTTTCCGTGCAGCCATGGACGGAAAACAGGTGGCTCTTCTTGTGCCTACGACGATTCTTGCCGAGCAGCACTTTCAGAATTTCTCGCTCCGGTTGAAAAGTTTCCCCGTTTGCGTCGAAGTCTTGAACCGCCTGAAGACTAAGGCCGAGCAAAAGAGAATTGTCGAGGGGGTTCGCAGGGGAACCGTGGACATTCTCATCGGTACCCACCGGATATTGCAGGATGATATCGCCTTCAAGGATCTGGGACTTGTCATCATCGACGAAGAACAGCGTTTCGGTGTGGCGCACAAGGAAAAATTAAAAAAGCTCCGAACGCTGGTTGATGTCCTGACGCTGACGGCAACCCCCATCCCCAGAACGCTTCATTTATCGCTTGTCGGCATCCGCGATCTGTCGATTATCCATACGCCTCCGGAGAACCGCATTCCCGTCAGGACCTATGTCCTCGAATTTGATGAAGACATTATCCGGGAAGCCATACGGCAGGAACTGAAAAGAGACGGGCAGATTTTTTTTCTTCATGACCGGGTGCAATCCATATACCGGATGGCGACATTTATCGGCAAGCTTGTGCCGGAAGCCGTCATCGAGGTTGTTCATGGCCGCATGAAGGCAAAAGAGATCGAGCAGGCCATGACAAAATTTATCAGAAGGGACTGCGATGTCCTGGTCTGCACATCCATTGTCGCATCCGGCCTGGATATCCCGTCGGCCAATACCATCATCATCAACCGGGCGGACAGGTTCGGCCTTGCGCAACTCTATCAATTGAGGGGCAGGGTGGGGAGATCAAAGGAAGAAGCCTGTGCCTATCTCCTGGTTCCGAAAGGGGCCATGCTCTCCCGGGATGCCCAGAGACGACTCCGCGTCATCATGGATTTTTCCGAGCCCGGGTCAGGTTTCAGAATTGCCTCCAATGATCTGGAAATCAGAGGGACGGGAAACATTCTCGGGACATCACAGTCAGGCCACATCTCCGCTGTCGGATACGAATTGTATACGGAGCTGATGGAAAAAACCATCCGGGAAATCAAGGGCGAACCGGTGCTCGAGGAGGAAATTAAACCTGAAATTAACTTAAACATACCGGCATTTATTCCCGAGGGCTACATGTCGGATGTCAATAGAAGGCTTGTCACATACAAGAGACTGTCCATGACCGGTTCAGATGACGCTCTGACGGGGATCAGGGAGGAATTGACGGATTGCTTCGGGTATGTTCCCGCCGAGGTGGAAAATCTTTTTGAGGTCATCCGCGTCAGGAATCTTCTGAAGATTGCGAAGGGGACAAGGATGGGGTACGATGGTACGCACATGTTCATAACGTTTCACCGGGACAGCCCGGTGGACCCGGAAAAAATAGTCAGGATGTCTCAGAACAAAATGATGAATATGCGGCTGACACCGGACATGAAGCTGTATGTCTCCATGCCGGGGCTTCAGGGGGACCAGATCATCGAACAGGCAAAGGGTTTGTTGCACATGTTAATTCATTGACGGAGGAAGATGTCGATTCAAAGCCGCATAGCTTTCACAATAAATCGGTTCACGCATCTTGCTGTCCCCGACATACTCCTTTGGACACTCGCATTGTGGGCTGTTGTTCTTTTTCCCAGCGGCTGTCAGAGAGACGATGCATCCAGGGCCGTTGCGACGGTCAATGACGAGAGGGTTACTCTCGGTGAGTTCAGAGAACGACTCACCGGCGCGTTGTACTATCCGGTGGGCCATTCTTCGCCGACGCCGGAGGATGAAGATCGTCTGCGGGAAGAAGTCCTCAATCATCTGATCTACGAAAAAATCATGCTTTCACGCGCCGCAGAGCTGGCGTTGACGGTAAGTGATGCCGAGGTCATAAAAAAAATTGAGGAAATCAAAGAGGGGTATTCGGCGGAAGGGTTTGAAAAAGTACTTGCCGAACAGAGAGTCCATTTTGATGCCTGGAAGAAGGCATTGAAAAAGCGAATGATCCTTGAGAAGCTGATTGCTTCTGATGTGAATGCCGGGATTTCTGTTACAGAGGAAGAAGCCAGGGCATTCTACCGTACCCACAGGAAGGAATATGCTCCTGAGAAAAAAGTACATATAGCTCAGATTGTCCTTCGGGAGCATGAACTGTCAGGGAAAATTCTGGCCCGATTAAAGAGCGGCGAGGAGTTTGGTAAGGTGGCCAGGGAAGTTTCCATTGGTCTTGAGGCCGCCCGCGGGGGTGATCTGGGTTTCGTCGGCCGGGGTATCATGCCGGAGGCCATTGATAATGTCATCTTTTCTCTGCCTCCCGGTGCGATCAGTCAGGTCATAAAAAGCCCCTATGGCTATCATATTTTCAAGATCATCGAAAAAGAAGAACGCAGAAGGGAATTTTCTGATATAAAAGAGCGCGTCATAACGGATGTGAGAAAGCAAAAAGAGGAACAGGCGTATGTCCTGTGGATTTCGAGCCTGCGATCACGCGCGTCGATAAAAATTGACAGGGACCTGCTTAAAAGAGGAACCGTTTCAGGAAGTCGTCAGGCGGAGGAAAAAATATAATGGTTAATGGGAGGACGGTTGTGAAGATATTTAAAACCTGGGTGATCCTTTTTTTATGGGGGTTGTTTATGTCCACAGCGGTCAATGCCGAGATTGTGGACAGAATTGTTGCGGTTGTAAATGAAGAAATCATTACCCTGTCGGAATTGGATAATGCCTTCGAGTCTTACCGGAAAAGAATAGAAGACTCCTACAAGAATCAGGACGTGGCGAAAGTCATGGCAGAAGCAAGACTATTTATGTTGAATAAACTGATTGAACAGAGTCTTGTCGAGCAGGAAGCGAAAAAATCCGGCATCGTTGTCAAGGATGATGAGGTCACGGATGCCATTAAGGAATTTCTTGGGAGAAAGAAGCTCGTGATGGAAGATCTGTTGATGACCCTTGCCAAGGAAAGGTCCAGCTTTGAGGAGTATAAAAAAGAGGTCAGAAGCCAGCTTATTACGATGAAATTGGTCAGACGTGAGATCAAAGCCAAAATCGCCGTTAGCGAAGAAGAGATAGGGGCGTATTACCTGAAACATCGAGAAGATTACGAAGGGAAGGAGGCCGTGAGGGTCAAGCAGATTTTGATTCCGTTTCCAAGAAACATCGATGCGGCAACAAAGGCAAAACTAAAAAGAGATATGGATGCGATACACAAGCGTCTGAAAGGTGGCGAGCCTTTTGACATGCTTGCCGCCGGCTATGCGCAGGGGCCTGCCGCCGCCGCAGGCGGCGACATCGGTTTCATTGAAAGAGGGATGGTTCTTCCCGCGGTTGAAAATGCCGCCTTCAGTCTGAAGAAGGATGAGATCAGTGATGTCATTGAGTCTTCTGCAGGTTTTCATATTATCAAGGTTGTGGACAGAAGGGGGGCAGGATTAAAACCCGTTGAATCTGTCCGGGCTGAAATCAAAGAAAAGCTGGAGGAGGAAAAAATGGAAAAAAAATATACCGAATGGATCAAGGAACTGAGAAACAAGTCTCACGTAGAGATAAAGCTTTAAAACGAGGATCAGGGGACAGTAGCGTATAAGGTTTCGTTAAATGAAGTGTATAAGAATAAAAGGGGCGTCGCAGCATAATCTCAAAAATATCAACATAGACATTCCCAGGAACAAACTCGTCATCATCACCGGTGTCAGCGGTTCAGGCAAGTCATCTCTCGCTTTTGACACCATTTACGCGGAAGGACAGAGGCGCTATGTGGAGTCTCTGTCTGCATACGCCAGACAGTTTATCGGCCAGATGGACAAACCCGAGGTTGAATCCATAGAGGGGTTGTCTCCCGCAATCGCCATCGAGCAGAGATCGGCAAGCCATAATCCCCGTTCGACCGTCGGAACCGTCACGGAGATATATGATTATCTTCGTCTTCTTTTTGCCAGGATTGGAACCCCGCACTGCCATCAGTGCGGAAGGGAAATCAGATCTCAAACCATAGACATGATGGTAGATTCCATCCTCGCCCTTCCCGATAAGACAAAAGTCAGCATCCTTTCTCCCGTTGTCAGGGGGAGAAAGGGAGAATTTCAGAAGGAATTAAAAAAACTTCAAAAAGAGGGTTTTGTCCGGGTTCGTGTTGATGGTGAAATCCGGGAACTCGGTGAAGATATCGTGCTGGACAGGAACAAACGCCACGAGGTTGACGTGGTGGTTGACCGTCTGGTCATAAAAGATGGAATCCGCAAGCGTCTCAGGGATTCTCTGGAAATCGCGGCCGGTCTCTCCGATGGTCTTGTGCGGCTCGATGTGGCCGGGAGTGAAGAGATCCTTTTCAGTGAAAAATATGCATGTATCTCTTGCGGTATCAGCATGCCTGAGCCGGCTCCGCGGAATTTTTCTTTCAACAGTCCCTATGGCGCCTGTCCTCCTTGCGGGGGTCTGGGGACCCGGATGTATTTTGATGAGAACCTCGTGGTTCCCGACAGGGCTCTGTCTATCAGGGAAGGAGCCATCGCACCCTGGGCAGGTCGCAGTTCCCTTTACTATTTTCAGACTCTGGACGCCCTGTCCCGGCATTTTGATTTTGATATCAACGCTCCCTTCGGTCAGTTACCGGAAAGAATTCAAAAGGTGCTCCTGCACGGTTCGGGAAACGAAGAAATCAGGTTCTATTTGGACAGGGGCGGGCGGCGGTTTTTTTACTCCCGGCCGTTCGAAGGGGTTCTCACCCAGCTTGACCGCAGGTACAGGGAAACGAATTCCAACGCCGTCCGGATGGATTTGGCAAGATACATTAACATGCGGGAATGTCCCACCTGTCTCGGCTCGCGCCTGAAAAAAGAAAGCCTGTCCGTTACCGTGGCAGGCAAAAATATCTATGAAGTCTGCAAGCTGTCGATAGGAGAATGTCTGACGTTCTTCGAAACCATGTCTCTGTCCCGTCAGCAGACCCTTGTGTCGGAGAGGATTCTCAAGGAAATCAGAGAAAGATTGAAATTCCTCGTCGACGTGGGGATGGACTATCTCAGCCTGGATCGGTCTTCGGGAACCCTGTCCGGCGGAGAAGGGCAGCGCATCCGGCTGGCGACTCAGATCGGGTCGGGGCTGGTCGGAGTTCTTTACGTGCTGGATGAACCGACGGTGGGCCTGCACCAGAGAGACAATGTCAGGCTTATTTCCACCCTCAATCGTTTGAGAGATATGGGGAACACTGTTTTGGTAGTGGAACATGATGCGGCCATGATGTCGGCATCCGATTATATCATCGATATGGGACCCGGCGGCGGCATAAACGGGGGCGAGGTGGTGTTTCAGGGTACGCCGGAAGAGATATGCAGAAGCGATAAATCCCTGACAGGGATGTATTTGTCGGGGAGGTGTTTCATTCCCATCCCCGAAGGACGGAGATCGATGCCGGCAAGATTTATTGTACTGGAAGGGGCCAGTGAACATAACCTGAAGAACATAGACATCAGGATTCCCACGGGGCTCTTTACCGCCGTTACGGGCGTTTCCGGATCGGGAAAGAGCACTATGGTCATTGAAACACTTTACAATGTCCTTTCCCGGCGTCTGAATCAGCAAAGAGGCGGCATGGGAAAGGTAAAACGCGTCGTAGACCTCGGCGGTATCGAGAAGGTGATCATGATGAACCAGCAACCGATAGGACGCACTCCCCGCTCGAATCCCGTCACCTATACCGGAATTTTTTCCCATATCCGGGATCTTTTTACCGGCCTTCCGGAATCCAGGGTCAGGGGTTACAAGCCGGGTCGTTTCAGTTTTAACGTCAAGGGGGGGCGGTGCGAATCCTGTGAGGGGAACGGCCTCATCAGAATTGAGATGCATTTTCTTCCCGATGTCTATGTGACCTGTGATGTATGCCGCGGAAGACGGTTCAATCCCGACACCCTTGAAATCAGATATAAGGACAGGAACATTGCCGATGTTCTCGATATGACGGTGACCCAGGCCCTGTCTTTCTTCGATCATATTCCTTCTATTAGATCCAGGCTGCAGCTCCTCCAAGACGTCGGTCTGGGATATATACGTCTCGGCCAGTCGGCAACGACCCTGTCCGGAGGGGAGGCCCAGAGGATAAAATTATCAAGAGAACTGGGCAAGCGAACGAACAGCAACACCCTCTATATCCTTGATGAGCCGACCATCGGTCTTCACTCCGCGGATATCGAAAAACTGCTGAATGTTCTGGTGAGGCTTGTCGATATGGGAAACACGGTTGTGGTGATCGAGCACAACATGGATGTCATCAAATCCGCAGATCATATTATCGACCTTGGCCCGGAGGGAGGCCCGGGAGGGGGAAGAATTATCGCCACCGGCACGCCCGAGGAAGTTGCCCGGACGGAAGGATCCATGACGGGTCAGTTTTTGCAGAAAGTTTTATAGGTCCGGTATCCGGTCTTTTTTTATGCGAAAAGCCAAGAAAGAAATCAAAGACAAAGCGCAAATCGACGGAATTCTCGCAAATGCCCATGTCGGCCGCCTGGGAACTATGGGGAAGGATGGCTACCCAATCATAAAGCCGCTGAATTTCGTCCGCATTGGTGAACATATCTATTTTCACAGCGCCTTAGAGGGGGAAAAGATCGAGGATATTCTCCGGGATAACCGGGTCTGTTTCGAAGTCGATGTGCCGCTTCGCTATGTAAGGGCTAAGGGTGATCCTTGCAGAGCTTTTTACCACTATCGGAGCGTCATCCTCAAAGGCAGGGCCGAAATAATTGAGGACTCTGAAGAAAAGCGCGCGGCTCTGAAAGCCTTAATGGAAAAATATCAGCCTGAGGGAGGATACGATGACTTTCCGGAGGAAAAACTCGTCATCACGGCCGTTATCCGGATCGACATCGAGGCGATGACGGGTAAGGAAGACGTGACGGAACGGTAGAAAAGAGATTCATCCAGCTTAAGCGTACTTGTCACGAATGTACAAGCTTCCTGAAGTCGAGCATACAACTATTTTGGTGAGGATGCACCCTTTCGATTGGTATTCTGTGCCATTTTGCATTGACACACAAGACCGTTCTTCAATATACTCCCACCGTGAAAAGCAATACCTTATCAATTCAATCGTATACCCTAAGGCCATTTCTTCTTGACACAAAATTTGCTTTTTCTTACACTCCCAGACACATAAACGGGTTCCTATGAAAGCAATGTCAACATTTGATTTCCAGAAAATTCACGATGAATTCCGTCCGCGGATTTTCCACTACTTGAGCGGCATGGCGGGTAAGAATAATGCGGAGGACTTGACGCAGGTTGTGTTTGAGAAGATCAGCCGCAGTTTAAGTAACTTTCGGGGAGAATCAAGCATTGCTACCTGGATTTATCGAATCGCCACCAATGTAGCGCTGGATCATGGCCGCTCCGCCTCGACACGCCGTACGGTAGTATCCTTAGACACCGATGACGTCAAATGTGAACATAACATCTTAAGCGATGAAAAATTACATGACGCAGAAAAAGGCCTTATGAGGCGCGAAATGAATGCCTGCATATACCGTATCATGAAGCAGATGCCTGAAAATGAACGTGTCGTTGTGCTCCTCAGCGAATTTGAGGGAATGAAAAACCGCGAGATTGCCGACATTCTCGATATCAGCCTCGATGCGGTTAAAATCAGGCTGCACCGCGCCCGAACGAGACTGAGAAAAGATATCGGCTCCGAGTGCATCCTCTACCGGGATGAGCGGAACGAACTTGTCTGCTATCCGAAGCAGTGATCCTGAGACCGCTTCATAGGTCCTGTCAATACCCTCTAAATCCGGTGTTCATCCCATTTTCAAAAAAATAGCAGAGTTTTGTATCCTTTTGGATACTCTTACCGTCTATATGGGGTAAAAAGGAGTTATTCCGAAAAAGCGGGACTCCATAAGGAACTGGATACCCGATCCGGCCTGTCCGTACCTAATACGAAGTCCCGCATGACATTTTTATATGATTTGTTGCCGCTTAAATAAAACAAACACAGGAGGAAAGACAATGGCAAAAATGAGGACGATCAGCATCGAGGCAAAGTTGGACGAAAAGTTTAAAATTGAAGTAAAAGCGGGAAACCATGTTATGTATGTGGACCAGACACAGGCGGGCGGTGGAACCGATGCGGGACCAGCCCCTCTTGAGTTTTTTTTCGCGGCTCTGGCAGGATGCATCGGCACAGTCGCGAGAATTATCGCCAATCAGAAAGAAATCAAACTGAACGGCATGGACATGAAGATTCAGGGAGCATTCGATATTGAGACACTGCTCGGAAAAAGCTCAGAAAACCGACCCGGTTTTGAGAGCATAAACGTCACACTGAATATCGATTCAGACCTTTCAAAAGAAGCAAAGGAAGCTTTTCTCCATGAAATAGAGAGCAGATGCCCCGTTTCAGATAATATCGCCAATCCCACTCGCATAGTAATTGAAATCGTGTGATAGGATTCTATTATTATTCAATTAAGAAACTAACTCTTGGGCAAGAAAGGGTGGGGAACCGGTTCCACCCTTCCTTTTTTTGGAGAATTGTTGCATTTTATAAATAGCTGAAATGTAGCATCCAGGCATCTTGACGGGCATTCAACATTTCTTCAAGCGGTAAACAGTATTTAATTGGCCATACTATCCTTTGACAAGCACCAACAGCCCCTCTATACTTCCCCCCATTGAAAGCAATGTCTTATAAAAAAAACAGTAGCATCCCTATTATGGAGGTATAACCATGTCAGCACACGGTATCCTACATAGCTGGCGGTTCAGGTGGGTTAATTTCTATCCACCCTTTCTCGGAGCGGGTATTCGAGTACTGCACCGCGAATCTGACGACTACAGGATCACGGTGCGGATGAAGTTGACCCGCTTCAATCTCAACGCGGTGGGCACCCACTTCGGCGGATCTCTGTACGCTATGTGCGATCCCTTTTTCATGCTGATCCTGATGCAGCACCTGGGACGCGACTATACGGTGTGGGATAAGTCCGCGACGATTCACTTCCTCAAGCCAGGACTTGGCACGATGAGGGCCACGTTCCATGTCCCGCCCAAGACGATTGCCGGTCTGCGCACCCGGGCCGATCAGGGTGAGAAGATCGAGCCCTTGTTTTCGGTGGACGTCGTCGATGAACAGGGGACCGTAATCGCCACCGTGGAGAAGCGGCTCTACATACGCAGGAGAACGGCACCGTGACAGGCCTTATTGTCAGAACTGAAAGATTAGGTACAAAAAAACACTTTCAACCCATATGCTTAAATTCTTAAACATTTTACCCGACGAGGACTCGTAGGCGGAAGGTGCAAGATTCTCCGCAGTTGAACGTGAAAATATCGGAGATGACTTTGCCCGTGGGCTGCTTCCTGAAAGAGTATGTCAATTTTCTGCCATTCATGCTACAGTACAAACCGTTATCATTGTTCATGCTAATGCTGCTTTGGTTGGCGAAAATTTGCTTGATCATATGTTTCAAATCAGATTTTTGAGTTGCAAGGGCTTGGAAGGCGGTCTTGCCGCATAATTCCAGATTTCAGATGTTTTTTTGTTGGCTGATCAATGCTTGCACTATGAATCTTTCTGGTAGAAAGATAGTGTGTAAAACACTAAGAAAACGAAGTCATATGCTTGCGCATGTCTTCCTGAAAGAGATAATTCGGTTTTGTTGGAGGCAGGATCTGTTTCAAGAGGTATTCATTGGTGTCTGTTTTCTTAACGATGGACAACTTTCCCACAAATTACCCATTGGGCTTTTAGTCCTCATTACCACAAAATAACAGGTAGCAAAAGTTCATTTCTTGTTGATATTATAGCATTTTTCATATTTACATTATTATTGGAATGATTTATTATTGTACAAAATTTCGGAAAAAGCCCATTGGGTATATTAATTGATGGGCGGGGACTATAAAAGGAAAGGAAATATATAAGACGTCCCCGCCCATCGGCGGAGCCGAGCTTGCGCTCACTCCAGCTCTTTGCTGGCGGCTGTTAAAAAGGAAATAAAAAAATAGAAATATATAGAAGCCGCCCATCAAATCGCTGGAGCGCACGTCACTCGCCTGCAATAGGACGCTCCGCGTCCTGGCAGGCTCGCGCCACCGCTCAGCTCCGCCGTTAGAAGGAGAGATAATGATGAAAAGGATACTTATTTGCCTCTTTATATGTATAATCCCTTCCACGCTTCCTGGAGCATCTTTCCCTCAGTCGATAGCATTTGAATTCCAAGAGCATGGGAAATTCACGGGCATCATCGGAAAAGCCTATGTCACAGAAGCAGCGGTTGAAATTGTTACTTTTGCTGAGAAAAGCGGAGAGGTTGTCCCATTTGCGTTTATCTATACCGTATTGGAAAAACAAAGCCAGATTGAGGGACTATACAACATCAAATGTCGAAATCAATTGGGTGTCGTATCCACAGGAATAATTGATATCCGTGATCCACTGAAACCTAAGATGACGTTAACGAGCGACAAGGGAATAACTATCACCAATATCTCGGATGGTGGGAGAAAAATGAAGAAGGAATTCCTACCGAAAGTAGATTTAGGGAAATAGAAACGCGTCTTCTAACAACCGGATCAAGGCGAGGGCTTACAGCCGCGCCTTATCCGGACGGTTGAGCCTGTAGGAAAAGGGTAATAGAGAAGGTAAAATGATTGTAAACAGGGGCATTTTATTGTAATGTTTCGGCAACATTGTAGGTTGGTAACCGCTAAACCATTCACCGAGGTGTTGCATGGCACGTTA
>CAZIQY010000067.1:0-15562 GCA_964541605.1 uncultured Syntrophaceae bacterium | reverse complement strand
ATTTGCTCATCATGGGAGCCGAACTGTCCACGCTGCCGGAAGACATTCAAAAGCTTTCCAGGAGGATTGCGGAAACGGATGTCCAGCGTTTGGAAGAACTGATTGATGAGTTGCAGAAAAACGTTCAGTTAAAAAATGAATTCATCTATCCCGGCAGGACACAGACTTCCGCTCAGATTGACGTGGGCAGAACCATCATCAGAAGGGCGGAAAGAAAAGCGGCGAGACTGAAAGCCCAAGGACAGGTCGATAATGCCGACATCCACAGGTACCTCAACAGGCTTGCGGACATGCTTTTCGTCCTGGCCAGGTACGAAGAGCAGAAAGGATAATCATCAGAAAGCTCCTAACTGACACGGCTTGATCTTGATTTTAAGAGCCTCGCAGGCAGATGAAACATTCATCCGGAGTATGCTGAACCGTTCAGCAATCTCCCAGGAAACCGCACAGGAAAGACGGCCGTTCACCAGGGTGTCCCGGATGGCCTTTTCCAGCTCTATAGAAATGGTCTCCGCAGGTTTGACAACGATCTTTTCAGCCCCATACCCAAAAAGCCCCAATTGACATTTACTGATACGAATCTCCATGAGATCAATGGCAATGCCGACTTCATTCATGGGAACATTCAATGCAGAGGCAATGCCCGCGGCATCTGCGCATTTGATTTCTCCTTTGACGGCTTTCTTTTCAATCGCCTGTGCCACTTCCCTGTTCAAGTTGCTTTCCGGACTATGCTTGGCACTGTAGTTCCCAGCATCCTTGTGAGCCATTTGTTGCCTCCTTAAATCGCTAATACTTCATATAATGAAAAGGTTCGACCGCCGCCAGGGCATCCGCATCGAGGGTCTTGAATCCCGCCTTTTCGATAATCTTCTGGGCCTTCTCGATCTGATCGACGTCCACAACAAACACCGCCCTTTCCCGGCTCTCAAGCACAAATCCGTAAGCATTGTTGATATTGATGTTTTCCTTGAGAAGAAGTTGCGTCAACCGGTCCAGTCCGCCGGGTTTATCTTCAATCAGGACTGCCAGCACTTCCCGCAGATTTACCGTCATGCCTGCCTTTGAGAGAACCATCTGTGCCCGCTTCGGGTCGTCCACGATCAGATTGATCACTCCGAACGTGTCGGATGTGGCTATGGTCGTCGCCCGGATGTTTATTTTTTCTTTCGCAAGAATCCCGGTAACCGCCGCCAGCCTGCCGGGTTTGTTTTCCGCAAAAATAGATAGCTGATAAGCAATCATCACCGTCATTCCTTTCTGTTGTCAATCACCCGAACCGCTTTCCCCTCGCTTTTCGGCAGGGTTCCCGGCTCCACAAGGCTTACCTTCGGGGTGATAAGAATATCGGATTTAAGGTCATCCACAATTCTGTGTCTCAGCCGTTCGAGTTGCTTTAAATCACCGGCGAAGAATTCTTTTTGTACCTCTACCTTGACGGTCATGTAATCATTGTACCCTTCTCTCTCCAGTATGATCTGAAAATTTGTCCCCACGCCGGGTATCTCCATCAATTTTTTCTCAATCTGGATGGGGAAGATATTAACCCCCTTCAGGATCAACATGTCGTCGGTTCTTCCCTTGATCCTGTCGATTCTTCTGTGCGTGCGGCCGCACTCGCAAGAACCGGGAATGATACGCGTCAGGTCCTTGGTCCGGTATCTAAAAATCGGCATTCCCTCACGAACCAGAGTGGTCAGAACAAGTTCTCCTTCCTCCCCGTCAGGCACCGCTTTCAGTGTTTCCGGGTCGATGATTTCTACAAAGAACTGGTCCTCCCAGATATGCAAGCCGCTCTGGAAGGGACACTCGAATGCCACTCCGGGTCCGTTCATTTCAGACAGGCCGTAAGAGTTGTATCCCTTGAATCCGTATATCTCTTCGATCTTTTTTCGCATTTTTTCCGAATGAGGTTCAGCTCCGAGAAAAGCCATCCTGAGTTTCGTATCTTTCGCCGGATCGACGCCGACTTCCTCGAAAACCGTGGACAAAAGAAGTGCATAACTTGGGATAATATGGATCACCGTAGTCTCGAAATCGCGCAACAGTTGAATCTGTCTCTTGCTGTTTCCTGCGCCTGCCGGTATCACCAGAGCGCCGACTTTTTCAGCCGCATAGTGGAAACCGAGCCCGCCCGTGAAGAGCCCATAACTCATCATGTTCTGAAAGACGTCGCCTTTTCTCATACCGGCCATGTACATGGACCTGGCGACAAGATTCGTCCATTTTTCGATATCACCAGCCGTATGAAAGATCACGGTGGCCCTGCCGGTTGTCCCGGAAGACGAATGCATACGGATCAGTTCGTCCTTTGAAACGGCAAGAAAACCGTAAGGCCAGTGTTCGCGCAAATCATCCTTTATCGTGAAGGGAATCTCGCCAATCACATCAAGAGAGTTCACCCGGTCAGTATCCAGTCCAATTTTCTTAAATATTTCGCTGTAGTAAGAAGATTTCTTCGCTTTTTTCAGCGTCTCCCGCAACCTCTCAAGCTGAATGGCTGCCAACCTGTCGCGATCCATCGTTTCAATGTCTTTTTCCCAATACATCTCACGCCTCCCGCTTCTTTTACGAAGGTCATTTCTACAATTCCGTCGGGATTTTA
Organism: uncultured Syntrophaceae bacterium; assembly: GCA_964541605.1. GTDB lineage: Bacteria > Desulfobacterota > Syntrophia > Syntrophales > UBA2185 > CAZIQY01. The sequence continues at coordinate 12,957 of CAZIQY010000067.1, read as the reverse complement.
TCAAGATAAATCTACATATTTTATAGATAAATTTTCTTGCTTTCATAACACTTGTAAAGTACAAAAAACCTATTCTATCCTTGGAAAGAGGAAATAAAACGCATCAAAAATGGAGGGTGGGAATATGAAGAAAACCATTAAAGGGACAAAAACGGAAAAAAATTTACTGGCGGCATTTGCGGGAGAATCTCAGGCTAGAAACCGATACACCTATTTTGCCAGTGCGGCCAGAAAAGAGGGATATGAGCAGATTGCCAATATATTCGTAGAAACGGCGGAAAACGAAAAGGAACACGCCAAGGTCTTTTTCAAGCATCTGGAAGGGGGCGAAGTGGAAGTCACGGCGGCCTATCCGGCGGGAATCATCGGCGATACAAAAAGCAACCTGGAGGCTGCCGCAGCAGGAGAAAAAATGGAGTGGACGAGTATCTATGCAGATTTCGCGAAAATCGCCAAGGAGGAAGGCTTTCCGGAAGTCGCCCGTTCCTTTGATCAGATCGCAAAGGTGGAAAAGTTCCACGAGAGCCGATACCGAAAGCTCATCAAAAACATCAAGGACAAACAGGTCTTCAAAAAGAAAACAAAAGTAAAATGGCATTGTATCAACTGCGGTTACGTTTTCGACGGGGTCGAAGCGCCGAAGGAGTGCCCGGCCTGTAAACATCCCCGGTCGTACTACGAGCTGCTGGCGGACAATTATTAACAGCTCGCCGGAACTTTAGTTATTACTCCGGATATGTCAGAGCCGTCATTCCCGTGAAAGCGGGAATGACAAATTTGAGTAATATTCGATTTTTTACGGGTTCGTCAAAGCTTTCACTGAATTTACAAAACGTTTATGACAGGCATTATTCTATCCGGTGGAAAAAGCTCAAGGATGGGCACGAACAAAGCCTTTCTGAAGGTCGGGGGTGAGCGGCTCATCGACAGGACCGTCAGGATATTCAAGGAGATCTTTCCGGAAGTGATCCTTGTGACCAATAGTCCTCTCGACTACCTTGATCAGGATTGTATCATTGCCACCGATATCATAAAGGGCAAGGGTCCTCTGGGCGGGATCTACACCGGCCTTTTCTATGCCTCCCATGAGCGGATTTTCATGGCGGCATGCGACATGCCTTTTTTGAACAGGCCCTTCATCGAATACATGATGGATCATTGCGCGGCTTTTGATATCGTCGTGCCTGAACTCCCCGACGGCCTGCAACCCCTCCATGCCATCTATTCAAGGAGTTGTCTTCCTGCCATTAAAAGATTGATCGACAAGGATCAACTGAAGATTACAGGCTTCTACAAGGGATCGAAAAAGCTGACGATTCCGGAGGATGTCACGAAACGATTCGATCCCAAGGGCATGATGTTCATCAACATAAACACAGAAGAGGATCTGGATCGGATTTCATCTCTATTTTGATTGTCCGGCGTATAAAAAGTCCTCTTGCGGGCACAGACAGACATGTGTGAATCCTATGGATAAGTTTGACGCGATCATTGTGGGGGCGGGTCTTTCCGGTCTCGGAGCTGCCTACACTCTGGCCGGAAGCGGCCTTGAGGTTCTGGTCTTTGAACGGGGCGACTATCCCGGCGCCAAGAACGTGACGGGCGGGCGCCTTTACGTGAATCCGGTTCGCAACCTCTTCCCCAACCTCTTCGAAAACGCCCCCCTGGAGCGCTTCATCGCCCACGAAGGCGTCACTCTCATGGCGAAGGACCGGTCTTTGAGTCTCGGTTATTCCGGCAGCGAACTGCGGGAGGAACCTCACCAGAGCTACAGCATCCTGCGCGCAAAATTCGACCGGTGGATGGCGGAACGTGTCGAAGAAAAAGGAGGCATAATCCTCTCAAAAACCAGAGTCGACGACGTCATCAAGGAAAACGGACGCATCGCCGGGGTTGTCGCCGGGGGAGATGAACTGCGGGCCGACGTGGTGATTGCCTGTGACGGCGTTTTATCGCTCCTGTCGGAAAAAGCCGGTCTCCGCGCGCCCGGATCTCTTCATGACTTTGCCCTCGGAATCAAGGAGGTGATTGCCCTGGATTCCGGTTTAATGGATGAAAGGTTCAATCTGCAGGGAAACGAAGGAGCGGCCCGACTCTTCGTTGGGGAAGTCACCCGGGGGAAATTCGGGGGCGGGTTTCTTTATACCAACAAAGAAAGCATCAGCCTGGGTATCGTTGTCGGCATTCAGGACGCCGCCGGTGCCGAAAGTTCCATCGATGTGCCTGCGCTCCTCGATGAGTTCAAGGGACGCCCTGAAATCGCACCTCTAATCAAGGGGGGAAGCACGGTGGAATATTCGGCGCATGTCATTCCGGAAGGCGGTTTCAAGGCGATGGGAAACCTTTGCGGAGACGGCATTCTGGCAGCAGGGGACGCCGCCGGGCTTGCATTGAACATCGGTTTTACCGTCCGGGGCATGGAATACGCCCTGGCGTCGGGTTACTATGCCGCCCAAGCCGTCCTGAAAGCGAGGGATTCCGGGAGATTCGATGCCGCAACCCTCGGTGTGTACCAAAATCTTCTGGAGCAAAGCTTTGTGCTTCAGGACTTCAGGAGCTTTGAAGAAACCCCGCTTGTTGTCGGCAATCCGAGGATTTTCAGTCATTATCCGGAGTTGTTCGGAAACATTATGAAAGATATCTACTCCGTATCGGATGGCCCGAAACGCAGGCTGTATCCGACCCTCAGGAAGCACCTGCCCCTGGGTGAGGTGTGGGCTTTGTTAAAGGATATGAAAGAGGTAATGAAGATATGAGCGAATCCTCGGGTCTGAAGGCAAAACTCGGCCTCGACGTGTTCAAACCCGTCGGAGCTCCCCACATCAGGATCAGACCCGGTATGGAAAAAGACCCCCGCCTGAAATGCGCCGTAAGGATCTGTCCGGCGGGACTTTACTCCGAAAACGAAAAGGGCGAAATCGTCCTCGACGTCGACGGGTGTCTGGAGTGCGGAACCTGCAGGCTTGCCTGCGGTGTCGAGGTTCTGGACTGGAAATATCCCGAAGGCGGGACAGGTGTTCAGTTCCGCTACGGATAGAATATATCGTTGACACAAAAAGTCTTTAAAATAAAACGTTCACAGGAGGGACTTTATGGATTTTAAATTGACGGAAGAACAGGAACTGATTCGCAAGAATATCAGGGAATTTTGCGAAAAGTATGTGGAACCCATCGCCGCGGAAATTGACGAGAACAGCCGGCATCCGGCGGAACTGTTTCAGAAGCTCTCCGAGGGGGGATGGATGGGTATCCCCATTCCAACGGAATACGGCGGAGCCGGTGCGGACTATCTGACCCAAATCATCGCCGTGGAAGAGCTTTCCCGGTCCTGCTCCTCCACGGGCTTCACCGTGTCGATCCATGTGGGAATCTGCTGCACACTGATCCTTCTTTTCGGAACGGAAGAGCAGAAAAAGAAATATCTGATCCCCTTGGCTGAAGGAAAACACCTCGGAGCCTTTGTGCTGACAGAGCCCGGAGCGGGCACCGACGTGCTGGCCGCCGCCACCACGGCCGTTCTCGACGGCAACGATTACGTCATCAACGGGAACAAAACGTTTACCTCGAACGGCCCCTTAGCCGACACCTACCTCGTCTTCGCCTGGACGGACAAAGCGGCAGGCCGGAAGGGCATGAGCGCAATCATCGTGCCGAAGGGAACCCCTGGCATGAAAGCCGGAGAGCACTTCAGAAAGATGGGGCTTCGGTCTTCCCAGACATCCGAGATGATTTTCAAGGACTGCCGGGTTCCGAAAGAAAACCTGCTGGGCAAAGAGGGTATGGGGCTCCAGATGGCCATGAGCGGTTTCGACAGCGGCCGGATCGGCATCGCCGCCCAGTGCGTGGGCATTCTTCAGGCCGCTCTTGACGAATCCATCCGGTATTCCAAGGAACGGGTCCAGTTCGGCACGCCCATTTCCCGTCACCAGGCCATTGCCTGGATGATCGCGGACATGGGAACGGATCTTTCCGCCGCCCGTTTCCTCACCTATTACGCCGCCTGGCTCAAGGACCAGAAGCAACCCTTCAGCAAGGAAGCCGCCATGGCCAAGCTCTTTGCATCGGAAGCGGTCATGAAACATACCACCAAGGCGGTCCAGATTTACGGCGGATACGGTTACTGCAAAGGCGCCAAGGTGGAACGGTTGTTTCGTGATGCAAAATTCACCGAGATCGGCGAGGGCACGTCGGAAGCCCAACGGATGGTCATTTCCGCAAACATGCTACGTTGAAACAAACAGGATGAGGCCTTGAATGATGGCAGGATCAAGGTATCTTCCACTATAAACCTGAGGAGTCAGAATTCAGAAGACAGAATTCAGAAAACAAAAAAACCATCGATTGATTATTCTGACTCCTGAATTCTTTAACCAAACAGAGGTGTATTTATGCCCACCATCATTGCCTGCTTCAAGTGGGTCGTCGATGAGGCCTACATCAGAAGGGGGTCGTCCGGGGAACTGGACTTCTCCTCGGTGGATTATAAAATCAGCGATTACGACCGCAATGCCATCGAAGAGGCCGTCCGGCTGAAGGAAACCCTTGGAGGAACCGCCATTGCCGTCACCGTCGGTATCCCCGCGGCATCAAAAGGCGTCAAGGACGCCCTCTCCCGTGGAACCGACCAGGCATGGTTCGCGGCCGACGACACATTCGGCCATCTGGACTCCTCCCAGACAGCCGCCACCCTGGCGGAAATCATCCGCGCCAGGGTCGGCCGGTACGATCTGATTGTCTGCGGCGAGGGATCCGGCGATCTCTACGCCCAGCAGGTTGGCCCCCGGTTGGCGGAAAACCTGGGGATACCCTGCATTTCCTTTGTCCAGAAAGCCGCCATCGAAAAAAACATGCTCATTGCTGATAGGAAAATCGAAGAGGGAATTGAAGTCATTGCAGCGCCGTTGCCCGCTCTGGTAACGGTGCTCCCCGATATCAACAGTCCCCGAATACCCGGCGTCAGGGACACGCTGATGGCCGGGAAAAAGCCTGCGGTGACGATCAGGAAGGATGAATTGCCGACCGTCGGCGACGCCCTTCTTCAAACCATCGATCTTGCGGCTTCCCGGATGGAACGGGACTGCGAAAGATTCGGAACGGACGCCTCCGAAATTTCCCGGTTCGTGGATTCTCTGCGGAAGAAAGCCGTCATCGTATAAAAGAGGAATGTATGGCCGGAGTCTGGATATTTGCCGAAAACCACGAACAGACCCTGGAACTGTTGAACATCGGGCGTCAACTGGCGGCGGAGATGGGAACAACGGTTTCCGCATTGCTCTGCCGGGGCCATGATCGTGCAGACGATTACATCAACCGAGGGGCGGACGAAGTATTGCTGCTGCCTCCCCTTGCAGACACACAGTCCCTGGATGCCTATATCCCGGTCATTTGCGAAGAGGCAAAAAAAGCCGATCCGAATATTATCCTGCTCTGCGCCACTTCGCGGGGCAAGGATCTGGCCGCACGTATCGCCGCACGCCTGAATGCGGGGCTTTGCAGCGGCTGCACGGCTTTTAAATACGACGCGGAAAGCAAAACCCTGATCATGGAACGTCTCGCGTACGGAGGCGCAGCCGTTCAGAAAGTAACCTGCGTCACCCGGCCCGTAATGGCCGCCATTCCCCCGAAGACCTTCGAACCGGCCGCGCATGAAGAAGGCAGGCGGGGGCAGGTCAGGGAGCTTCCGGGGCTCGCGTCCTCAACGCTAAAGGTCATTGAGAGAAAGATGAAAGAGCGGCAGGTCACGGATATCACCGAAGCCAGAGTGGTTATATCCGTCGGGAGGGGAATCGATAAGAAAGAAGACATCGATTTGGCTCGGCAATTGGCCGATATCCTAGGCGGTGAAATCGCATGCACGAGACCTATTTCCGAGGAGCTTCACTGGCTGCCGGAGGAACTCTGCATCGGGCTCTCCGGCGTGCAGGTGAAACCGGAATTCTACCTGGGAATCGGCGTGTCCGGCCAGGTGCAGCATGTAACGGGCATCCGCAACGCAAAGGTGATCGCAGCCATAAACAGGGACGAGAACGCCCCCATCTTCAAGGCGGCCGATTTCGGCATCGTAGGCGACCTCTACGATGTCGTGCCGAAACTCATCGCCGAATTGAAGAAATAAAAAAATCTTCTTCCTGTTTTTTCACTCCTCTTGGGCGCCATCGGCAGCATCTCACTGATCGTAGGCGGCTTCGGCGTGGCCACTGCCGTGGGCATTTTCTTCGGCTACTATCCGGCCCGAACCGCCTCAAGGATCGACCCGATCCGGGCGCTACGGTCTTAACGCCGCAGATGCACATAATCATATTGGACGCGCAGACGTGCAAGAAAACTCTATGCCCGTTAATGAAAATTCCAGGGATGCCCTGATCATATTCAGTGTTGCGCTGGCAACCTTCATGGCAAGGCTGGACAGCTACATTGTCAATGTATCTCTGTCGACAATGGCAAGATATTTCGACTCCAGCTTGAGCGACATATCCAGGATCGTCTTTATCTATATTCTGGCGGCGTCGAGCACTCTCCTGTTGTTCGGCAAGTTGGCCGACAGGATGGGGCTGAAGCGGTTTTTCCTCTGGGGCTACCTTCTCTTCACCGGGGGCTCGCTTATGTGCGGTGTTTCCGCCGGCATTGACATGCTTACCGTCTCCCGTTTTGTGCAGGGATTGGGGAGTTCCATGCTGGCCGCGACTTCCATGGCGCTCATCTCGCGGTATATTCCCCGGGAAAAAACAGGGAAGGCATTCGGGATATTCACCTCAGCGAGCGCACTGGGAATAACCCTGGGGGCGCCGCTGGGAGGATTCATTACGGGCTACATCTCCTGGCAGTGGATTTTTTTCATCAACATCCCGATAGGGATTGCGGCAATCCTTGTCGCCGGAAAAGTCATCCCCGGACAGGTCGTGCAGAAACGGGACGTCAACGTCACCCGGTTTGACTTCCCGGCAGCCTTCCTTAGCCTGGCGGCAATCTCCCTGTTGCTGTTTACCATGAACAACGGCCAGGAATACGGGTGGACCTCCGCGATCATCCTCTCCGGGTTCATTCTTTCCGCCCTTTGCGGCGTTGCCTTTGTCGTGAGAGAAAAAAGATTCGCTTCGCCCCTCATCGATATTTCGCTATTCAGGAATCCGCGGCTTTACTTTCCGCTCATAGCGAATTTCATCATCTATATGACCATGGCGGCGCATAATTTTTTGATTCCCTTCTATCTCGATCTGCTCAAACATCTGACGCCGACTCGTATCGGGCTTTTTCTTATGATATATTCCGTTGTGTTCGTAATCGTCCCACTCTTTGCCGGGAAATACTCCGAAAAAACGAATCCCGTTCTCATCAGCACCCTGGCCATGGCCATCACGGCGTTTTCGTTTTTCTTCTTCTCGTTCACCCTTCATCTCGGGGGACTTCTCTTTGTGGTTGCTTTTTTTGTCATCAGGGCGATCGGCAACGGCATGTTCGTCCCGCCGAACAATATGCTCTGATCATGAAGGCTTCTTCTGATAAGGACGAAGGAACCATTTCAGGCATTCTGAATACAGTAACCTATTTGGGAGCAACCATCGGCGTCGTCCTGTTTGAAACCATCTTTTCACAAATCGTTCATCCGTCCGGAGGCGATCATACACTGGCCGGTCCGGGCTTCTCCGCCGACAACCTCTACCTCGGCTTCCGCTATATCTTTCTTATACTCGGTCTCATCAGCGTTATCGGAATGATCGTTTCATATCTTACCGGACTGGAGGAAAAGAGAAAGCAAAAGGAGATTTCCCCATGAGCACAGAAAAAAAACCGTCTCACCTTATTGTCAAAGCAACCGTCACGACACACAGAAAATACCTTCCGGCGATCTGCAACCTTGTCCGCGACTATGCTGTGCGGGCAGGATTGACCGAGGAAGAGGCAGGGCATTTCGAGATCGTCACGGAAGAGGCTTGTTTGAACGTTATTCAACATGCCTTCGAGAACAGACCTGACGAATACTATGATGTCATCGTCGAGACCCGCCCTGCCCGGTTTGTCGTCGCTGTCGAGGACAGGGGATTGCCGATGGACTGGAAAAAAATAGAAGGCGATGAACAAGTCGGATTTGGCATGCGGCTTATCAAGGCATTCACCGATGAGGTGCGTTTCATCAATCTGGGTCTCCAGGGGAAACGGATCGAATTCATCAAGGATTTTTCGAAAGAGAGAATCCTGAGATCGGAAATTGAGGAACACGACGATACCGGAGTGTCCCATGAAATCGTCAGCGAAGACGTACCGATCACAATAAGGCGGATGCTCCCCGAGGAAGGGGCCGCCCTCGCCCGGTGTCTCTACCGCGTCTATGGCTACTCGTACATGGAGTACGCGTACTTTCCGGAAAAGATCAGGGAGTTGATTGAAAGCGGCATTCAGGTATCCATGACGGCCCTGAACCCGGAAAATGAGGTCGTTGCCCATCAAGGTTACAAGAAAACCCATCCCGGCAGTTCCGTGGCCGAGATGGGTACAGGGATTGTCGATCCCAGGTACAGAGGCCGGGGGCTCTTTGAAAAAATCAAGAAGGCGAGCATCGATTACGCCCGGGAGCGGGGGCTTTACGGATTGTTCATCGAATCCGTAGCGCTCCATCCGTATTCCCAGAAGGCCAACCGGGCGCTGGGCGCCAGGGAAACGGGAATCCTCTTCGGCTATATCCCGAAAAGGCTGACCTTCAAAAAGATCGATGAAGCGCCGGAGCAGCGGCAGGCCGTCGTCCTCATGTACAACAGGCTTAACCGGGAACCGGACCGCACGGTTTACCCCCCGTATCAGCATCGGACCGTGATCGGGAAAATCTATGAGAACGGCGGTTTCACCCGTACACTCGGCGATGGTCAGGAAACCCGGGACGTGATGGAAGCGCTTTCACATGTGGAAATCAATGCGAGTCACGACCTGGGATTGGCCTTCTTCACATTGATACGGTATGGAAAGGATTTTCAGGATTGCATCCGGTACCATCTACGTGACATGTGTTTACAGAAAATCGACTGCATATTTCTGGATCTGCCGCTCTCAGACCCCGCCACGGCACAATCCTGCGCGGCGGCGGAAATGCTGGGTTTCTTCTTTTCCGGGATGATTCCCGAACTCGACAACGGTGATTTTCTGCGTCTTCAGTATCTCAACAACGTGAAGATCGATCCGTCGAAAACGGTTGTCGTGTCTGATTTCGGGAAATACCTTTTTGATTACATCTGGAAAGAGTGCGAAAGGTCTTCCCGGTAGAAATGCGGAGAGCAATGAACCCCCGGCTGATCCAACGTTAACCGCCCGGCATATCTGTGGAAAAGATTTATGAACTGCCCAGCCGAAAAGCCATGACGAGTGGTTCTTTGAAAACGGTTCCTGATCAGAGTGTCTTTGTAGAATTCCTCATCAGGAGATTGAAAGAGAATAACGAGCCGTATCTTGACGCTCAGAAACTTTTTGCAAGATTGAGAGAAGCCGTTCATGCCTTATCACGCTTTTCCATATTACTGGCCCTGACACCGATGAGCCTCACTCTCTTATTCAACTCAATCCGCTTCAGGCAGGCAAAGGCAGCTTTCCTGATCTCTTCTTCAGAGTCCGAATAATCAGGAATTGTTTTTGCCCTGGTAAAGGTCTGAAAATCACTGAACCTGATCTTTACGGTAATGGTTTTAGCTGTATATCCATGATCCATCATATCAGCGACCACTTCTTTTGTCAGCTCTGCAAGTGTCCTGGCTATAACCTGCCAGTCCTTTACGTCCACCTGAAATGTCGTCTCCCGACTGATTGATTTCGGTTCCCAGTGTGTAACAAGAGGGCTGTCATCAATACCTCTGCCTGCCTCATATAGATAATGCCCATAGGATTTGCCAAACTGTTCAATCAGTTTTTCAAGGGGCAATGCTGCCAACTGACCGATAGTTTCAATGCCCATATTCTTCAAATGCTCCTCTGTCTTGGGCCCGATGCCATACAGTTTTCTGATAGGTAAAGGCCATAAGCGACTCTCAATATCATTCTCAGTCAGAATGGTCAGGCCATTGGGTTTCAGCATATCTGAAGCGATCTTAGCCAGGAGCTTATTGGGAGCAATGCCGATGGAGCAGGTAAGGTCTGTTTTATCCAGAATCCCTGCCTTGATTTTGAGAGCGATAATTTCGCTTTCTTCCGGCAGATCAGAAACATCCAGAAATGCCTCATCAATGCCCACATCTTCCATGATCGGACAAATGTACTTCATGACAGATTTAAATTGTCGGGAGGCTGCCACATAGGCTTCGTAGTCTACAGGAAGGAAAATGGCTTGAGGGCAGAGTTTATAAGCGGTTCTAAGGGGCATGGCGGAATGAACACCGAATTTCCTGGCTTCATAATTCGCCGTGGAGACAACTCCTCTCTTGGATGGATCTCCCTGACCGCCGATGACAACGGGTTTCCCTTTCAGATCGGGATTCCTTTTTTCTTCGACAGCGGCAAAGAATGCGTCCATGTCGAGATGAAGAATTCTTCTTTTGGGATAATTGATCAAGGCCGTCATGCTCACGTTAAGAGCCTGTCGATGTTTATTTCAGGACAGATAATATTAAGATGGGCGAGAAGTAAAGAACGGATACGATGATACAGCCAAGGCATATCCCGTTAAGCCATTTCTCCTGACTCAGGAGTTTTTCATCCCAGGCAGATGTTTCTATAAAACGGCAGAAGCGTTTACGGAGGGTTGGCCTGGAATAAATTCTATGGGACTTTGCCCATGGCCACCTTGCCAATCTTGATGAATCTGTTGCGATACTTCGCATATTTTAATTCTCGTCATCTCTAATAAATTCAGCGATGGTATCTCCGGATTACCGCAGTAACGACGCCGCCCACACGCAGCTCCGATTTCGCCCTGATGATGGGATACCTGGGATTGGCTGCTTCAAGAACAACGCTTTTCCCTTCCCGCCTGAAGTATTTCAATGTCCATTCGCCATCCACCTCAGCAATCACGATGTCGCCGTTCTTCGGCTCTCTGCCCTTTTCCACGATGACCAGATCACCCGGCATGATGCCTTCTTCAATCATGGAATCGCCGCTCACCTGAAGGAGGAAAGATGTTTCGGGATAATTGATAAGATATTCATCCAGTGAAATAATGTCGCCAAGAACCTCTTCTTCCGGTGATGGAAAACCAGCCTGAACAGAACCGACCATGGGGATTGCGAATGACCGCCTCGTCAGACTCAAGTGACCCTTATCATCTTTTTCAAGGAGGCCGCTGGCCATCAGTTTGTTGACCCAGAAGTGGACAACACTTTTTGATCGGACACTGAGAAGATCCAGCATTTCCTGATAGGAGGGCATGCGCCGGTTCTCCTGGAAGAAGTGGCCGATCTGCCTGGCGACACTCTGTATGGTTCGTTTCTTTTCCATGCTTCACACTATATAGAACATTCGTTCTATTGTCAATAAGAAAAAATAATCTTTCCCTTCCTCCTGCTAAACAAATCGTCAACCTTGAAGCAAATGCTGGACTTCAATCCATAATAAACATAATTCACGTCCGACAAACATCGACACCACCCCTCACATATTGTGATCAATATTTCATTGACATAAGCGCGGTTTCTTTATACTTCCTTCATCATAATTCAATAAAGGCATTCAGATGAAAGAGTTTCTTCAATTGATTTTAGGATTCATCCCATGGCTGCTCTTTATGTTCATTGCCGGACATTCACTGTATCAGCTGGAGATGGCCATCCTGATTTGTCTGGCAGCATCCGTTGTTTTCGGTTTCCGCGATCTTCGCGACCGATTCATCCTGCAATGGGGATCACTCATCTTTTTCGCGGCCTGCGCCATTCTGGTCAATGGCCTGAAAATAATCTGGGCCGCCGAAAACATGGATCTTTTGGCCAACGGCTATTTAGCCGGACTGGTCTGGATTTCAATCGCGCTGAAAAAACCCTTCACGCTGCAATATGCCAGACGCGATCTGCCGAAAGATCGCTGGAATGATGTGCATGTTGTCCGCGCCTGTATGGTTATCGCTGTGGTCTGGGCGTGTCTGATGACCGTTTCCGCCGTCATGTCGCTGTCAAACACAGCCACATCGTGCAGTTGCCCGACTGGGTTTATTTCTACATCAGCATGACCAACCTGGTCGTCGGAGCAATCTTTACGGTGTGGTACAAAAAACGGGCGCGCCGGCAACGTTCCGCGCACGCGCAATAAACGCTTTCTTGTCACTGATAAATACTCAATCACTTCAAACACAAAGCGTTAGATGGAATAAAAAAGGAAACAAAAACTATGGGATTTCTTTCCGTACTGATAAATGCTGTCGCTGCGTTCCTATTTTACATAACCGGACACCTCGCACTTATGATTCTTGCTATCATCGCGGTCTTTGGTAATTTCTGGTCATGGAGAGTTTTGCGTAACGAAGCCCAAGCTGCTCCGAAGTGGATCATATGGATAAACCTGGTATTCACTATCATCGGGATAGTCCTGTTGTTTACAGGGCTTACGGCTTACTATGATATATAAATAGCGTTCCAACAAATCCATCCAGCGTGTGATTTAAAGTCGCCGCTGATTTCAGGCGTTGTGGATCAATCATTGCGGTATTTTTGGTGTCGTAAACTTCAATAACATAATCATGCAAAGCTTCCCCACGATCACTGACTCCAAGCAATCTTTTCAGCACAAGAAGCCTGCCCCAGCGCCTATTTTTTTAACCGGACAGAACTGCGCACAATATAGTGCATCGACGCCGGGCGAAATTGTGGTCCCTTCGTTTCTTCTCCTGATATTCCTGATCGCTTCTGTATTCGTCTGTCCGGTTTTTCCCGTATATGCCGACCAGTCACAGACTTTCGTTTGGGTGGGTGACGCCCAAGGAACTGACAATCACGATCAAGTGAACTACCCCGCCCACAGGGCGGGGCATCAAAATCATTAAAACAATTCTAA
>CAZIQY010000066.1:0-15627 GCA_964541605.1 uncultured Syntrophaceae bacterium | reverse complement strand
TAAAAAAATCGCGCGCATGGGAGATGCATCGATCTTTGTTATCCCAGATAAAGGCATAATTACCCGATCCACCGTCCGACAGAACAGTAAATCTTTCTTCCGTAGGGACTACATGGTCGGTAAATTCCATCACATGGGTGTGATCTAAAGCCATGGTCACATAGCCCGTTTTTTTTCCTTTCTCATCATAGACGGGTGTCACCCATCTGACGATCCCCTCGAATTTTTTGCCATGAGGATTTTCTTTGCCGGCGTAGGCGCTTTCCGGTTTTACCTTGATACCTTCCTGGGTTTTATAAAGCCAGCCTTTAACATAAGCACCTATGACCCTGGAGACGTAAATCTCACCTTTTTTCAAATTTGTCAGATGCGGGAAATAGTCTTCCGCCTTACAATACGTATTTTCCTTTCTGCTTACGTCAGTCAGGTTATTTGAAATCTTACCATCCACAATCTTGATCTTTTCCTGACCCTGCAAATCGACAAATGTTATCTCTCTGTAGAGTGGTTTTGATACGTTATGAAAATCGAGAGGCGGAAAATGCCTCCATTCTTCTTTATTTTCGGGGTTTCGGGACTGAAGTTCAAGGGCACTTCCTTGAGATTTCACGGCTGCGCCCGGTTTGGTTACAATCACATCCCTGTTTGCTGTCAGATAGACATCGAGATACCGTTCAGGATCGGGATTAAATGAAGCAAGAATTAAGATTTCCCTATCTCTTTCATAGAGAAAATCGGCAATTCTCGTGGCCAGCTCCACAGTTCTCAGTTCGATGGCTTCCTTCGATTTGCGATCAAGAGCCTGCACACTGTCCGCTATTGATGTTTTGCCTATATCTTCAGCCGCCTTCAGGTTTTCATTCCCCATCTCCTCGGCTCTCCTGACCGCCTGGAAACCTGTATCACTTAAGTTTTTCGTGGCAATGTATCCGACAATAATCAATGGAATGATCGACAGAATCAAATAAGAGATGAGCAACTTCGGCAGGATCCCTAAATTTAGAAATTTGTCATATATTTTTTTAAGCATCACCGCTTCCTGAAAAAAAGATCTCTCCCCGCGGTCGAAATGACACAACGCGAACTTATGCAAAAAGATACGAATCGAAAGAAATGAAATTTAGTACGATTACTTTCGCGGTGGGTGCGCCCATTGTTTCAGGTTGATTTTTTCTCCACCGTTTTGACTTTCTTCGCGATGCGACCGGGTTCTCCTTTTTTCCTGTAGTCCACCTTCATGGTCATATACAGCCGGTCACAGTCCTTCTGGAGATCATCCAGGCAGCGGCCGACCACGCCGATCACCTCATCCCACTGCCCTTCGATGGCCGTCCCCATGGGACCGATGTGATGCGCGAGACCGCTGGCTTTGATGATTTTCACGGCCCGCGATGCGTAGGCGCTGACGCTCTCCCCCTTATCCATCGGGAAAATCGAAAAATCAATAATGACGTTCATAACACCCTCCTTTGATTATGTTGGTATTGAAAAGGGGTTCCCGGGTGGTGAATCGAAGATTTTTTTGCCAGATATTTTGTTTAAATAACATGATTCTAATAGGATTGTTCAGCGCTGTGGCGTATGATAAAAAAGATTCTGGGCCACAGGGGAATCCCTTTTCAATAATAATATTATTTGATTTTCTGAATATCCTTCTCCCTGGCAATCACCACGAGAACCTCTCCGTCCTTGAGTACGAGATCCGCCCGCGGCACCATATGAACATGATCTGTCAGAACATCCCGGACGGCAATGACTTCGACATGATATTTACTTCTTAACTGAAGCTCCCCAATGCTCTTCCCCAGAAATCCATGCGGGGGAGCAATTTCATAGATCATATAACCGTCGGAAAGAGGAAGACAATCCAGGACGTTTGGTGAAATAAGGCTCTTGGCAACCTTGCCGGCAATTTCTTTTTCCGGAATGAGCACATCCGTGGCTCCCACTTTTTCCAGGATGAGCTTGTGTTCTTCATTGGGCGCCTTCACGATGATATTTTTGACCCTCATCTGTTTGAGGTGAAGGGTAATGAGCGTAGCCGCCGCCAGATCCTCTCCGAATGAAATGATCGCCACATCATTCTCGTCAACACCGATGAGATTCATAATTTCATGATCAGTACCGTCCGCAACAATTGCCTTGGTGGCAAAATCCCTGACGCGCTGTACCGCGTCTTTATTTTTATCAACGGCGATGACCTCAAATCCGTTTTCAAACAGCTCCTTCACGATATTGAAGCCGAAAATACCCAGTCCTATTACGACTACCCGTTTCATCGTTGACCCTCCTTAGCCCACCATAACGGATTCCTCTGCATATGTTAACCCTCTTTTTGAAGCATACCATGAAAAGGCAAGCGTCAAAGGCCCCACCCTCCCGGCAAACATCATCAGGATGATGGCCAGTTTCTGCATATCGTTCATGTTTGCCGTAATCCCCATGGACAGGCCCACCGTGCCGAAGGCAGATACCGTTTCAAAAAGATACTCCACAAAAAAGTGACGGGTATTGACAGGCGGCAGATTGCCCCCACCCCCAAGCATTAAGAGAATTGACGTGATCAGAAAGACGGAAAATGCAGATGCAAAGATGATGGCGATGGTTCTGGTTAAAACCTCGCCGGGAACGGTTCTGTTGAAGACGTTTACTTCTTCCTGCCCCTTCAGCCGGTTCCAAATCATCAGAAGAAGGAGCGCAAAACTTGTTGTCTTAATCCCACCGCCCGTTGAGCCGGGAGAAGCTCCAATAAACATCAGGATAATCATGACAAGGATTGTCGCATTGGTCAGCTGCCCGATATCCACCGTATTGAATCCGCATGTTCGTGATATAACCGAATGGAAGAAAGATATCAGCATCTGTGTTCTGACGGGGACATCCCTGAGGAGATGATTCATTTCAAAAAGATAGAAAAATACCGCGCCACCCAGAATGAGAATGGATGTCGTCAATAGAACAATTTTGGTATGGATGGAGAGTTTTTTCTGAAATCCCCGGAACCGGGAAATGATTTCGTACAGCACGATAAAGCCGATCCCGCCAAGAACAACGAGACCCATGACGGTAAGATTGACCATGACATCGCCCCGGTAGGCTGTCAAGCTATCCGAAAACAAAGAATAGCCGCAATTATTAAAGGCTGAAACGGCATGGTAAACGGCCAGATAAAAAGCCTTTCCGGGAGAAAAATCCTGTAAAAAGCGGATAAACAATAAAAGGGTTCCGGCGGCTTCAATACTAAACGTCAGCAAGAGAACCGATTTCATGATCACAAGCAAATCTCTTCTCGGGGTATGGAGGAATGTTGATTGAACGATTTCCCGTCCCTTGAAGGAAATACCCCTGCCCATCAGACCGAACAGCACCACCGAAAAGGTGATGATTCCCAGCCCTCCGATCTGAAAAAGAAACAGGGTAATCATCTGTCCGGTAAAAGAAAAATCCTTGCCGGTATCCAGGACGACAAGTCCGGTTACACAGACGGCCGATGCAGACATGAAGAGGGCATCCACAAAAGCGATATGGCCGCGACCGGCCGAAAAAGGAGACCACAGGAGAATGGCCCCGACGAGAATAATGACAGCAAAGCTGAGGATGAAGATTTTTTGGGGAGACAGGAGTCTTGACAGTATTCTTTTCATCTTGATGCCACTTCTTATGCGTCTTCCTTTTTATATCTCAGCAGGCTGAAAATCAAAAAAGCGGCTCCAACTGATATGGCTGAATCTGCAATATTGAAAGCGGGCCAGTGATGCGATCCGATATATACATCTATAAAATCGATCACCTCTCCGAACCTCACCCGGTCAATCATATTTCCCAAAGCTCCGGACAGAATGAGGGAAAGAGAAAAGGTCTCGAACATCTCTTTGTCATGACTTTTCCAGATATAATAAAGGATCATCCCGATCACGGCAAGAGTAATCGAGATGAAAAAAAAGAAACGGAACCCCGCTGATGCACCGGCAAGGAAGCCGAAAGCGGCTCCCGGATTCCTGACGTAGGTAATATTGAAGAATCCTTCGATGACGCTAACTGACTCATGAAGGAACAGGGTCGATGCAACGTAAGCCTTGGTGACCACATCCAAAAGCACCACAAACCCAACCGTTGTCATCAAAACGACCGTTTTCTTTTTCAAAAGGCGACCTCTGGTCACTCAAGGTTACCGCAGCATCGGGTGCAGATGGCCGGGTTCTTCTCATCTGCGCCGACCGATTCGCTGAATATCCAGCATCGATTGCATTTCTCGCCCGGAGCCTTTGTGACGCCAATGGTCAGTCCTTCAAATTCCCCGCTCACATAAGGGTCCGTAAGGCTGTCTTTTGGCACAATATTCACCTGGGACACGATCAACAGCGCCCTCATGTCTTCCAGGCGGGCAGCGAGGAACTCCCTGAGTTTTTCCGGCGGAGAAATATCCACACGGGCGTCCAGGGTGTGGCCGATCACCTTTTTCTGTCTGGCGATTTCAACCGCCTTTGAAACCTCACCTTTTAACGCGACCATGGTTTTCCAGCGTTCAGCGAGTTCCATATCCGTCAATTCAGGCCTCGGGGAAGGCAACCGGGTCAGGTGCACACTGATCTCCTTGCCCCCATGGGACGGCAGCGACGACCATATCTCTTCCGCTGTAAATGTCAGAATGGGTGCAAGCAATCGCGTCATGGCGTCGAGGATCACGTACATGGCGCTTTGTGCGGACCGCCGCTTTTCCGACTGCGCTTTTGAGGTATAGAGCCTGTCCTTGAGAACATCCAGGTACAGGGCGCTGAGGTCAACGGTGCAGAAATTGTAAAGGGTATAGAAGACCACATGGAACTGATACTGATCGTAGGCCTCCCTCACGCGCCGGATAACTTCCTGAAGTTTGTGAAGGACCCATCTGTCCATTTCTTCCATATCGCCATAGGGAACCATGTGGTTTATACAATCAAAATCATACAGATTTCCAAGAATAAAGCGGCTCGTGTTGCGTATACGCCTGTAGGCTTCCACAAGGCGCTCCAGGATCTCGTTGGATATTCTGATATCCTGGGTATAATCCTCGGCGGCCACCCAGAGTCTGAGAATTTCCGCGCCGTATTGATCGATGATCTCCTGGGAATCGATGACGTTGCCCACCGATTTGGACATCTTCTTTCCCTCGCCGTCGACGACGAAACCGTGGGTCAGGACGGTCTTATACGGAGCGCGGTTTCTGGTTCCGACCGATTCCAGCAGTGAAGAATGGAACCACCCGCGGTGCTGGTCGCTGCCTTCCAGATACATATCGGCGGGGGATCTCAGACTGGACCATTTCTCCAGCACGGCGGCATGGCTGACGCCGGAATCGAACCACACATCCAGGATATCGGTCTCCTTTCTGAATCCATCCTTCCCGCAAGCGGGACAGACAGTCCCTGCAGGCATCAGGTCTTTCGGTTCTCTCTCAAACCACACATCAGCGCCAAATTCACCGACCAGTTTCACCACGTGGTACATGATCTCCTTCGTCATGACCTCGCTTTTGCAGTGGTTGCAGTAGAACATGGTTATCGGCACCCCCCACAGGCGCTGACGGGAGATACACCAGTCCGGACGGTTCTTGATCATACCGTATATCCGGTCACGACCCCACAACGGCACCCACTGGACAGTATCGATGGCTTCAAGGGTTTTATCTCTCAGACTGTTTTTCTCCATGGAAATAAACCACTGTTCCGTGGAGCGGAAAATAATCGGTTTCTTGCACCGCCAGCAGTGGGGGTAGGAATGCTCGATATCCATACGATTGAGCAGGGCGCCGACCTCGCTGAGTTTCCGGATGACCGATTCATTGGCATCAAAGACAAACTGCCCGGCAAAATAGGCCACATCTGATGTATATTTACCGTCGTCATCGACGGGGGCGTAATTATCCAGTCCGTACTGCATGCCGATTTCATAGTCTTCCTGGCCATGACCCGGTGCGATGTGCACGCAGCCTGTTCCCGCATCGAGGGTCACGAAGGGCGCCAGGATGAGGAGGCTCTCCCGGTCAATGAACGGATGCCTGCATTTGAGACCTTCCAGGGCCGAACCGGGAAATTCATCGAGAACTTCAAAGGTCTTGCAGCCAAAGGCATCCATGCAGTAATCCAGCAGTTCCTTGGCAAGAATCAAAACCTCATCACCAACCTTCACGGCGACATAGACAAAATCCGTGTGCAGGGCAATCGCCTGGTTCGGGGGAAGGGTCCAGGGCGTCGTGGTCCAGATCACCACGCTGATTTTCTTCCCTATCAGCTTCGGGCGCACCGATGAAATATCCGATATCATGGGAAACTTTACATAAACAGAAGGGGTGATGTGATCGCCATATTCGACCTCGGCCTCCGCCAGGGCCGTCTTACAGGAAGCGCACCAGTATACAGGTTTCTTCCCCTTGTAGACATCGCCATTGAACAGGAGCTTTCCGAATTCTTCAACCGTTGCTGCCTCGTAGGCGTAAGCCATGGTCAGATAGGGTTTCTCCCATTCTCCGAACACACCCAGCCGTTTGAACTGCGCTCTCTGAATGCCTACAAATTTTTCCGCAAAAGCGCGACAGAAGCGCCTTTTATCCGCCTGGGACATGGAGGACTGTTTTTCCCCCAGTTCTTTTTCGACCTGGTGTTCGATGGGAAGACCGTGACAATCCCACCCCGGAACGTAAACACTGTCGGAACCCGACATGTTCTTCGCCTTGATAACCATGTCCTTGATGACCTTGTTCAGGGCGGTTCCCAGATGAATGTTTCCGTTGGCGTAAGGAGGCCCGTCATGAAGGATGTAAGGTTCTCTTCCCTTTGAAACCTCTCTGATCTTCCCATAAATATCCATATTCTCCCACATGTTAAGCATTTCCGGCTCTTTACGGGAAAGATTCGCCTTCATGGGAAAATCGGTTTTCGGCAGATTCAACGTGTCTTTATAGTCCATCCGGCTCTCCTAATTTGTGTAATGATCATTTATTGCTATGGAATCAATGGCGGCATACACTATCATAGAAATATTTGACTTTCAAGAGGAACCGTTAATCCACCTTACCGCCTCTGCCGTTTTTTTCTGGATCGAACCGGAGCTGATTCAATAATAATTGAATTTGATTACATATTCGTGTATCAATACAAAGGCATTGGCATCCATGCCGCGCAATATGGCGGTGGTCATCCTGCGAGTTCCTCATGATTGTTTCAAGCTTTCAGATCAGGAATATGGAGGAAATATGAAAAAGAAAAAATGGCTTCTTCATCGTGTTTCTTTGTTGGTATCCATCGTTGTTTTGATGGTCAGTCTGGTGTCATCGGCGACGGCCGGAGAGCATGATCCATTGCCTTCGTGGAATGACGGGATTGTGAAACAGGCTGTTGTAGATTTTGTTCAGCGGGTGACTGATAAAAACAACAGGGATTTCGTTCCCTCTGACCGGAGAATCGCCGTATTCGACAACGACGGAACCCTCTGGTCCGAAAAGCCGCTCTACTTTGAAATTTTCTTTGTCTTCGATCAAATCAGGGCGCTCGCTCCTGCTCATCCGGAGTGGAAGACGCAACAACCGTACAAGGATATCCTGGAGAACAACCTGAAAGGTCTTGCAACTTTTGACGAGTATAGCCTGATGAAAGTGGTAATGGGCATACACCAGGGCAAGACAACGGACGAGTTCGATATGATCGTCAGAAACTGGATCGATACGGCCAGACACCCCCACCTGAAGCGTCCATACACCGACCTCGTTTATCAGCCGATGCTCGAAGTGTTGCGCTATCTGAGAGACAGGGGATTCAAGACATTCATCGCTTCAGGGGGAAACACGGATTTCATGCGACCATGGGTTACGAAAGCTTACGGGATTCCGCCCGAACAGGTCGTAGGCAGCAGTAGCCAGATCAAGTATGAATTGCGTCATGGCATACCGGTTCTCATCCGACTTCCGAATATTCATTTTATTGACGACGGTGAGGGAAAACCTGTAGGCATTCACAAATTTATCGGCCGGAGGCCCCTGGTGGCATTCGGCAACTCTGACGGCGATCTTCCGATGTTGCAGTGGACTGCCGCCGGAGAGGGCGCCCGCCTCATGCTGATCGTCCATCACACCGATGCCGAACGGGAATGGGCTTATGATCGAGACTCGTTCGTGGGCCGGCTGAACAAGGGGCTGGATGAAGCCGACAAGCGTGGGTGGCTCATTATCGACATGAAAAGGGACTGGAAGGTCATATACCCATTTCAACTCCCAAAACAGACTTCGAGATAATCCAGGAATGGCTTATCACATCATCCGTGAACTGGGGATTCTCAAGGAAGCGGACAGAATCGTGAACAAGCCGGAAGGCTGACTTAATGCCGGCGCAAACGTCCGGTTGTCCCATTTTCGGGTGTCGCTGTGTCGGGCGACCGGCTTTTCTGATGGAGGTTTGCACATTGGCTGTAAAGACACTGTCCGAAAAGGATTTCTCCAGGATCGTGAAAAGGGCGATCTCCCGCATTCCCGAGGAGATCCGCCATCACCTCGACAATGTTCTGATCTCCGTCCGGGAAAGACCCTCCCGGAAAATGCTGAAGGAGCTGGGTCTGTCTCCGGATGATTCTCCACTTGGCTTGTATGTGGGCACAGCCATGCCGGAGCGCACCGCCTTATATCCACCCCTTTATCCCGACACGATTTACATCTTCCGGGAATCCCTCGAGGAGATGTGCGAAAGCCTGGAAGAGTTGGAGGAAGAGATCGAGATTACCGTCGTCCACGAGATCGCTCATTTCATCGGGATCAGCGAAGACAGGCTGATCGAACTGGGCTACGGGTGATTCTCCTCACCGTAACATAAAACCCCACACCTTAAATCCCTACTTTGTCATTCCGGACTTGATCCGGAATCCAGTTCATTCCAGTAGTTACATTTACTCTGGATTTCGGCTTTCGCCGGAATGACGACATTTTACGAACCCATCAGATTTTATCGGCTGAAAATTTTCTTGACACTGTGTTCTTTTGTATATATTGTATAAGCGATTAATACGGTTTCACAAAAGGAGATGCGCCATGTCCACCCAGATGATCATCCGGATCGATCCTGTACTTAAAGATAAAGTAAACCGCTTTGCGCGGGCGGAGGGGAAAACGACCAGCGACGTCGTCCGGGAACTGCTGGAGGAATATATATCCAGCCGCGATATCGCCGCCTATGTCGACGGTCTCTGGGAAAAAATCGGGACACGGCTGGTCTCGCAGGGTGTCACAGCCGACCGGATTTCTGAGACCATTGAGGAAGTCAGAAGAAGCAAGACATGAGAATCGTCCTGGACACCAATGTTTTCATCTCCTCCTTCTTCGGCGGCAATCCGAGAGCAATCATCGATTTATGGAAAGATGGCCGCCTGACACTCTGCCTTTCGCAGGAAATCTTTGATGAATACATCGAAGTCCTCCGTCGCCTGGGACTCGACAATACGCAGGAAATGGAGGAATTGCTTAAACTTTTCGCCACCGGCTACCACATTGTCTTTACGACCAGAACGCCGGAAGTTCATGTCGTCGCTGACCCGGACGACGACAAATTCATCGCCTGCGCCCTGGCCCTGAAGGCCCAATATGTCGTCTCCGGTGACAAGGCGCTAATCGATGTGCGTAAGCATCAGGCAATAAACATTGTCACACCCAGGGAATTTCTTGAGATCAGAGGCGCTAAACCGTAATCTGAGGAATCGCTATGGACATACTGCTCACCTTTGCCGGCAACCGCGATCCATTCAACCCTGAAACCATCCGTGGAGTTTCCTCCGACGGCCCTGTTCTGACACTTCTCAAGGAACGGTTTTTCCCGTGGATCTATATTTTCACCACACCAAACACTCTATCCAACGCCCGCAGCCTGAAGGACGAGATTGCCGCCCGTGCAAGCGATATCGAGACCCATATCCTGAACATCGACATTCCCGATCCGACAGACTATGAAACCCTGTTTTTTCACATGAACAAACTCTGTCAGGACATCATGGCACAGCACAATCAGAAACAACCTTCCTACTGGATTGCCACGGCCTCCGGAACGCCGCAGATGCAGACCGTCTGGTTTCTACTTGCCCGGTCGGGGCTTGTCCCGGCGACGCTTCTAAAAATCACACCGCCCCGGTTTCTGCGGCCCCATCAAAAAGCCGTTTCCGAGATCCGTCTGCCACTCGACAAGTTTCCGCTGATTTCATCGCCTTCCTGTGAGCATCCCGATTATGCCGCAACTTTTTTTAGAAAAGAGCAACTCGAAGCGGAGCGGGATGATCTGATCCGCGAATTCTCCGGTCTTCGGATGATCGGCAAAAGCCCTGCCCTGGCAAATGTTGTCGATGCCGTCAAGGCCGCTTCCCGGTATGACTCGGCTGTCATGATCCAGGGGGAAACCGGTACAGGCAAGGAACTGGTGGCGCGTGCGATTCATTTCAACAGCGCAAGAAAGACCGAACCATTCATTGTGGTCAACTGTGCCGCCATTCCTGAAACTCTCGTGGAAAGCGAACTTTTCGGCCATGAAAAGGGCGGCTTTACCGGAGCGCTTCAGCAAAAGAAAGGCAAATTTGAACTGGCCGACAAGGGAACCATCTTCCTTGATGAGATCGGCGATATGCCGTTGCCGGCACAAGCCAAGATCCTGCGGGTTCTCCAGGATCATGAGATTACGCGAGTCGGCGGTGTAAAGCCCGTCAAGACGGATGTGCGGGTTATCGCCGCCACCAACCGCGATCTGCCCGGGCGCATCACGGAAGGCAAATTCCGGGAAGACCTGTACTACCGTCTCAAGGTCGTCGATATTCAGACGCCACCCTTACGAAACAGAAAGGAAGACATCCCTCTCCTCGTGGAGTATTTCCTGAGCAATCATAATGAACGTTATCTTCAAAAGAAGCAGATCGCCCGGGATGCGATGAAGCGAATCATCGATCACACCTGGCTGGGCAATATTCGTGAACTGGAAAACGCTATCGAGCGGGCATTCGTTTTATCAAAGGGATCAGCCATTAAAGAGGCAGACCTGCCCCCGGCATTAACCGCTCCTTCTCTGTCGTCCGAAGACATGTCCCTGTCGGTGTTTTCAAAATTGCCTCTCCCAGCCGGCGGTCTCGATCTCGACACCCACCTGTACGATCTGGAAAAGAACTGCTACGAAGAGGCCATCCGCGTGAAGGGAGGCAATCGGGAAGCTGCCGCCCGCCTCCTCAACATCAAGCCGCACACCTTCCGCAAGCGGGCGAAGGAAAAATTCGGGCTGTAAAATCTGACTTCCCGACGCTAATACCGTGAAAGAAAATATGCTTTACATGTTACGCAACGCGTAATATAATCCCGCCATGATAAAGACGTTTCGTTGTAAAGACACGGCCGCGTTGTTTGATGATCGATTAGCTCTTCGTTTTCAGGCAATCGAACGTCAGGCCAGACGGAAGCTTGTCTACCTGCACCGCGCCCGTAATCTCCACGACCTCAGGCAACCACCGGGCAACCAACTGGAGTCCCTTAAAGGCGACCGGCATGGTCAATACAGCATTCGTATTAATGATCAGTGGCGCGTTTGTTTTAAATGGAAGGCCGGTAACGCCTACGACGTTGAAATTGTAGATTATCATTAGGAGAAAATATTATGAAAGATTTAGCATTATTAGATCCCATTCCGCCGGGAGAAATCCTTTCAGAAGAGTTCATGAAACCACTGGGGCTGAGCGCCAATCAACTGGCCCGTGATATTGACGTGCCGCCGGGGAGGATCAGTGAGATCATCAACGGCAAACGCTCGATTACTGCCGACACAGCCCTTCGCCTTGGAAAATACTTTGGAGTCTCGCCTGAAATCTGGCTGAATCTGCAGGTCGATTACGACATGCGGATCGCAAGACGGACCACTTGGCCCAACGTGGAACCGCGTGTAAGGGTGAGGGTAGCGTAGAGATTTGTAAAGCTTAATATCGCCCTGTACAGTGAGAGAAAAAATAATCGCTGTCCTTATTAATTAAAACCCTATTAAAACAAGAAATTCGTTGGCCTCACTCTCAGGTAATCGCTATAATGTGGAAGTGGCT
This sequence comes from uncultured Syntrophaceae bacterium, assembly GCA_964541605.1. GTDB lineage: Bacteria > Desulfobacterota > Syntrophia > Syntrophales > UBA2185 > CAZIQY01. Next base: position 3,552 of record CAZIQY010000066.1, on the reverse strand, counting down.
TGCGTGAAGGTTATAAAAAATATGTCTGGAAGTTTTATTAAGTAACATTTAAAACTATTATAGTAATATATATTACGTTTTCGATTTCCATAAAAATTATACAAAATAAATAATTCAATAATATCAATGCAATAAGTGGAATGTTTGTAAGTGGCATAGAACCTGCTCTGCCCTTTGAGTAAATACACATCAAGGGAGGCAGGAAATGCAATGGAAGATTATTACGGGAATGTTGCTCATTTTAATGCTTTGTCTCACAGGTTGCAAAGCCATCATATCAAATTACCCGCAAAGGAAACAATCATGAAGAATTCAATAATGATGATCAGAGCAAACCACGCATTTAAGGAAAGAATTCAGAAGCAGGCCGAGAGGTTTAACTGTGACATGTCAACCTATGTAAGAATGGCTTTATCAAAGAAAGTTGAAGAGGATGAAGCCACTGAAGTAAAAAAAGGCCAATAAGCAGGAGAACCATCATGTTTACAGAAATCGGCATCGAAAATTTCAAATCCTTCGGCAAGATGCAGCGCATCCCATTAAAGCCGATCACTCTTATTTATGGTCCAAATAGCTCCGGTAAAAGCTCTCTTCTGCAGGCGCTGCTGTTGTTCAAACAAACACTTGATGAGGGAGGGAGCAAGCAAGGCGCGTTGATTCCCAGGGGACAGTTGCTCGATGCGGGCACCTACCGAGAATTTATCAACGGCCACAACGAACAGAAAGAGTTTGGGTTCAGTATCGCTATGGATGCATTTAAACTGTCTACCGATGACTTGTCGTGGATATGGAGCCCTACACACACAATTGCCCTTGATATGCGCTTTGCCTTGGACAAGCAACGCAACATCCGTGTCAAGGCCATTGATATCTCCGACCGGGTCGGAGGAGAAGTGGTAACAGCATACCGCCTGCTGGATGACATTCCGGAGATGCAAAGTAAAATAGTCATGTGGGAAAGTATCCTCAAAGAATTTGTTGAAAACAATGACCCCGAAAAAATCGAGAATTCTCACTACAAACAAGTAAAAGAAGAGCTTGAAACACTTAAAACCTCAAATATGTTGTGTCGTACAGAGTTGAATCTGGATCATCCGTGCGTAAAAGCACACTGGGATATGTGGGCAAAAATTGACCGAGAACAACAAGAAGAAGGAGAGGAACCCTATGATAGGGACCTGGCAGAGGAGATGACCCGCTTAAGAGAACGTCTTGCAAAAGCCAAAGCAAAAAAAGAAAAGGCAAAAGAAGAGACATTTGAGAGCAACCAGGCCAAGGAGGAAATAAAAAAATGCGAGCGCTACCTGACCTTTTTGGAGTCTTTGCATAAGAATACACAGGATTTGTCTGATGGCTCTTATTTTAAAATGCAGTTAGAAGCAATAGTTAACAATTACGATTCTTTTGATCGCCTTATCGAGTTGGGGAATTGTTTCCCCCAGAAGTTGGTGACAGGTGAGGATTACAGGTTCACCCATGCGGTATCACAGGCTGGCGCGCTCACAGAAAAGCGGGCTTCCGATGAGCGCGAGAATGATGAAGCACATTGTTTATATCTTCCTTACACGGCAATTCTTTTCGCCTCCAGGTGCTTTCAGAATATGCTGGCCTTGACGACCTATATCGGCCCTCTTCGGGCCATGCCCGAGCGCATGTATGCTTACGCGGGAACTGCACCGGCAACTGTGGGCAGCAAAGGAGAAAACACGGCGGACATCCTAATTGCCCGACCGGACATCCTGGAGAAGGTCAACACATGGCTCAAGCGCCTGGAAGCAGGCTACGAGATTAATGTTCGTCCTGTAGTCAGGGATTATTACGAAATAGTTCTCATAAACACTGAAACAGGAGCTGAATCATGCATCAAGGATGTCGGCTTCGGCATAAGCCAGATCCTGCCTATACTCGTGGACGGTCTGGTTTCCGATCGCTATGAGTGGAATGGGAAATACTATGATCGTACTGAATGGAGCTTCAAGCTTATCGAGCAACCGGAGATCCACATTCACCCGCGCCTACAGACAGATTTGGCCGATTTCTTTATTGAAGGTGTGAAAAAGAAACCATGTCAATATATCATCGAAACCCACAGTGAACATCTGATTCTTCGCCTTCTGCGGCGTATCCGTGAAACTACCAATAGTGAATTAGCCGAAGGGCATACGCCCCTCACGCCTGATGATGTGGCCGTTATTTATGCCAAGCCGACAGAGCATGGAACTGAGCTCATGGAATTGCGCATTTCAGAGGATGGGGATTTCATCGATAAATGGCCCGATGGCTTTTTCACGGAACGTGCAAAGGAGTTATTTTAATATGGTCTTTGAATTTGCCGTAGAACCTGAACTTGTGGCCACTTGCGGAGAACCTCATAATTATCGTTATTTTTATGAAAAATTCGGAATAGGCCAACCACGGATAATGTCCGAGTACCCGAAGTTTCAAAATTGGCGACGTCAAGTACTCCGGGCAGCCTCGGGCAAAGATGATCTGGAAGTTAAGAGGATATTAGAAATGATTGCCAAGCTTTCAGAAGCAAGGATCTCAAGAAAGACAGATGGTTATGATGGCAATATCGCATGGCTGGAAAACGCAGAGCGAGAAAATAACGCCTCACCATTTCATGCGATTTTGGCTTTATCGAATCCGCGGAATCACCCAAACGTACTTAATTCCCAAATACTCGGTGTTTCAAATAACTTGAAGTGGCATATCAAAGAGCAGTTACCTGATGTACCACGTAAAGCATCCGATATAGCCGAAGCGGTCCGACCTTTATTGCAGAACTGCCATACAGCCATATTTATTGATCCATATTTTATGGCAAAAGACGATTGGTGGAAGTGGCAACGGCCATTTTTGAAATTTATGCAAGCTTTGCCCGTCGAACGATATGGACCGTCTCAGCTACGAGTAGAATTCCACTCATCGGCAAATTTCAGCTATGCGCCTTCGTCTCAACTTTTCAAGCAGCGATGCACGGAACGACTAACAGACTGTATACCGGATGGGTTGTCAGTTTGCTTTAAGCGGTGGAAAGAAATACCTGCCGGAAAACAATTGCATGACCGGTATCTTATTACAGATATCGGTGGAGTAGATTTCAGTACAGGTTTAGACGAAGGATCGGAAGGCAAAACGCAAAAAATATCTCTATTACGACTGAACACATACAAGACAGTATGGAAAGATTACGTAAGTGAGCCCGCCTTTAATTTGGCAGAAGCTGAATTCACCATTTTGGGTTGTAAAATATTGTGATGCCGTATACAAAGCATGGACCCGATTAAGATAAGAGCCATGTTCAAGATATGTTCCCCAATATTACTGGGATAAGAGGATTAAAATGGGAAAGCACAAAGAGATTTTCGATTTGATTCTGGAAACTATAATCAGAAATTCAAATTATTCGCGGGAGACTGTGCTCGGCAGATTCGAACGGTTCAAGCACTTTGATTTTGAAATCTTTGACGACAAATACCTCTATCAAGTACTTGCTTATTCCATTTCTAATTCAATAGTGCATTAATAATCCACGGCCAAGCGACAATG
>CAZIQY010000065.1:0-16040 GCA_964541605.1 uncultured Syntrophaceae bacterium | reverse complement strand
GAAATATGTTAAGCTTTTACAAATTTTATGTACTAACTATTCCGGACAGTAGTGGTAAATAATATAAGCGCCGGGTTCAATTTCATTTGTGTGGATGCCTATTTCAGAATCGATTAAGATATCGGATATTTTAAGAAGAAGTGATAATTTGTCTCTTTTTGTACAGGAATCAAGGACAGGCTTCACCGTATTTATTGCATATTCTCTTATGTTTGGTGTTACCTCTACAAGGGATACATCTTTTTCTGAAAACGCCGTTGTCGGAAAGAAGACACTCAGAAGAATCAGTACTAATAGAGATAAACATTTTTCTGATTTACAAATCACAATAACTCCTTTCCATCCCATAGGCTACCTCCTTGGCCTAGGAATGATATAAAAGTTTACCTATGTACCCAGAACAATCTGTTACCTATGTTCCCGTTCGGTCATATTTCTTAGGAAAATACTTTACATTGCTTAAATTCTTAAAATCTGAATCCTGAGTCCAGAGAATGGCTTTGAATTCCTGAGCCGTTGCGAGAATGATGCTGTCCGCCATTGGAAGATTATGCTCCAGGCTCAGCTTTGAAGCGGCGATTGCCAACGGTGCGTTCAGACCCACAACCGTTCCTCTTTGCATAGCAGCAACCGCCTGCAGTGCTTCGGTTTCGCTGGATTCCCGGAGAATGACTTTGAAGACCTCGTATATTATTACCGTTGGGACAACAAGCAAAGCCGGATCGCTTAGCGGGGCCAGGAAATGCTCGGCATTAAGCTCATCTGCGAAGTATGCGAGCCAGCCGGAAGAGTCTACGATATTCATACTCTATCCTTCTCTCGTTTGAATTCAGTATTGATGCCCTTGAGGAATCCACGGAGTTCTTTGATATCGCGTTCCGGTATAAGCTCGATACGTCCGGCATATTCTACAACCTGCATTTTTTGACCCGGCCGAAGATTCAATGCCTCCCTTACTGTTTTTGGTATAACGACTTGGTATTTTGGCGATACGGTTACTGTATGCATACCAAACCTCCATCGATATATTTTGTATTACAATATCATGATCGATATGATTTTGTCAATTATAATGACGGCCTACGGCAGAAATCAGTCGCGAGTGTAACACGTCGGCCGGATTGGATTGTCAGGTTGATTTTGTAATGAGGGTCCGGTTGTCCCTCTCTTAATAAATACCAAGTTGTATCTTAACGGCTTCTTCAACCTTATGCATATCGTCCCCGGAAAGAATGCCAGCCCGTTTAAAAAGCCTTGACTTGCTTACAGTGGCTAATTGATCCGCCATGGCCTTGCTCTCTTTACCTTCAAAATCTACGATCGCCTCACTGGGATAGAGACGATCTATTTTACTGGTAAGAGGAACAACTTGAACTATATTGAGGAATTTGTTTGATGCATCATTGCTAATGATAACGGCAGGTCGCTTCTTTTTGATTTCCCCACCAACAGAAGGATCAAAATTGACCCACCAGACTTCACATCGTTTCATGATCCATGTCCTTAAAGGTAATTTCTGCCCACTCTAATGCTTCATTTTCCCGATTTTTGTCTTTTGCCATTTCGGCGTAGGCAGATTCATAATTGGGACGAACAACGTGAGGACGAACTATTTCCTGAACAAATCTGCTGATTTTACGGGGTCCTATGACTTTATGGAGACCGTTATATACTTCTTCATCAATTGTAATGGTTAATTTTTTCTGCATGACACACCTCCTTTGCACGTGTAATATACGTGTAGATGCGTGGTGTGTCAATAGAAATAAGACTATTTCCCCGCTTCATAAGTCCCCCTTTATTTTATCGCCATGTGATTTTTTAAAATTCTTTTCCAAACTTCTCTACATAGCCGTAAGCATCACTCGCGCCAATGGAGCGCAGCAGAATTGGCGTCAAGTGAATGCAATGGTTAAATGTTTCTTATTTTTTCCATATAAAATATTTCTATATCGCCACATTCATATTTATTGCTAATTTTTGCAGTTTCAATATTTCTTCGGCATCGTATATTTCTGCTTTTACTATTTGATAATTCATTTTAATTTTTCATCAAACAATTATTAGGCTTCCTCAAGATGCCTTTTTCGTCGTCGCTGTCGCTATTTTCTCACGGTTTCCCCTCACCGTAACGTCGCCTTCCTGTTTATCGCTTCTTCAAATACTTCATCTGGATATTCGGTGCAATGAGCCATGCACCCTCAGGCCGCTGAGGCAGGGCACTCTGGATTGCAGTTGCGATCTTTTGGACATCATCCGACTGTGATGCAAGCTCTTTTGCCTTTCGATCGAACATAAGAATATACGCTTTCATATCCTCCAGATCCTTTTTCCCCGAAAGAGGACCATGGCCGGGGATGATCTTTTCAATATCCATTGATTTGATGTCACTCAGTTCTTTAGCCCATTCCTCAATATTCCCCTCACCGAGGAAAGGATGGTAATTCGTAAAAAGCACATCACCGGCGAAAAGAATTTTTTTGTCGGGCAGATAGACCAGCGTATCTCCGTCGGTGTGGCAATGACGGGCATGAATAAGCTCAATCTGCTGACCGCCGATATCGATCGTCATTCTATCGCCATAGGCCAAAACGGGATAGGCCGGCGTTGTTCCTTCCATATCCTCTGGCGTAAGGCCATATTCCCTGATATTCTTAAGTGTCTCCCCGGCGCTTTTCTCCATGGCCTTCTTGTCGTTTTCCTGAGCGATGACCACCGCACCGAGTTTGACGAATTCAGAATTGCCGAACACATGGTCAAGGTGATAATGCGTATTAACAACATATCTGATAGGCTTACGGGATATGGTTCGGATGTCTCTAATGAAACGCTTTGCTTCTTTGGCGGAAATCATCGTATCCACGACTACAATGCCGTCTTTACCGATAATGATGCCCGCATTAGCCCCGAAGCTGTTATTCTTGGAACTGTTTTTTATGTCCACATATGCGTAGACATTCTCAGCAATCTGCGTCAATTTCTCTGCGGCAAATGCGCGGTCACAAAGTGCGAATAGTACAAGAACCAATACCAGTAACTTTCCTGAAATGACTAAAAGCTTCCTCATATTTATCCTCCGTGTGTCCAGCGAACGACGTAATCAGCCGCGAGTGTAACGAGCCAACTGGATTGCCATGTTGACTTAGATTATTTTCTTTCTTGCGGGTTTGACTTCATAGAGGGCTTGGTCTTCCCTAACCATACACGTTTGTTCAGTCGTGACCTTTTCGAATAGGAGTCTGGCGTTTGAGAAAAGATCAGCAGTTTCTGCTTTCAGATATCGCGCCGCCATCCTGCAACATTCTTGGTCAATTCCAACGCCGATACTGTTGCGGTCTGTTCTTAGAGCCGCAACCATCGTCGTGCCCGAACCGGAGAATGGGTCCAGCACGGTATCGCCGGCGAATGAAAACATCCGTACCAGACGCATAGCCAACTCTAGAGGAAACGGCGCAGGGTGATGCTTGGTTTAAGCCCCAGGGATATTCCAGATTTGCTGTGAAACCAGCGGTCAAACTCCTGTTTGCCGATTCTGCTGGCTTCACGTTGTGCCTCCGTCGGTTTTCAATAGCCGCCGGGCTTCCTCTGCATAAGGATAAATCCCATATCATTCTTGATGATTGCATTCGGCTCATAGGGTTTGCCAAGGAACTTGGACCCGTTTGAGACTTCATAGGAGGCATTGGCAATCTTGTGCCAAACGATGGGATTAAGATTATCAAAACCAATGCGTCGGCAAATGACACAGATGTCGGCATGAAGCGGAAACACAAGGTGACGTCCAAAATTGCGGCGAGCTACGCAGACATCGCCGACTACACATACGAGGCGACCACCGGGAACGAGAACACGGAATGCATGTCGCCATACTTTTTCCAACTCGGTGAGGAATGCTTCGTAGTTCTGAACATGACCGAGTTGATCCGGGTTTTCGTTATAACGCTTGAGGTTCCAATAGGGCGGAGATGTGACAACGAGATGAACCGACTCATCTTTTAAGAAAGACAGGTCTCTTGCATCGCCGTTAATCAGTCTGTGGAATGTGGGCTGCATGGGTTCACAGAAAGGTCGCCACATGTGCGACGAGAACTCTTGCAAAGCGGTCGATAAATCCGTCCATCTGGGCGCCGCCAGTGACCGCACTGCGGAGACCCTGATCGGCCTTTCCCCCAATTTCCTGTTTTTTCCTTTGGGTAGCCCTTGTTTTCCAGTAGTGAGCCACTGCTTTTGCAGTTTTATCGTCTATTTGGGACATAATTTGGAGTGTATTCATGATGGGAGAAGCGTATCAAATTCCTGAATTATATTCCAGATTATTATTCAGGCGTAACATAGTCATCACCGGGAGGCAGGCACCATTTCCCGCCGATCCGGTGTATGGCATAGTTATGTGCAGAATCGGTATGATCCGGGTACCTGGGTAACACTTTATTCCAGGGACATAGGTGACACTTTTCTTCGTGTTGTCCGAGGATTACCGCATTCAACGATGGTCTGTCGTACCGGCACACTATAATATCAGATTATACGAAATACGCTTATTGTAAGAAAGGAATTATCAGGCATCAATGTCTCCTCTACCGATGCTTCCCAAATATCAGCAGTATCTGATTTCCAGAAAGCTCATCCCGGGAAAGAATACCCCGACGAGCCCGCTTGATTTGCTTTTAAGGAAGATAGGAAATGATCAAGAAAGAAAATGCCGACCCCCTGACCATCGAAATCAATCCTGAATTCCAGAAGGCCTTGGACTTGATGGAGGATTCACGTCGACATGGCTTCATCGCTCAACGTAGGAGCAATTTGAACTTAAAGCATCCTTGACTTTTATTTAAGTTTGACTTAAAGATAAGCATAAACTCATTCAGGTTGTTTTATGGAGTCAATTTTTAACAGGTCAGTCGTCGAGGAAATAGATAAATACCTGGATACCGATGAGGTGATCGTCCTACATGGGGCACGCCAGGTCGGAAAGACATCTATTCTCTATTACCTTCAGAATCAATTGAACAACCTTGGGTTTATTACACATTTTATCGATTTGGAGGATTCACGATTCGTCAAAATCCTGGACGCAGGGGTAGGAGAATTTCTCAAATATCTCCGGGAGGAAGGGGTATTAGCCGACGGCGGGCAGGAACGAATTATTGTCTTCATTGATGAAATTCAATACCTTGCCAATCCGTCACAATTTTTGAAGTTAATTGCTGACCACCACAAAGCAATCAAACTAATTGTCTCCGGTTCGTCAAGTTTTGCCATTAAATCCAAATTCACAGATTCTCTGGTCGGAAGGACCGTCAATTTCGAGATTTTCAATCTATCGTTTAAAGAGTTTTTACTCTTCAAACGGATTTCCTTTGAAGATGGTCTCCCTTACACAGATAAGAAAATCGACGAGCTCAGTGTGCTGTTTAGAGAATATGTGCTCTATGGCGGATACCCCAGAATTGTACTGACGCCCGAGATTGAGAAAAAAGAGAAATATCTGCAGCAGATTATCGACACCTATGTCAAAAAGGATATCAGGGATCTGGCCGGCGTCAAAGATATTGATAAGTTTAATAAGCTTCTCGAAGCACTGGCGTCACAAGGCGGACAGCTCCTTAACGTCGAAGAACTTTCCAATACCACCAAAATTGCCAAGCAGACGATAAACAAGTATCTGTTTATTCTTGAGAATACTTATATCATCAAGATGGTCAGGCCTTTTAGCCGGAATCTTCGTTCAGAGCTTTTCAAGCTGCCCAAGATCTATTTTTATGATACCGGGTTGATGCAGATGCTGTGGCTGAAAGGGTTACAGAAAGAAGTGATCGGAAACGTCTTTGAAACGGGGATATTTGCAGAGCTGGTTAAAAAATATTCGCAGGATGCGGTTTTTTACTGGCGGACAAAGGACAGGAAGGAAATAGATTTTATCTTGAGAATCAAGGATGCCATATTGCCGATAGAGGTGAAACTTAATTTTGAGCAATTCAATCCCATGGCGATCCGGTATTTTAACGGGCATTATGGTTTGAATGACTACAGGGTTGTGAGCCTGAATGGCGGGCGGAAAAGTGAGTCCTGTATTTACCCCTGGGCTCTATAGCGACCGTCTGATTTCCCCATAGTTACAGGTCATCAATTTGATGATTCTCTTAGATTTCAGACGGATTCTCTGGAAGATTGCTACATGCGTGTATCTGAAATGCAACGATTAAATAATACTTGTGATATGCCTGCCATTGATTTCAATCCCCAGTTCCGGCGTGCTTTGGAACTCATGGAGAATACGCACAGAAACGCCTTTATCACCGGGCGGGCGGGCACGGGAAAGTCCACCCTGCTCAACTATTTCAAAGAACATACGGAAAAGAAGGCCGTCATTCTGGGTCCGACGGGCGTGGCCGCCATTAATGTGGGCGGGCAGACCATTCATTCTTTCTTCAGATTCAAGCCTGATGTGACCCTGTCGGCCATTCGGAAAAAATACAAGGACGAGAAAAAAAATCTCTACAAAAAACTGGAAGTCATTGTCATCGACGAGATTTCCATGGTGCGGGCGGATCTTCTGGACTGCGTGGATAAATTTCTCCGCCTCAACGGTCCCGAAGAAAAACTGCCCTTCGGCGGCGTCCAGATGATCTTTATCGGCGACCTCTACCAGCTTCCGCCGGTCGTGACAAGCCATGAGAGAGAGATTTTCCGGGAACATTACGCGACACCCTACTTTTTCAGCGCCAGGGTTTTCGAAAAGCTGGATGTGGAATTCGTTGAGCTGGAAAAGATCTACCGCCAGAAGGACGATGAATTTATTCGTCTCCTGAACGTCATCCGAAACCGCACCGTAACCGATGACGATCTGACTCTGTTTAATCAGCGTTTTGATCCCCACTTCGAAGCGCCGCCCGACGATTTTTACATCTATCTCACCAGCACAAACGAGCAGGCAAACCGGATCAACGACGAACGGCTCGCAAAACTACCGGGCAGAACCTGGTCGGTCCGCGGCCTTATCGAAGGAGATTTCGGCGCGGAATACCTGCCGACACAGATTGAGTTAAAGCTCAAAAAGGGCGCCCAGATCATGCTTCTGAATAACGATTCATCTGAAAGGTGGGTGAACGGAACGGTCGGCAGGATGGTAAGCATCAAGAAGGATGAAGAGGGGCAGGATATCATCCTTGCCAGGCTGGATAACGGGAAGAAGGTAGAAATTACACCCAACACCTGGGAAATCTTTCGCTTTTTCCTCAAGAACGGCGAGCTTTCCTCCGAAATTGTCGGGTCATTCACCCAGTATCCCCTCCGGCTTGCCTTCGCCGTCACGATCCACAAAAGCCAGGGCAAAACCTTCGAAAAGGCCATCATTGACGTGGGCAGGGGAACTTTTGCCCACGGCCAGATGTATGTGGCCCTCTCCCGCTGTACCACCCTGGAGGGAATCGTACTGATGAAACCGCTACGGAAAAGTCACGTCCTGATGGACTGGCATGTGGTGAAATTTCTGACCCGCTGCCAGTACGATCTGGCGGAACGACAACTACCCCGGAAAGACAAGATTGGGCTCATCGAAAGCGCCATCAAAAACAGACGAAATCTGGAAATTGTTTATCTGAAGGCAAAGGATGAAAAGACCCGCCGCACGATCAGGCCCCTTGCCGTCGGGGAGATGGAATACAACGGCCATCCTTTTTTGGGGCTGGAGGCCGTCTGCCTTCTCCGCCGGGAGAAGCGGGTTTTCAACGTGGACAGAATCCTCGAAATACGCGTAAAATAATAAAAAAAGACAGCGCCTCTATTTTCCCGTAATCCTGAAAAACAGGGTCTCTGTCCCTAATAATTTTTAATAATTGCAATAATTGACCAGAACTATATAATATTACCGGATTCCCGCTTTCGCGGGAATGACAAAAACGGGACAAAATTGACTTTTTACGAATGCGTCAGTTTTTTTACCCGAAAAAAAGTCCCACAGCGACCAGCGTCGGGGTCACAATGTTGATGACTACGTTCAGCCCCATTGACGGGATCAGCCTTTTTGTGTCTTCCGCGTACCGGAGCGCGCCGATAAAAGCGGGCACGGCAATGACCAGGGTCCCCAGTCCCAGCAGGCTGGCTTTGGGCAGATACCCGAAATAAACACCGAAGGCGATGGACAGATAGGCCAGCAGCAGAAACATCCCATAAATCAGGCTGCTGACTCTTTTGCCGAGGACGATCGGAAGGTTCCTTCTGCCGATGGTTTTGTCCGCGTCAACGTCTGGAAACTGGTTGAGAAGGAGCAGGTTGTTCACCAGGAAAAAGGGCACAAGCGAACCGACCAGCGCGATCCAGGAGTAATGGCCCGTGAGAACAAAATGGGTGCCGACGACCATCAGGGGACCGAATCCCAGACCGGGAGCAATCAGGCTTATCAGGGGATGATATGCCACCCACGGAGAATAGGCCACAATAATCAAAAAACCGACCAAACCCAGAGGAAGCAATAATATCCCTCGCACATACAGGAAAAATGCGCCGACCAGTCCTGCAATGACCAGCGTTATGATGGCAGCATACAGGGTATGTTCCGCTATCTCGGGATGCGCAGGCAGCGTACCGGTGCCACCGCTGAAAGGCGTTCTCTGGGTTCTTAAATCCAGACCGCTCTTGAAATCAAAGTACTCGTTGAAGGCATTGACGCTGATATGTGTCGCTATCGCCCCGATGAGCGTGAGGATGAAGTAAAAAACGCTGACCCGTCCGGATGTCCAGATCGCCGTTCCGAGCCCCACCAGGACGCATGCCGGCGTTAAAATCAAAAAACGAGGACGCATCGGTCCCAACAAAAGTTTGAGATTTTTCAAATGAATTGTCTCCATCATTTATTTATTTCGATATATAATCGAATAAGAAAAGGATGTTGACTCATACACGATTTCACCCCTGCCTGTCAAGCGGCATGATAAAATGACCTTTTATCAATCACCGCTGTAGGCAGATAAATCTATCATGTTTCGGCCGACGTGGCGCTTGCCGCAGGCAGATAGAAACGTTCTGCGTAATCTTTAACCATACGGTCCGCGTTGAAGCGCCAGCCGAGACTCTGGATAGCATGCTTCATCCTCTTGACCCAGTTATGTGGAATCCCTCCCGCGTCTCTGTCATAATAAAGTGGAATCACATCCTTTTCGAGTGTTTCGTAGAGATAGTCCGCATCCCGCTGGTATTGCACCCCCGGATCGTTGTGCATACCGCCATGACCGATGGCAAAACCGTTGTTGCCGTCGTATGCTTCATTCCACCAGCCATCAAGAACCGAAAGGTTCAATCCCCCGTTCAGAACGACCTTCTGACCGCTGGTACCGCACGCTTCTAAAGGTCGTCGGGGGGTGTTCAGCCACACATCCACACCCTGCACGAGGTGACGGGCCACGTTGTAATCGTAGTTTTCAACGAAAACTATTCTCCTCAAGTAGGCGCTGTTATAGCTGTATTGGGCAATTCTCTGTAACAACTGCTTGCCCTCATTGTCCCGGGGGTGAGCCTTCCCGGCAAAAACGATCTGGATCGGACGGCGCGCGTCTTCAATTAATTTGGCCAGACGCTCGGGTTGAGATAAAATCAGGTCACCTCGCTTATAGGTTGCAAACCTGCGTGCGCACCCAATGGTGAGAACATCCGGATCAAGAATCTGATCGATGTGCTTGATTGTTTCACGATGACCCATACGTTCCGACTGCAACTGCAGGCGGCGACGGGCAAAGCGGATGAGGCGCATTTTCAGACTCTGGTGTGTCTCCCACAATTCTCCGTCATCAACCTCGGCTACTTTTTCCCAGAAGTCCGGGTAAGCCATTCGTGTAGGCCAATCCTGCCCAAGACGCGCCCCAAACAATTGGTACATTTGAGGCGCCAGCCATGACAATACATGCACCCCGTTGGTAATATGGCCGATTGGGACTTTTTCCTCACGCAGTGTCGGCCACAGAGGATGCCACATCAGACGACTGACAGTCCCGTGAATGGCCGAGACGCCGTTCGCCCGGCGAGAGGTCTTCAAAGCCAGGACCGTCATGCAAAAAGGCTCCGAGCTGTCTTGCGGATTGACGCGTCCTAAGGCCATCAAATCATCGTGAGACAGACCCAATCTTTCCCGGAAGATGCCTAAATGCTCTTCGATCATATCCGGCGGAAAACGGTCGTGGCCTGCGGCGACAGGCGTATGCGTGGTAAAAACGGTATTCAGAGACACGCGCCGGTGGGCGCGGTAAAACGGAATCTTATCATATTCCATAATGCGGCGGATCTCTTCGAGAATGGCAAAGGCGCTGTGTCCCTCGTTTAAATGCAGCACTCCTGGGGAAATATTCATTGCCTGTAAGATGCGTGCACCGCCAATCCCCAGCAGCAGTTCCTGTCGAATACGTATCCTATTGTCGCCGCCGTAAAGTCGGGAAGTCAATTCACGATCTTCGGCTGAGTTGCCTTCCACATTGGAATCTAACAGCAGAAGTCGAACCCGTCCCACCTGAATCTCCCAAACCCGGGCCTGGATGGCGCCGCTCCGGGAATCAATTCTAATAATGAGCGGCTGTCCACATGAATCAGTAACTGCTTGCAACGGCAACCGGTTGATATCGAGATCGATGTAATCCTCTTCCTGCCAGCCATCCTTGTTCAGGTGCTGACTGAAATAGCCTTGCTGATAGAGAAGCCCGATACCTATCAAAGGAATTCCCAGATCAGAGGCGCTTTTTAGATGGTCTCCTGCCAGGATACCCAATCCGCCGGAGTAAATCGGCAACGATTCATGCAGGCCAAACTCGGCGGAAAAATAGACCACCGGCCGTTTGTTTAAATTGCCGCAGTGCGTACCTCCCCACGTCCTATCCTTTTCAACATACTCATTCAGACGCCGGAAGGCGTAATTTATTCGACTGTGGAGCACCAGTTCAGAGGCTCGTTCCTCGATTTGTTCGGGTGAGATCCGATTCAGAAAAGCAATCGGGTTATGGTCAAACCGGCGCCAGAGTAGCGGGTCTAAGTCACTAAAAAGGCTAATGACCTCTGGATGCCATGTCCACCACAGGTTCTGGGCCAACGCGCGAAGACGCTCATGAAGATGGATATACGCACTTTTCATTGGTAATTCTCCTTATGTTTATGGATTGATAACATCCGCCTCATCTTTCTCTTTCCGATAGGAAAAATAACTATGCAGAAACCATCCCAAAAGAAAACCGATTACCATTGTAAAAAATATCAGCAGCGCGCGCGACATGGAGATATACCAGAATAGAAAGCTTACCTCCACTGCGGCAACATTCTGAATGAGGAAGATCACGGTAAAACTTGCAAGGATAATAATCAGGATTATTTTAAAATTCATTTTTTTACCTCTCGAAGGCCAATCCCATCACCTTTTTAATTATAATACTTTATCATTCATTCGTCCAGTCTGATCATGCGCCGCTTCCCGACACACCCGCCAGCGTGGGCGGCGTTTATAGCACCCGGTTTCCCCCGCCTGATTTTCATTTTCCGCTCCATACCTGATGATCGCGGTTTTCACGCCATACCATAATCGCCAGCACAGCAGGTATGATGAACGCCGGTATGCTCGCCCATACGGGGATTACCATGCCATTTGCGACGATTTCGACCCGGAATAAAAGCCTCAACAGGTGCGCTATCGCAATCAGCATTAACAATATGACCGTGATATTCGTTGCAGGTTTCATGCCTGTCACCTCCGATCTTTAATTAAAATGGGTTTTACGAACCTTATCAGTTGTGGTGTATTTTTTCCGCTGAATACAAACTTGACTGAACGAGTAGTTTTAAGTAAACTGCATTAACTTGTCAAGAATAAAGGAAAAACAAATACATTGAAAATAATGGATTCCCGCCTGCGCGGGAATGACACGAGGGGTTAGATTCCGGCCGGAGCCTGTCCTCGAATGTCCCTGTCGGAGACGGGAATGACACGAGGGGATAAACTCCCACTGCAGATTACCATTTCATAAATGAAACAAGGATGACAAACTCAGGGAAAAAGTAATCAATCATGAAGGCCATGATATTAAAAGGCATTTCCAGCTTTCGGGAGAACAGGACGCCACTGGAAATGGTCGACATGCCGGAACCCGTACCGGGGGATGGGGAAATTCTGATCAGGATTTCCGCCTGTGGGGTCTGCCATACGGAACTGGATGAGATTGAGGGGAGGACGCCGCCGCCTTCATTTCCCATCGTTCCGGGGCACCAGGCGGTGGGCAGGGTGGCAGGGAAAGGCAAGAATGCCGGTCGGTTCAAAACCGGAGACCGGGTGGGTGTCGGCTGGATTTTTTTCGCCTGCGGCCTTTGCAGCGCCTGTCTTGAAGGAAACGAAAACATCTGCGAACATTTCCGGGCGACAGGCCGGGATGCTGACGGTGGTTATGCCGGATTCATGACGGTGCCGGAGGGCTTTGCCTACTCCATCCCCGATATTTTTTCCGATGCGGAGGCTGCGCCTCTTCTGTGCGCAGGCGCTATCGGCCACCGGTCTCTGCGGCTGACCAACCTGAAAGACGGCCAGAACTTGGGGCTCACCGGCTTCGGAGCTTCGGCCCATCTGGTCCTCAAGATGGTTCGTCACAAATATCCGAATTCAAAAATCTTTGTTTTTGCGAGGAGCGAGAGGGAACAAGACTTCGCCCGGGAACTGGGCGCCGTCTGGGCGGGAAACACTGAAGACGAATCGCCGGAAAAACTCCACGCCGTCATCGACACCACCCCGGCGTGGAAGCCCGTCGTGGAGGCTTTGAAGAACCTGACTCCGGGGGGAAGGCTGGTCATCAACGCCATCCGGAAAGAGGAAAGGGACAAGGAATATCTGATAAAGTTGGATTATCCTGCCCACCTGTGGCTCGAAAAGGAGATCAAAAGCGTGGCCAATGTGGCCCGTCAGGATATCAGCGAATTCCTGGAGCTGGCGGCGGAGATCCCCATCCGGCCGGAGATTCAGGAATTTGCCTTAAAAGAAGCCAACAAGGCGCTGGCCGAACTCAAGGAAGCCAGGATCCGGGGAGCGAAGGTCCTGCGCATGGAATGGGGAAACGGATAAGGAGACAGGGCATGTCCGTATGGCTGAAAATATCATTTCTCCTTTTGTCGATTCTTCTCTCTTCCTGCGCCGCCACACCGGACATCCATTCGCGGATACCGGGAACGGATCTGGGGATCAATCAGCCCGCCGAACTGGCGATGCGCCTTGCCGTTTCCCCTAAAAACAGCCAGGTTGCGGTCGGTTCCGTCAAACACATTTCCAATCTCTGGGACATATCAACCGGGCAAAAACTGAAAACATTCAAAATGTCGTCATCTGTCGTCGGTTGCGCGGCATGGGTCGTCGTGCAGTTCATGCCGGACGGGAAAAAAATCATTGTTCGTGATCTGGGCATCAAAATCGTTGACATCGAGACCGGAAATATTATCAGAGAATTTTCAGAGACCTCTTTGGACTTCGCCGTTTCCCCGGACGGAAAGTTCATTCTCATGGGGGGACCGAATCATGAACTTGCCGTGCTGGATCTGGGTACGGGGCATATCCGGAAATTGAAAGGCCATGCCGACTCGGGATGGCGGGGCGCCATCTATTCCGTGGACATCTCTCCCGACGGGAAATACGGCATTTCCTCAAGCTTCGACACCACCGTCAGGCTCTGGAACCTTGAGACCGGAGAAGCGGTGAGGAGGTTCATCGGCCACGAGGGAACGTTCAGAGAGGGAATGGTGAATTCCGTAAAATTCTCTCCCGATGGGAAATACGCGCTGTCGGGAGGGAGTGACAAAACATTACGGCTCTGGGAGGTGGAAACGGGAAAATTGATCCGGACGTTCAGGGGCCATACAGACGTCCTTTATTCCGTTGCCTTTTCTCCCGACGGAAGACTCGCTCTTTCCGGAAGCTGGGATGCGACAGCAAGACTATGGGATGTTTCCACAGGCGAGATACTGAAGATATTCAAAGGTCATTCGGAGGGATACAGGAGTTCTTTCGATCCCGGTGTTTACGTGGTGAGATTCACGCCGGACAACAGGTACGCCCTGACTGTAGGTGACGCTTCATTGAGGATATGGGATATCACGACAGGCCGGGAGGTCGCCATGATGGTGAGTTTCGAGGACGGCGAATGGCTTACGATAACCAGTGAGGGCTATTACAACGCATCGCCCAACGGCCACAGCTACATGAGTCTGATCACGGGGGGAAAAACGTACGGCATGGAGCAGTTCTACGATGTTTTCTTCCGCCCGGATATCGTGGCGGCAAAGTTGAGAGGAGAAGACATCGGCGGGCTTGTGACCATCACCATGCAGGACGCCATAAAGATGCCGCCACCGGTTGTTGAGTTTACCAGAACCCCGGCAACTACCGATGCGCCGCGGGCACAGGTCTGCTACCAGGTGAAAAATGGCGGCGGCGGTATCGGTGAGGTGAGGCTGTTTCACAACGGAAAGTTGATCGATTCCGACGGTTATTACCGGGAAGCGGCCAAAACACCCTCAGGAAAGGCGCCGATCGTGGCCCTGAACAGCAAGGCCATCTACGACGACATGCGGAGCGTATCCGTAAAGGGAACCGTTGAAAACGCACCGACGACAAGCAAGGCCAAAGCGGACGTCTTTGAAGAGTGCAAGGAAGTGGATGCCGTTCCGGGCGAGAACGAGGTCAGCGTCACCGCTTTTAACGGCGCCAACACGGTGCAGGGCACTATGAAGACCACGCGGTTCATTTCAAACATACAGGCCGAAAATCCCCATCTGTATATTCTTTCCATCGGCATTAACGAGTATAAAGACAAATCCGTTACCCTGAAATACGCCGTGAAAGACGCGGAGGACATCAAGGAAAAGGTGCTTAAACAGGCGGCTACGATATACAGGCCGGAATATATCCATGATGAGCTTTTGACCGATGCAAATGCAGCAAAGCGGAACATCCTTTCAAGAATACAGGATCTGACAAAAAGAGTTAAGCCTACGGACAGCGTTATCCTCTTCGTTGCGGGCCACGGCATTCTTCTCCAGAACCAGTACTACCTGTTGACCCATGACTTTGACGGGGCAATGCAGGCGCAGAGCATGATCAGCTCCAATGAGATCGTGGAGATGTCGAAAAAGATTAAATCATTGAGTCAGCTTTTCATCTTCGACACCTGTCACGCGGGAGGAGTTGATTACATTGTCAGCGGGCTGTATGATGCAAGAATATCAGTGCTGGCGAAGAAGATGGGGCTGCATATCTATGCATCGGCTAATGACCGGTAGGCGGCAATGGATGGATACAAAGGCAACGGCCTCTTCACGCATACCCTGTTGCAGGGGTTGAACAACAACAAGGCAACCGATAAAGATGGAGACGGCAAGGTCAGTGTCGTGGAACTCGGGGGGTTTTCAAAACAGACAACGACAGATATTTCAAGAAAGACAGGACAACACCAGACGCCCCTTATCATTAATTTCGGTAAAGATAATGTGTTATATAAATTGAACTAATAGCCACTCATATTACAGACAGGAGGAACACGTCCAAAAGAACCCTGAGGCAAGGTGTCGTCATAAAGTGCAAGAAGTGGTACGAGGGATGTCTTTCGGAGAAGGATGATGGAAAATTTCAGGGAAGTCAAAGCAGGAAAGAAATCTTTGAAAAAAGATTATGTGGCGATCATGCTGTGGTTTGTGGGCAAGGCCATCCAGGCGGCATCGGCGGTAGACGAGGACGTTAAAAAAGAGTTTGCAGCGCTGCCGGATTATTTCACCTTTTCCTTGGGCGTCATGCCGGACGGCCCGCACATGGTTGTGGGAAAAACCCGGAAAGGGATTGTCCAGTACATCGGATGGGACCCCGAAGGCAGAGACATCGACCTGAAAATGAAAATCAAGAACATTGAAGCCGCCATGCTGCTGTTTACGTTTCAGGAAAGCACCGCCATTGCCACCGCCCGGAACCGCATGATTGTGGACGGCGAGGTGCCCCATGCCTGCGCCGTTGTGAGGATCCTGGATACCGTTGAAGTCTATCT
>CAZIQY010000064.1:0-16285 GCA_964541605.1 uncultured Syntrophaceae bacterium | reverse complement strand
CAGGCAAAAACATCCCCCCTATACTCCAACCCATCAAAAGCAATGCCTTATCAATTCAATAATAATCAATCAATAATCGACACGTGTAACGCGGGGAAGTTGGGTGAGGCCATCCAGGTTGCCATGCTTACCCGCGGCATGAGCGAGGATACGGCGATGAAGATATTAAGCCGTGCAATGGGTTCAACTATCCTTTCGGCTTCCACTTCCATGCAGGAAGCCTTGGAGGGTTATCAGGGGCATGGATTATTTACGTACGTGCTTGCTGAGGGTTTAAAAGGGAAAGCCGATAAGGGTAATACGGGTTATGTGAAGACGACGGAGCTTGCAGATTATGTGGACAATGAAGTGCCTGCTCTGGCAGAGAAAATATTCAAGAAAGCTCAGTATCCGACAATCTCGATCAGCGGACAAACTTTCCCGATAGGAAAGGTGCGGTAAATAAAATATCTGGAAAGGAGACACGATGTGAAGAGAGTAGCCATTTATTTGATGATTATTGCTATGTTGCTGGTTAGTTTTTCGTATGGCTGTGTCAAAAGAGCTCCCGGCGAAGATGTTCCAGCTACCCTCGAAGAAATGAAATAGTAACAAACCAACAATGACGTGTTCGTAAAAAGTCAAAAATTCTTTTTTTTGTCATTCCGCGCTTGATAAGCCTGCCCCGTACCTGATACGGGGGAATCCAGTGTATAAAGGACTGGTTCCCGGCCTACGCCGGGACGACGTCTGGATTCCGGCGCCTGTCCCGGACTTGATCCAGGATTCGCCGGAATGACGATTTCATGACTTTTTACGGGTTTGTCAACAATAAAATTTGCCAAGAGAAAACAAAAACAGCCTTTGTTTTTCCGTTAGCATCATTGTTGCTTTGCAATGTGCTCTTTATGTCCATATAACACGGGGCTTGGGGCGTTGTGCCGACAACTAACTGGAGCATCTGTTTAGGTTGTTTAAAGAGCAATGCATGGTCACAAATATTAGTGATTGTCCTGCTTAGGAGGAAGACTGCTATGAAAAACAAGCGTTCCTATGTCCTTCTTATCCTTTTGCCTCTTTCCTGTTTCCTTGTTGGATTCTCGTTTTCTGATGGTAACAAAGTAGCCAGTTATGCGCAAAAACAGCAGATGCACGAGATAATCAATATGCTCCAACCCAGAATAGATAAAGGCGAGGATCTGCCCCCGATGCCGCTCTATGTACTGGCTCTCGCTTATAAGGAAACGCGTAGCTACAGTAAAGCGCTTACCACAATCGACCTACTGCAAAAGCGGATTGATAAGGGAGATAAAAGTATTTTTGAAAACGACTACAGCGTTTATCCCCAGATTTTACGGGGTGGCATTTATCTGGATCTCGGTGAGCCACAAAAGGCTGTTATCGAAGGAAAGCTGGCTTTAAAAATGCTTAATTCAAAAGGTGCAAATCGCAGTGATGTGCGATTTATCGACACTTGTGAATTATTGGGCGTTTCTATGGCCCTGACGGGAGACACGAAAGGTGCCCGCAAGGCGATCAGGCTTCTGGAAAGCATGTCTGAGTCTACCTATTACGCATGGAAATACGAATCACTATCCCGCATTTATATAGCATTGAAAGATTACCCTCAGGCCCTCGCGGCCATCAGAAATCCCGACGCAAAGGTCGACTGGCTGATCAGTATCGTGTTTGACACGACTTTTATCGAGATACCAAAAATGTTCATTTTCGCTAAAAGCCTTTATGAAACCGGCAAAGTGAAAGAAGCCAAAGAAGTATACGATAAACTTTTAGGGCACCCGCAAATCGAGCAAATCGGCGGCATATACTGGTTGGTTCTTTTGGACCGTTCAAAAATCGCTCTGGCCGAAGGCCAGACAAAAACAGCCGAAGAGATGCTCAAAAAAGCGATTGATGTCATTGAAAAGGGTCGTTCCTCGATTAATACCGAAGCCGGGCGCATTGGTTTTGTCGGCGACAAACAGGAAGTCTATGGACTCCTGGCGGACCTGCTGCTGACTCAAGGCCGTCCGGCGGAAGCTTTTTCTTATGTGGAAAGGGCTAAATCGCGGGCGCTGGTGGATTTACTTGCCTCGCAAAAAAATATTGCCGTTCACAACGATTCCGGCAAGCAGATCAGGACGACATTGACCCAAATAGCGACACTGGAAAATGATTTATCCAGTGTCGCATCTGCCGGCGATAAAGAAGCACAAACAAAAAAGCGCTCCGTTGTTTTGGCTCTGAGAAAAGATTTGCGGGAGCAGGCGCCCGAAGTGGCTGCACTGGTTTCCGTCAATGCGCCGGATATTGCCGAGATTCAAAATAAATTAGGCCCGGACGAAACCCTGGTTGAATATTATTTTACCGGCAATAACTGGCATGCTTTCGTATTAACGAAGCAGGGCATTTCAGCCCAAAAGCTTACTGCCGATCATTTGGAAAAAGATATCGACGACTTGCGCAAGACCATCATTATAAACACCGCCGGCACGTACAAACAGTACGCTCAGAGTCTCTATCGAAGCCTCTTTGTGCCGGTTAACGCCGCCGTTAAAACAAAGAAGTTAATTATTGTGCCCCATGGCGCCCTGCACTATCTGTCCTTTGCGGCCCTGGCCGATGGCAATCGTTTCCTGATTGACCGTTATAGCATCCGGATTTTACCCAGCGCCAGTGTCTTAACTATCCTGGAATCGGATACAAAAGTACCCTCAGCAACTTCTGCGTTAATTCTGGGCAATCCCCGACTGGGTGACCCCAAATACGATTTGAGATTCGCTGGAGAGGAAGCTTTAGCCGTCGGGAGAATATTGCCCGGCTCCAAAGTACTTCTTCGCTCCGAAGCAACGGAAACAAGTCTGAAAATTCATGGCGGCAGGTTTCCGATCATTCATCTGGCTGTTCATGGAACTTTCGACCCGGATCAGCCGCTTCACTCTGCACTGTTGCTGGCCGCGGACAAGAATAATGACGGTGTTTTGAAAGCTTCCGACCTCTATAATTTGTCCCTGAATGCGGATCTGGTGACCTTGAGCGCTTGCGAAACGGCACTGGGAAAAATCGCGAAAGGAGATGATATCATCGGCTTTACGCGCGGTTTCCTTTATGCAGGTGTACATTCGCTGATCTCCAGCTTGTGGCAGGTTGACGATCAGGCCACACGCGATTTGATGGTAGATTTTTACCAAAATCGTAAAAGCATGGGCAAAGATGAAGCTCTCCGAAACGCTCAACTTCAACTTAAAAAACAATATCCTCACCCTTATTATTGGGCGGCATTTGTACTGACGGGGAGTGGTATATAATCTTGAAGAGGCCATACAGTGGGCAGGATACGGGCGCTGTCGTTGTATGGGGAATTGTAAACTTTGAACAAATGATTGCTGGAAAGGAGACACGATATGAAACGAATGGCCATTTGCCTGATGATTGTTATTCTACTGGTTACTTTCTCGTATGGCTGTGTCAAAAGGGCGCCTGATTCGGAAATTCCCTCCACCATTGAAGAAACGAAGTAACAGAAAGGCAATCTGGAGAAACTGCCGGAGTAAAATCAAAATCGACCCAACGGTATGATAAAGATTCACTTATGATCATACCCCATACAGGTCATTATGAACTGATTTACTGAAGCCACATTTTTCAAAAGAGAGCGGGGGTTTCTGATATGGGGGAAACAATGTTTGCTTATCGGATAATATTGACGGTGTGTCTTGCCGTTTTTCCTTCTTCATGTGCAGCAACACCTGTTTTGACTTCGAAAATTTCCGATATGTCTATGGCCATTAAGAAAAAAGCGCCGATAGTAATGAAAATAGATGTTTCTCCAGATGGACGGTACGTCTTATCCGGAGGGTTCGGTTCTTTTATACTATGGGATATTCAGCAAGGGAAAAAAGTACAAACGTTCAATCATAAAATGCACAAGAGTCCGGTTATACGGGTCGCTTTTTCGCCCGATGGGAAGTATTTTGCTTCTGGTTGCAGTGGAACAAAGCTGTGGGATTTAATATCGAGACAGGAAATAATGTCATTTTATGAAGATGATAGGTTTGACGCTATAGCTTTCTCCCCGGACGGAAAACAATTTTTGTGTGGCGGAGGGCTTGGTGGAGGTTTATTTACAAGGAAACCGCCAATAATGAAAAGCTTTGATGTTAAAACAGGAAGAGAAATTAGAGATTTTAGGACGCAAAGTAGTGTTTTTTCGGCTGTGTATTCCCCTGATGGGAAATATATATTAACCGGTGGCAGAGATATGACTATATGGAATGCATAAAGGAAACGGTCTTTTCACGTACACCTTACTGGACGGATTGAACAATAATAAAGAGGCAGATAAATACAAAGACGGCAAGGTCAGTATCGTCGGATTGGGTGAATATTCCAAGAAGATAACGTCGAATATCTCTAAGCAGATCGGCCACAGCCAGACTCCATTGATTATTAATTTTGGGAAGGATAGTCCACTGTATAAATTGCAATAAACATTCGGAGGTTGATGTATGATTGTTTATAGAATATTTTTTTCTATTTGCCTCATGATTTTTCTTTCGTCCTGCGCACTTGCATTGCAAAAACCCGTTCTTACCGGAACGAGTGCTGGTATATCCCGAGAAATAAAAACAAGAGCTCAGATGTTATTACAAGTAGGTGTTTTCCCGGATGGCCGGTATGTTTTAGCAAGCGGTCTTGAATCTTTTATCCTCTGGGATATTCTTCGCGGGGAAAGAATTCATACTTTCATCAATAAACAACGAGGTTTTGCGGGGATGGTGCCGAGGATGGCTTTATCGCCTGATGGAAAATATTTTGTTTCCGCTGACAACAAAGGGACAAAACTTTGGGATTTGGCCACAAGACAAGAAATAATGACTTTTGAGAATTCCGAGAATTTCTCTATGACTTTTTCACCGGATGGAAGATTTTTTTTATGTGGAAGCAGATCGGGCACGAAAATATTTGATGTGTCAACAGGTCGGAAAATCAGAGAGCTTAGATTAAGCCCCAATCCTTATTTAGCTTTTGCTTTTGCCTATTCACCAGATGGGAAATATGTCTTATCCAGCGGTGGCTTTAATATGACTTTATGGAATGCATCGACGGGGGAATCTATAAAAACAGTAGTAGGAAGTGAGCAGGGTTATAAATTTTTAGGAAGGGCTGGTGTAAAAGTTATTACTTTTTCTTCTGATGGTAAATATGCCTTGTCTGGCGGGGATGATGATATCGTCAGATTGTGGAATGTAAACAATTTAACTGAAATAAAGAAATTCGTCGGTCATTCGGGTCCTGATGGAATTCGGTCCGTAGCTTTTTCGCAGGATGGCAAATATGCCTTATCTGCGGATGGTGATAGCAAAATAATAATCTGGGATTTAGCATCAGGAACGCAATGGAAAGTTCTTGCCGGACATACCGGAATGGGAGCTTCAGCTAAATTTTCCCCTAATGGCAAGCATATCATATCTGCTGGAGACGCTTCTGTAAGAATCTGGGATATAGCTACGGGAGAAGAACTCGCTTCCATGATTGCCTTTGATGACGATGAATGGATCATAACGACACCCAATGGCTATTATACGTCCTCTCCTAAAGGCGATCAGTATCTCAGCGTTACAGTCGGCGGCAAGGAATACAGCACCGAGCAGTTGCGGGAGAGTTTTTTTCGTCCCGATCTTGTCCAGGTTGCCCTTTCCGGCGGGTCTTTGAAGGAACTCAAAAAAGTAGCCGATGTCAAACCGCCTCCCGTGGTAACAATTGTCGATACACCTAAAAGCACGGATAAAAATGAAACAACCGTTAATTTAAAAATTACCGATACCGGAGGTGGGATCGGCGATGTCCGTCTATATCTCAACGGCTCGGCAGTGATGCTGGACAGTGCAAGAGGCGTGAAAGTTGTCGCAACTAATCAGAGGGAACTCCATAAAACATATAGACTGAAACTTTCTCCGGGATTGAATGCCGTCAGAGCCATTGCCTTCAATGCCGACAACACCATGCAGAGCTCGGATGCCGTCCAGGAAATTGCAGCATCATTCAAGACAATCGTCAGACCATCGCTATATGCGCTGGTGATCGGCATCAATAACTACAAGAATCCCAAACTGCAACTTAATTATGCCGCGGCCGACGCCGCACTATTTGGCAATACTCTGAGAAGAGGCGCCACCGCTCTTTTTGAAAAGGTAGAGGTTAAAACACTCTCTTCCAGGGAAGAAACGACAAGGGAAAATATCCTGAAAGAACTCAAAACCATGAAATCATTAAATCCGGACGACTTGTTTGTTTTGTATGTGGCAAGCCACGGAACCGTTGACGACGGAGAATATTTTCTCATCACCTCGAATGTAGGATCAACACGGACAGAAAGACTCAAGACCGACGCCATTGGTCAGTCGGTATTCAAGGAACTTATCAGTAATATCCCTGCCACAAAGAAACTGATCATCATCGACACCTGCAATGCGGGTGCTTTGGGTGAGGCCATCCAGGTGGCCATGCTGACGCGTGGCATGAGCGAGGACACCGCGATGAAGATATTGAGCCGGGCGGTGGGATCGACCATTCTTTCGGCATCAACTTCTATCCAGGAAGCGCTGGAAGGCTATCAGGGGCATGGATTGTTTACCTACGTACTGGCCGAAGGATTGAAAGGCAAGGCAGACAAGGGAAACACCGGTTATGTGAAAACGACGGAGCTTGCGGATTATGTGGACAATGAAGTGCCCACTCTGGCTGAGAAAATATTCAAGAAAGCCCAGTATCCGACAATCTCGATCAGCGGACAAACTTTCCCGATTGGAAAGGTGAGATAGGATAATTGCTCTATATCGAGAGAAACTTTTTCTTATTACCAACGATTGAACATTTCGATCGGTAATTCACAGTTCATGCGTTTGTCATAAGGTGAGGACTTGTAGATGCAGTCATGCAAGCCTAAATAATTGTATTCTAAAGGAGGACTATATGAAGTTTGCCATTATGGGTACAGGGGGTATCGGAGGATATTATGGGGGGTTGCTTGCCCGGGCCGGTCACGATGTTATTTTCATCGCACGCGGGGCGCACCTTCAGGCCATTCGAGAGAAGGGTTTGATTGTAAAGAGTGTCCATGGCGACTTCACAATTTTTCCGGCCGCAACGACCAATGACCCCTCCGAAGCAGGATCCGTGGACGTCGTTCTTTTTACGACAAAAACCTATCACACAGACGAGGCGGCGCAATTGATCAAACCGATGGTCGGTAAAGATACAGCAGTGGTTTCTCTCCAGAACGGCATAGATTCGGCAGAACGCATCGGCGCGGTGGTGGGGATGGAGCACATGCTGGGCGGTACGACGTGGTGTTCCGTGGCGGTTGAGGCGCCGGGAGTGATCGGCCAGTACAGCCAGTTTCGCCGGATCGCGCTGGGCGAGTTCAATGGACGGACGACGACGCGGCTCCAGGCCGTTCACAACGCACTTCAATCTGCGGGTGTAACAGTTGAATTGAGCGACAATATCTTGAAAGTCCTGTGGACGAAATTCGTATTTATTGCACCTGTTATGCTCATGGGAAGCCTGACGCGGATGACGTTCGGCGATTACCGTGATGTGCCCGAAGCACGCGCCGTACTGACCGAGGCAATAAGTGAAGTGGCTGCACTGGCTCAGGCAAAAGGCGTGACTCTTGAAGCCGATGTGGTAGAAAAAACTCTTGCCTTTATCGACAGCAGTGAACCGGGCATCAAACCATCCATGCAGCGCGATGTGGAATCCGGAAAACCATCCGAACTGGAATCCATGATTGGTGCGACGGTGCGTTTAGGGATGCAACACCATGTACCTGTGCCCGTGATGCGGTTTGCATACGCAATGCTGAAGCCACGGGAGTTGAAAACGCAATATTGAGGGGAGGTTTTTATCAATAAAAAGCAATGGTGGTTAGAATTCAAAAACCGTCCCGCAGAATGCAGGCTTTGTAATATCTTTGAATTCTGCACAAAAATCAATGATCGTGTTAATCCCTGTACAATGGGCGGGTGCAAACAGTTCCACCCCGTCATTTTGAAAAAGCTCTTTTAAATAAGATCCGGCGAATGCAATCTGCGTCTTTGACGCATCGTGCAAATGGGTTCCTCCAATCACGGCCCTGATATTTTTATTCAACGTTTTTTTTGCGTATGTCAGTATATTGACTATTCCCCGATGCGCACATCCCAGAACAACCACGAGCCCATTATCCGTATCTATCAAAAGGGAATTGTCGTCCGCAAAGTCGTCTTTCACAATGACGCCGTCTCTTTCCACCAGAAATGACTCGGGAATCTTTTCAACCTCGTTGCTCAAAGGCACTTCGCCTGTGAGCCAGACGCCTTTTGTAACTTCAGAAAATCCGTTTTGCAGTTGAAAAGTTGCATTGAGCATTTTTTCAAGGTACGGCCTGTCAAATGGAATGCCGATAAATACATCCTGCCTGCCAAAGGATTTTTTGTATTGTTCTCCAACAATAAATTTGCTTTCGAAAATCTTCGGGTGAGCATAGATGTCAACCGGGCGGTCAATCGTCTTCAGCACTTTTTCGATTCCTCCGGTATGATCTATATGGCCGTGAGATAATAATATTTTCCCGACGTTCGTTAAATCGATCTTCATCGCTTCGGCGTTATCGATGCAGGCTCCGAAACGTCCAGTGTCATAAAGGAATTGCATATCATCCTTTTCTATCAAGGCGCAGAATCCGTGCTCTCCTCTGAGCTTCAATGAAAAAGGCGTATAATTTTCCGACAAAATCGTGATGCGCATTTCCTGATGTGCCCTCCGTTATATTTTTCTCAATCAGTGCTTGTCAGTTTTATCTTGTCGATTCCTGAAATAAGATTGTGTACGACGCTTTCTTCCGGAACATTCGTCAATGGAAGAAGAAAAAGAAACATGTCAAACGTGTCGATCCATTCGGCAGACCCTTTAAATCTCATGTTATCCAGAGTGCGATCCCCTGACATGTGCATTTCGGATTGCTGCAACTTGATATACTCAAAGACAATCTCTACCTCCGGCACCTCAAAACCCGAAACCGAAAGATACAGGCCATAAATGTCTTCACCATACTCAACAAATGGTTCAGCATAGATTTCCTCACCTGTTTCGATATCGTCAATCTTTATTACACGCAGGAAACCGTGGTTTTTCGAAAGCGATTGATGCAGGCATGAGAACATGTGAGAGCCCATTCCATCTGAAGCGATATTGATGTGTGCCGCATTGTTATTAACAAAGGCAAGCTCTATCGTGCACGATCCTGCCCGTGTCCAGATTTCGTAGCGGTATTTGGAAGGATGGGTTTCCATGTTTTTTTATAACACAACTTTTGTTGATCGTCGACAGGTGTTTGACAATTTTCTCAAATATCTCCACGCATTCCTTGACATCCTTCCACCTTGACAGACAGGATATATCCCCTTATACTAAAAAAAATTTATCCTCTCCGGAGATGACCCGATGACCCCATTGATGAGGCCGTTCATCTTTGTTCTCCTGTTTACGGTTCTTCCACTATCTTTTCAGGCCAATGCAGCCGATCTAAAGCTTTTTGACGATGTGGTGGATAAAATAGAGAAGTCCTTCGTGGAACCTCCGGATTACCCGTTTTTGGAAAGAAACGCTCTGCGTGGGATCTCGCAGCACGCAGACGTTTCTAATGCGGAAGCTGCCGACCTTGTTGCGAACAACAAGGATACCCTGAGCAAAAGCATTGGGCGGCGCATCGACGCCCTGGCGAGCAAGGGGAAAAATGAAAAATCCCTCGAAACAGCAGCGATACGCCAGATGGTAATGTCCCTGGATCCGCATTCTAACCTCCTCACCCCGGAGGAGTATAAGGATTTGTTTATCGACACGAAGGGAGAGTTTGCCGGGGTCGGGATAGAAATCAGCGTCGATGCCGACGAAATCAGGGTAGTCACCCCGATAGAAGGTTCTCCTGCTTACGATGCGGGGATCACGCCGGGCGACCTCATAAAGGCAATAGATAAAACACCCACGAAAGGATTGGGCATAGTCAAAGCCGTAAAATTAATCCGTGGGAAGGCCGATACAACAGTAATCCTGTCAATTGCCAGGGGTTCCAATATCCTGGAATTTCCCCTCACAAGAAGAACGATACGGATCCAGAGCATTAAATCGCGTCTTCTGGACAATGGTGTCGCCTATGTAAAAATAAATTCCTTTTCTGAAAAGACTCCCCTCATCCTTGACGATGCCCTGTCGAAACTCCGGGAAAGCGAAGGAAATATCGCAGCGCTTGTTCTCGATCTTAGAAACAATCCCGGGGGACTTCTCGCTTCAGCTGTCCAGTCCATAGACCGCTTTATCGATACCGGCCTCATCCTTTCCGTAAAGGGAAGGGGCACTGCAGAGCAGAAATATGAAGGCAAAACAACCGGCACCCTTTACATTCCCAATATTGTCATTCTTGTGAACAAAGGTACGGCGAGCGGCGGTGAAATCATGGCAGGGGTCCTCCAGGAGAGAGCAGGGGCGCTGATTGTCGGCCAGAAGACCTTTGGCAGAGGAACCATTCAGACCATATACGAGTTGCGGGACGGATACGCCCTCAGACTCACCACCTCTCGCTACCATCTCCCTTCCGGGCGACTGATACAGGCTGGAATCATCCCGGATATTGACGTTGAAGACATACCAGGGAAGGATGTCCCTCTTCTCCTTGCTCAGCTTGCATTAAAGACCGGGAAAATGTCGAAGCGTCACAGGGATGATCTTTTGGCCGCACTTGCCCTTGAGAACACTGGTGGAGCGCATGTTCCTGTCCCGGCAAAGAGCGCGTCTTTGTCGGAAGTATCCCTGGCACCAAATTTTAAAATACAGGAGAATGACCTAAATATCGCCGTCGTTATTGGAATAGAAAACTATCCCGAAATTCCACGCTCGGATTATTCTGTTTCGGATGCGATCCTTGTGGTGGACTACCTGAAAGCCCTTGGTTTCGCCGAGAGGAATATTTACCGGCTCACCAATGAAAAAGCCACCTATTCTGCAATAAAAAAGACTCTTGAGTCATGGCTTCCAAACAGGATGCGGGCAGGTGCAAGGGTTATTGTTTATTTTTCAGGTCACGGGGCGCCGGAACCAAAATCGGGTGATGCTTTCCTCGTACCTTACGATGGAGATCCCAACTATCTGAGCGACACGGGATATCCGCTGAGACGCCTGTACGATAAATTAGGCGAGCTCAAGGCGAAAGAAGTCATTGTACTGTTAGACTCCTGCTTTTCAGGAGCGGGCGGCAGGAGCGTGTTGGCCAAGGGGGCGAGACCGCTTGTAATGACAACTTCCGTCACCTCCTCTCTCAGGGCAAACATCGCCATACTCACAGCAGCCCAGGGCAACCAGATCAGCACATCCCTCCCCGATAAAAAACACGGTGCTTTTACATACTTCTTCTTGAAAGCCATAAATGAAGGAAAGAAATCTCTGCCGGATATATACGGATACATGAAACTTCCGGTGGAGGACGAGGCGAGAAAACTCAACATCGAACAGAGTCCGTCGATCTATCCTGATCCATTGGGCATGCAGGGAAGATTTACGATACGGTAATGCCTATTTGCAAGGCAACAAGGAGGAATGATAAATGCTTAAAGCCAGAGATATCATGACAAAGGATATAATCACGGTTTACCCTGAAACGGAAGTTATTCAGGCCGCCAGGTTAATGCTTGAACATCACATAAACGGTCTGCCGGTCGTTGATAAGGAGGGACGCCTGAAAGGGATCATTTGCCAGTCTGATCTTGTCACACAGCAAAAAAAAATACCCTTGCCTTCCTTCTTTATCATGCTTGACAGCTTTTTCCCCTTATCGTCTCCGAAGCATATTGAAAAAGAAATTGATCAATAATTATCAATTCAATTCAAACAATGTCTTTGCACAATGTCATTTCGAGCCCAATACCCCGCCTGCGGCGGTGTTATCAATGGAAGAAACGACTCTCCCAAGCTGCCATTTCGACCGGTAGGGAGAAATCTCAGTAGTTTTTAAAGTATCGAGATCTCTCACCTACGGTTCGAGATGACAGGACAAGCGTTGTTTCTTAGGAGTGAAACGAGAAATCCTTCTCCCGACTATAAGGAGGGATCTCTAAGATTCCTCACATTCGTTCGGAATGACTCTTCTTCCTATTATGACACAGTCTGGAAAGCGGGAATCTATAGAACGGGCATTTAATGAACTCCATTAAAAATCTCTTCTCCGACATACCTGAGAACATAAAAGACGAACTCATCGAAACAATTCTTAAGACATCTTGTTTCCGTATCGAAAGAATTGTTTCCTACGGTCATTCTTCTCCGGCAGGATTCTGGTATGACCAGAATGAAAACGAATGGGTAATTCTTTTGAAAGGTAGCGCCGGAATACGTTTTGAGGGGCAAGAAGATATTCTCGTCATGAATCCCGGCGACCATCTCCATATCCATCGACACCAGCGGCACCGGGTGGAATGGACAGCATCCGATCACGAAACCGTATGGTTAGCCGTTTATTATGTTCCCTGATATTTAATCTTTATTAACACTCGTCTCTACCTCAGGAGGCATAGGTCATTACAAACAGGTAACAGAATACTTGAATGAGATCATGCCAAACAAAAAAAATCTATACGAAGCAGAAAAAGATGATGAAGGAAAATGGGATATACACCATACTTTATCCGGAGCTACGTCTTCATATTCACTTATGAACAGTAATCCACAGTTTGATAAAAACTACAGATGGAATATTTAGAACCGTTTCTATTATTCCAATGGGATGATAGGGAATGCATAATGAATACGAATTGAAATGTGTAGATTTTTTATCCCGATCTTTTTGGGCTGATGAAGCATAAAAACTTCCTGTAAGCCGTGCTTTTCATTTTTAGTAAGATATGCTATGTTTCCATCATTAATCCTTGACATGAGTGGAACGGAGAATCTGTAACGATATAGTAGGGATGTTATGCCGACCGCATTGCGGTGTTCGTAATATTAGAAACGATCCATATAAAAACTGTTGTTAGACAAAACAACACACGGAATGATGACAATGGATGCATACAGCAAGATCGAGAAGTTGATAGCGGACAGGTACGGGAAAGACACAACAACAAGAAAGGCGGTCGGCGACTTCATGCTGACCGACACCCATGCCGTAAACGTCAAGAGCAACAACGTTGCGAAACAAAACTACTCACCGAACATGATCTCGATCCAGAAGATGCATAAGTGGGTGTTCGAGGAACGTAAGCAGCTCAGCTTTATATTCGTTGATTACGAGGAAGAAGGCGACAACTTACGAATACTTAATCAAACCGAACTGATTCCCATTGAACACATCAGTTGGGACTGTCTTTCAATAGAGGCTCAAGGCTATGGTGTAATTCAGAAAATTGGTCCTCTAAAGACGATCAAAGACCAGACTAAACGCGACTTCTACAAGGGATTTCTGGTAGCATACGAGAAGTACAGACAAAAAGAACACAAGAAGCATGAGAACTTTGCCAAGCGGTTCATAAAGGACCCAGATAGAATTGATTGGTGACAAGGCAGGAGCCTAATTGCTGTGAGCCCTAAGAAGGAATACGGAGACTTCCAAACTCCTCTGTCGCTCGCGCGACGCGTAGCGGCGCTGGTTAAGCAAGAAGAGAGGCACACCAGCACAATCGTCGAGCCAACGTGTGGAGTTGGTACCTTTCTGCGGGCGGCTGCCGAACTTTTCGGCAAGTCACCCAACTACTGGGGATTTGACGTGAACGCCGATTACGTCAAGGCGGCAAATGCCGTTCTTGCGCGGATCGGACCATCAACAGCCACTGTTCAGCAACGTGACTTCTACACTACCAACTGGCGGGAATTCCTTAGTGAGCAATCTGAACCTCTGCTTATCATCGGTAATCCGCCATGGATCACGAATGCTGGAATGGGGGTCATCGGGGGGAGGAACCTTCCCGAGAAGTCTAACTTTCAGGGACATGGTGGCTTTGCTGCCAAGACAGGCAAGGCGAACTTCGATATTTCCGAATGGATGCTTATCAGGCTACTGGAAGCGCTTCAGGGAAGACGGGCTGCCATCGCCATGCTTTGCAAGACGGCAACGGCGCGAAAAGTCCTTCGACACGCATGGATCAACGGGCTCGACGCCGGGCCATCTTCACTTCACCTGATCGATGCTGCCGCAGAGTTTGGCGTGTCAGTGGACGCATGCTTACTCTACACACATACAGGGATCGGAGGGACCGAATCTACCGCTACAGTCTACCGTACCCTATCCTTTGATGAACCTTTGCAGACCTTCGGTCTGTTCGCCGGAGAGTTGGTCTCAGACATAGATGCCTACTGTGCATTGCGTGATCTCGACGGCTTGGAGTACCGAAAGTGGCGATCCGGTGTGAAGCATGACGCGGCGAAAGTGATGGAGTTCACGCGGGATAATAGCTCCTTCGTCAATGGACTCGGCGAACGGTGCGACTTGGAAGACGACTACATCTTCCCATTGCTCAAGTCGTCCGATTTGGCGAACAGCAGACTGCGGCCCACACGATTCGTCCTATTGACGCAGCGTCGGGTTGCCGACGAGACGGACGAAATCCAGAGTATTGCCCCAAAGACGTGGCATTACCTTCTTGACCACGCGGATCAACTTGACAAGAGAGGCAGTTCCATCTACGCGAACCGTGCAAGGTTCTGCGTCTTCGGCGTGGGTGACTACTCATTCTCGCCTGCGAAGGTCGCCATTTCTGGGCTTTACAAGAATCTTCATTTCCAAGCTGTGGGGAGCGCTGGCGGCAAACCGATCATGGTCGACGACACCTGTTACTTCATTCCTTGTGACTCCATGTCAGAGGCCGAGTTCTTTGCTGGCCTCCTGAACTCCGAAACGGCCCAGCGATTCATGTCCGCTCTTGTCTTCACGGATGCGAAGAGGCCCGTCACTATCGACGTCCTCAAAAGACTTGACCTCAAGAAGCTAGCGGAGCATACGAGACAGGAGACGACGGCCATCGAGTACCTGTCTTCACCATCCCTTGAATCTAGTCATCAACGCCTTTTGGTATTTGAGGCAAGAAAAGAGTATCGAACCAGGAAATCCACCGTATCCCGTAAGGCACTTGGACACGTCTAACGGATCCGGTGATTTCTGTACGCGCAAGATGAGTGAAAATAAGTCTCATAACAAATACTACCCGTCTTTTTTTTCAGCTAGCATCGTTTATCACGACAGAGGGCACCATATGAACGAACAAGCCAGGACAAATCAAGAGCTGATTGAAGAGATAACAAGAATTCGATGCGTAATCAGCGATCTTCCCCGTGAAAATCTCCCTTGACAAATAGAACGTCCGTTCTACATTATGGCGGCATGATGTTCTCTTTTTTGGAGAAAGATCGTGTCCCTTCCTGCCGCCGTTTATCGTCCACGAAATCCTCAGTCTTCGGATTACTACCGCTGTGTGGAGGATTACTTTGAAACATTCGTCCACATTTATGACGATCATTTTTCACGGCAATACGGATTCTGGCGGCCTTATCTGGAGAAGGTCATCTACCGCTACCTCGATTGCGGCGATCTGCACAACGGCTTTGCCCGTGTGAAATGCAAGGATTGCGGGCATGAGTACCTGCTGGCATTCTCCTGCAAGCGCCGCCATTTCTGCCCATCCTGCCATCAGAAGCGCGTGGTGGAATTCGGCGAATGGCTCTGCATGGATGTCCTCAAGAAGGTCCCCCATCGGCATTTTGTCTTTGGCATCCCGAAGATCCTGCGCCGTTACTTCCTGTATGACCGGAAGCTTCTGGCCGATCTGAGCCGGTGCGCCTGGGAATCCCTGAAAGTGTTTCTCCAAGAGGCAGTTCCGGAGAATGATCCCATTCCCGGCGCCGTCATCGCCATACAGACTTTCGGCGATTTCCTCGGCTTCAATCCCCACTGCCACATCCTCGTCACCGATGGATGTTTCTACGGCAGCAGGAGCATGTTCCGCGTTGCTCCGCCTCTTGAACTGAAAAAGTTGGAGGCCATCTTCCGGCACAAGGTGCTCAGGATGCTGCTCTCCAAGGGAAAGGTCACGCAGGAGATGATCACCATGCTCTCCCAATGGCGGCATTCCGGATTCAACGTCTTCTGCGGAAACCGCATATCGCCCAATGATAATACGGCTATGGAAAATCTGGCCCGCTATATCATCCGGGCCTCTTTCTCCCAGGAGCGCATGCACTATCTGGAGCAGGAGGGAAAGGTTGTCTATACGTCCAAAGACGG
>CAZIQY010000063.1:0-16518 GCA_964541605.1 uncultured Syntrophaceae bacterium | reverse complement strand
TTGTCGTGAATCAAGATCATTTTACGTAACCGTATTTTTGAAATATGGTACTTAGAATATAGACTTTCGCTTTGAAGGCTTTTGCATGTGCCTTGGCCAGAGTCAGAGCGTTTTTTGCCGCATTGGATCCATCATAGCCCACCATAATCTTCATCATCGCATTCTCCTTTCATGACTGTATGCTTCATCATAGACGGGCATGTCCCGTTTCGTGATTTAATTTTATATGACGATGAGTGTAATTTAATACCACAATTGGCCCATTTATACAATGGATTCATGATAATCGGGTTTTACCTGCAAAAA
Source organism: uncultured Syntrophaceae bacterium (assembly GCA_964541605.1). Lineage (GTDB taxonomy): Bacteria > Desulfobacterota > Syntrophia > Syntrophales > UBA2185 > CAZIQY01. The sequence continues at coordinate 16,212 of CAZIQY010000063.1, read as the reverse complement.
AGGGAAGAAAAGTTGCTTTATGACAGACCTTTTGATATCCTCATCCACGTTTTCATCATGCACGTTTGATGGTTTCGTAGAAAGTCAAAATTCTTGTCACTCCTGCCCCCGACAAGTACTTTCGAGGGCAGGCTCCGGCGGGAGTCAATATACCTAATGTCATCCCCGCGAAAGCGGGGATCCAGGAAGTTTTTGAATTCCCTCCCCCTCGACGGGGGAGGGTTAAGGTGGGGGTGGTAAGTTGCCGGATTCAACCATGTCTTTTCCCCCTCCCCTTCGTCCCCTCCCGCCAGGGGAGAGGAAAAGGGCCTTTATACGAGGGCGTCAAGTTATAAAACTATAAAAAAATAGTGCTTACCTTATAATATCAGGGGAGTTTTATGGCGGACAGGATCGAAATCGGATTCAGAGAAGGGATCAGGGATGCCCTGGGAGACAAAGTCGCACGCAGGATCGTTGAACACCTGCAGATCGCTGTTGACAGGGTGAGAACCATTGATGTTCATACGATTGACGGTGATCTGACCCCCGGGGAACTGGAGAAGGCGGCGGCGGGGCCTCTTTCCGATCCGATCATCCAGGATTATGAGATCAACCGCGGCCTGGCGCAAGGGTTTGACTGGATGATCGAAGTGGGATTCAGACCGGGAGTCACTGATAATGTGGGAAAGACCGCGAAAGAAGCCATTGCACTGCTGCTGGGAATATCCTCAGACCGGCTTCGGGGTGTTTACACATCAAGACAGTACGTGATCGATGGTCCCATCAGCCGCCGCGATGCGGAAAACATTGCCTCCAATCTCCTTGCCAACGAACTCATTGAAAGGTATGAAATCGTTGACGGGAAAACGTGGGACCCTCAAAAGGGAATGGCTCCTCACATCCCGCGTGTCTTCGGCGGGGACCGTTTATCGGTTGAAGAAATCGATCTTGATGTAAGCGACGGGGCACTTCTCAAAATCAGCAATGAGCGTGTCCTGGCCCTGAATCTTGCCGAGATGAAAACTCTGCGGGATTATCTTGGGGATGACACGGTGTTGCAAGGGAGGCACAAAGTCGGTCTTGGGAAAAAGATGACCGACGCGGAACTGGAATGTCTTGCCCAGACATGGTCCGAGCACTGCAAACATAAAATATTTAACGCCCGGATCGTTTACGAGGACGAACAAGGCGCATTCGAAAAGATCGATTCCCTTTTTGATACCTGTATCAAAGGATCAACGAAAAAGATCCGGGAACGCCTGGGGAAGGATGACTGGTGCATTTCCGTTTTTATTGATAATGCCGGGATCATTCGGTTCAACGATGAATATAACCTGGTTTTCAAAGTGGAAACCCACAATTCTCCATCCGCTCTGGATCCCTACGGAGGCGCCCTTACGGGTATCGTGGGGGTCAATCGGGATCCCTTCGGCACCGGAAAAGGGGCAAAACTGATCTTCAATACGGATGTCTTTTGCTTCGCGCCTCCGACCTACGACAAACCCCTGCCAAAGCGGATTCTTCACCCCCGGCGCATCTATGAAGGGGTTCGGGAGGGTGTCGAGCATGGCGGAAACAAGAGCGGAATCCCGACGGTCAACGGCAGCATCGTATTCGACGAGCGATTCCTCGGGAAACCCCTCGTCTATTGCGGAACGTCAGGTATCATGCCGGCCGTTCTCCAGGGACAGCCATCGCACACGAAGGAAATTCAGCCGGGTGATATGATCGTCATGGCAGGCGGCAGGATCGGAAAAGACGGCATTCACGGGGCAACCTTCTCTTCGGAGGAGCTCCATGAAGGGTCTCCGGTCACGGCTGTCCAGATCGGTGATCCCATTACCCAAAAAAAAATGACGGATTTTCTTCTTATCGCGAGAGACCAGGGACTTTATCGGGCGATAACGGATAACGGCGCCGGCGGGCTGTCTTCCTCCGTTGGTGAAACAGCACGTCTCTGCGGCGGGTGTGAAATGGATCTCAGGAAGGCGCCCCTGAAATATCCGGGGCTGAATCCATGGGAGATTCTTATTTCCGAATCCCAGGAAAGAATGACCCTGGCGGTGGCCCCGGAACATGTGCAGGCCTTTCTCGATCTTGCCCGGAAGATGGATGTGGAGGCCACCGTCCTGGGTACGTACACAGATTCAGGCAAGTTTCATGTCCGCTACGGTGAAGAGACGGTGGCTTATCTGGATATGGATTTTCTCCACGACGGCGTTCCCCAGATGCAGTTGCGTGCAAAATGGTTGCCGCCGAGGCATGCGGAGCCTGATTTCCCGGAGCCTGCCGACATGGGAAAGGCTCTGGCAAGCATGCTTTCCCGGTTTAACATTTGCAGCAAGGAGGCTGTTGTCCGACAGTACGACCACGAGGTCCAGGGAGGAAGCGTGATCAAACCGATGGTCGGCGCCTGTAACGACGGCCCCGGTGACGCGGCGGTCATCCGGCCTGTGCTGAGTTCTCATGAAGGCGTTGTGGTAGCCCACGGCATCTGTCCCCGTTACGGCGATATCGACACCTACCACATGGCTGCCTGCGCCATCGATGAGGCCGTCAGGAATGCCATTGCCGTAGGCGGAACCCTCGAACGTCTGGCCGGGCTGGATAATTTCTGCTGGTGTGATCCCGTGCAATCGGAGAAAACCCCGGATGGTGAATACAAGCTGTCGCAGCTTGTCCGGGCGAACCGGGCGCTTTACGATTATACGACGGCGTACGGCGTCCCCTGCATTTCGGGAAAAGACAGTATGAAAAACGACTATCAGATCGGGGATACAAAGATATCGATTCCGCCTACCCTGCTGTTTTCGACCATCGGCAAAATGGAAGATGTGCGCAAAGCCGTCACTATGGATGCCAAGGAAGCGGGTCACCTTGTGTATATCCTCGGGATAACCTACCCGGAAATGGGCGGCTCCGAGTGGTATGCCATGCATGGCTTTGTCGGAAATCAGGTACCAAAAGTCCATGCGGAGAGGGCGAAAGCGTTGTACGACGCCCTGAGCGGGGCCATTCAGACGGGGCTTGTTGCTTCCTGTCATGATTGTTCCGACGGGGGATTGGGTGTTGCCCTTGCCGAGACGGCCTTTGCCGGGGGATTGGGCATGCTCATCGACCTTGCTCTTGTTCCGTCAGAGGGAATCGATCGAAACGACACCCTTCTTTTCTCCGAATCCCAGAGCCGCTTTGTTGCCACGATTCCGCCGGGGGCAAAAGACCGGTTCGAAGATATCATGACCGGTGTGGTCATCGGCCAGGTGGGCGTTGTCCTTCCCGAGGGTGTGCTGAAAATCGACGGACTCGGGGGAAACCGGGTCATCGAAGAGGATATTCAGCTTTTAAAAGCAATATGGCAGAAGCCTTTGAATTTTTAAAACTGTGTCATAATTTTTTTGCTGTCATTTCGAGCAATGCGAGAAATCTTAAATGACACAACTTGGAGAAATGCAAGGATTTCCATGTCATTCCGTGCATTACACGGAATCCAGTTTCAGAAGCGGAGAATTTAAATGCCGAAAATAGTCAAGTCAATCGTCATTACGGGAAACGGAACCAACTGTGAAATGGAAATGGCCCATGCCTGCAGGCTCGCCGGTTCCGATGAAGTCGATATCGTCCACATCAGCAAATTGCTTTACGGTGAAAAGAGTCTCGACGACTATCATTTCCTCAACCTGCCCGGCGGATTCCTTGACGGTGACGACCTGGGATCGGCAAAAGCGGGGGCGAATCGCATATTGCACGCTGGAATCGAGGGGAGGGATGAGAAACTTTACGATCAGTTTGCCCGCTTCATCGCACAGGGAAAACTGATTCTCGGCGTCTGCAACGGGTTCCAACTGCTGGTGAAGCTGGGAATGCTTCCCGGCTTTGACGGAGATTACCGGACACAGACCGTGACCCTGACGTTCAACGATTCAGGCCGGTTCGAAGATCGATGGGTCTATCTCCGGGTGAACCGTGATTCCCTCTGCATCTTCACAAAAAATACAGGGGGGCTGTATCTCCCCGTAAGACACGGGGAGGGGAAGTTTATTACGAAAAATGAGGATATTCTCGAAAAGTTGCACGATGATCGCCAGGTCGCTGTTCAGTACAGTCATCGTGATTTTGCGGATATCGCCATGGATTATCCCGCTAATCCTAACGGTGCTGTAGACGGTATCGCCGGTATCTGCAACAGCACGGGAAGGATCTTCGGCCTCATGCCCCATCCGGAGGCCTATCTCCACTACACCAACCATCCCCGCTGGACCCGGGAAATACTTCCCGAAGAGGGGATGGGGCTTGACATCTTCAAAAATGCCATCAACTTTCTCAGAGGCGCCTCATTGTAAAAAAATAGGGGCGCTGTCCCCCTATTTTTTTAGGGGGTGATAATGCGGGAGCCGGCCTGCCGCTGCATTTCCATTGCTCTCTCAACCACCTGCTTCATCGTCATTTCCATAAATTCCGGAAATTTCTTAATAGCTTCCGGAAGCGACTTCGCCGGAATCTGACACTGAATCGGTATGGGGCCCTGCGGTGTGGCCAGTTGCGTCTGCCCGATGAACAGGGATTCGCGGCGCTTATCCCTGGTGCCGTCCGCATTCACAGGGGTAAGCCGCCGGATCCATCCTGCCTTCAGGTCCGTAAAGGTCTCTTCATGGTAAAGATTGTCCTGGTCCATCTGTATTTTCGGGATGTCGTTTGGATCATCAGCAGTCATGGCTCATCTCCTTGGCGGGTTGGTGCGCTACCGTACACCACGACCATCAATTTAGCAATTTTTTTATTCGGGACAATTCTCTTGACAAAAAAATTAATACAATTTATAGATGAATTAAATAATTCGGAATTCTAACCTCTTAGAGAGTAGACCAGCATGAACCGGAAAGTAACCGTCGCAACGCCCGTTATTATCGTCGGCGGCATAATTCAGCCTCATGACATAGGGGGCCTGGTGATGGTGTAGTGTCCGGATCAAAAATAAAGATGAACCAAAATCCGTTATCAGGTCAAACTGATAGCGGATTTTTTTTGATCGGAGTTTCAACAAAGGGGGATAAGACCATGAATAGAGCGGATGTTTTACTTTACGATACCACATTGAGAGATGGAACCCAGGGAGAGCAGGTTAATTTTTCAGCAGAAGAAAAATTGAGGATCGCACAGCGTCTGGATGATTTCGGCCTTCACTACATTGAAGGCGGCTGGCCGGGTTCCAATCCCAAGGACGTGCGTTTTTTCGAACTGGCCGGAAGGGCGACATTTAAAAATGCACGGCTGACCGCATTCGGCAGCACGAGAAGACCGGACAGGAAAGTCGAAAAGTGTCCGAATCTGACGGCCTTGCTCACGGCGGAGACGCCGACGGTGACAATATTCGGAAAAACGTGGGAACTTCATCTGATCGATATTCTGCGGATATCCCTCGACACGAATCTTGCCATGATTCATGATTCCATTGAATATCTGAAAAAGAAGGGGAAGGAGGTCATCTATGACGCAGAGCATTTCTTCGACGGTTATAAACAGAATCCGGAGTATGCTTGCAAAGTCGTAGAGGTCGCCTTTGCAGCCGGCGCGGACACGGTGGTGCTCTGTGACACCAACGGTGGCACCCTGCCTCATGAGATTTCAGCAATCATCGGGGAAGTAAGCGCCCGGAATCCTTCCCGCAAATTCGGCATTCACGCCCACAATGACGGCGGACTCGGGGTGGCCAATACGCTGACGGCCGTTCTTTCGGGCGTCAATATGGTACACGGAACGATAAACGGATACGGGGAAAGATGCGGGAACGCCGACCTCATCAGCGTGATCGCCAATCTCCAGCTGAAGATGAACAGAAGATGTCTTCCGGAAGCCTCCATCAGACAACTTACAAATCTTTCAAACTATATCAGTGAAGTTGCAAACATTCCTCCCCTCAGCTCCAGACCCTTTGTCGGCCGGAGCGCCTTTGCCCATAAAGGGGGGGTACATGTCGACGCCGTTTCAAAAAACCCGGCAGCCTATGAACATATTTTGCCCGCACAGGTGGGGAATACGCAGAGAGTTCTGGTTTCGGAGCTGGCGGGTAAAAGCAACATCGAGTACAAGGCAAGGGAACTGGGAATCGATCTGGGACCAGACACGGCAATCAGCAGGAGGATCGTTCAGGAAATCAAAAACATGGAAGCTCAGGGGTATCAGTTTGACGCCGCCGAGGGGTCCCTGTCTGTATTGCTGAAAAAGGCGGCAGGCAAATTCAAAGAACCCTTTACGCTGGAAAGTTTCCAGGTCATGAATGCGAAGATAAAAGACAATCCTCCCGTTTCTCAGGCCACCATCAAGATATCGGTCGGCAATGAGGAGGAGCTGACCGCCGCCGAAGGAAACGGCCCCGTGAATGCTCTTGACAACGCTCTCAGAAAAGCACTCGTAAAATTTTATCCCCGGATCAGCGAAATGCACCTGGTGGATTTCAAGGTCAGAATCCTGGAAGGCTCTGAAGGAACCGCAGCAAAAGTGCGGGTCCTCCTGGATTCGAGAGACGGTGATGAGGTCTGGAGCACCGTCGGCGTATCGGCCAACATTATTGAGGCAAGCTGGAATGCTCTTGTGGACAGCATGCAATATAAATTAAGCAAGGATGAAACGAAAGATCATTGATAATCGCTTTTATTTCTGATACATTGCGCCCAATGTCACTCCCGCCCAGAGGCAGAGGAAATGTCATTCCGAACGAATGTGAGGAGTTTTAACGGGTTAATATTTTTGATATTACCTGATTCCCGCTTTCGCGGGAATGACAAGTTAAGGTATAATTCAGTGTTTTACGAGGGCATCAAGGGCAGCAGTTTGAGGGAAAATTCAAAGCTCTCATTGATGGAATCAGAAAAGCGATATGTATTTCTCCATTAACAACCAGAACCCGCAGGCGCGGTTGATCAAAAAAGCCGTTGATATCTTACGGGACGGTGGAGTCATTATTTATCCGACGGACACCGTTTACGGACTGGGATGCGACCTTTATAATAAAAAGGGAATCGAAAAGATTTACGAGATCAAAAGGAGAAACAAGAAGCAGCCTTTCAGTTTTGTCTGCGCGGATTTGAAAGATATAAGCCGGTACGCCCGTGTATCGGATTACGCTTACAAGACGATGAAGCGTCTGCTCCCGGGCCCCTACACGTTTATTTTAGAAGCATCAAGGCTCGTTCCCAAAATCATCCTTCCCAAAAGGCAGACCACGGGCATCAGGGTGCCGGATAATCGTATCTGCCTTGCCCTCGTCAGAGAACTGGGACAACCCATTATCAGTACCAGCGTAAAGACCGAGAACGGGGATATCCTGAGCGATCCATACAACATCAAAGAAAAATTCGGACACTTTGTCGATCTCGTCATCGACGGAGGGACGCTTGTTCCGGAGCAATCAAGTGTCGTCAGCCTTGTAGATGATATCATTGAAGTCATCAGAATCGGAAAGGGCGACGTGTCGACACTAATATAAACACAAGGATTTATATGAAAAGGGAAATGCTGATAAATGCCGTTCATCCCGAACAAAAACGGATGGCCGTTGTGGATGGCGGTAAACTAATCGAATTCAATATTCAAATGGCCATCAAAGAACCGGTCACGGGCAACATTTATAAAGGCGTCGTCATGAAAGTGGAGCGGGGGCTCCAGGCCGCTTTTGTCAATTATGGCGGCAAGAGGGACGGCTTTCTCCCCCTCCATGATGTCAGCACCGAGTATTATGCGGAAGCCGGCGCCAAGGAAGGCAGCCCGTCCAGCACCAGACATTCTCTCAAAGCCGGACAGGAGGTTCTTGTCCAGGTCATGAGGGAGGTGAGTGAACGAAAAGGCGCTCTCCTGACGACGTATATCTCTCTTCCCGGCCGGTACATGGTGCTGCTGCCGAACAAACCGAGCAGCGGTATATCCCGCAAAATTGAGGATGAAGAAGATCGTAAACGTCTGAAGGGACTCATGGAGCAGATCAAGATCGAGGAGGGAATCGGGTTTATTGTGCGCACGGCGGGCATGAACAGAACCAAGCAGGAGCTTTCCCGCGATTATCATCACCTGTTGAGATTGTGGAAGGAAATCCAGAAGAAGACAAAAACGACGTCCGCGCCGTCTCTCATTTATCAGGAAAGTAATTTTGGCGTCCGCTCGCTTCGCGACTATTTCACATCGGAGATCGCGGAGATCCTTGTGGATGATGTGGAGACAATCAGGAAAATCAGGGACTACTGTAAAGCCGTCATGCCCCGAAGTTTAAAAATGATTAAGCTCTACAAAGACAAGACCCCTCTGTTCGACAAGTTTCAGCTCGAGGACCAGATCCGCGTCATTTATAAGGACCGGGTGGAACTGAAATCCGGCGGCTATATCATTATCAATCCCACGGAAGCCATGATCACCATCGATGTGAACTCGGGTCGGGCTTCAAACAAGCGCAACGTGGAAGATACGGCGTTCAAGACAAACATTGAAGCGGCCGAAGAGATAGCCAGGCAATTGCGTCTCCGCGACCTTGGCGGCCTCATCGTGATCGACTTCATCGATATGCGGGATCAGAAGCACAACGCCGAGGTGGAAAAGACCTTTAAGAAAGCCCTCAGCGTTGACAGAGCGAGAATTCAGTTGTCCCGCATCTCCAAATTCGGCATTCTCGAACTCTCAAGACAGAAAAAACAGTCAACCATTCAGGAGATCAGTTATTCCGCCTGTCCCTTCTGCAAGGGGCGGGGCGTAAGGCCGTCACTGGAATATACGGCGCTCAACGCCTTCAGAAAAATTGAATCCCAGGCGGTCAAGGGGACCTCGTCAGCATTAAAAATAACCCTTCCCTATGAAATAGCCGACTATCTCCTGAACCAGAAAAGAAGCGAAATCGGCAAGCTGGAAAACGTCCATGATTTGTCCATTCATATTTCCGGTGATCCGGACACGCCCTGGGACGAATTGAAAATTGAATCGGTCATACGGGAGAAGATTGAGGAAATCATTCCTGAGCAGGCAGAGACCCCGTTGGAGCCGGCGGCGAAAGAGGACGAGAGGGCCGTAGAGCCCGATTTGGTTATGCCCATTCTGGTGAAGACGGATGAAAAGATAAAAAGAATTGATAAGCCGGCTGAAGCAGCGCCCCAACCGGCTAAAAAGAAGCCGAGACGAAAACCAAGATTCAGAAAAAAGAAGCCTGACGAGAAAACTGAGGAGAAACCCGAAGACAAAACCGTCGAAACGAAAACGGAAATGTCACCGGAGCCGGCGCCCAAAACAGGGACCGAACCCGAGCATGCCAAAGATGAGAAAAGCGATCCCCTGAGCAGGTTGCGCAGGATGTTCGAGCAACTGGTGGAATGAACGGGGCACGCCGGCTATTTTTTGCTCCCCAGCTCTCTGGATCTCAAAGCTGCGGCTTCGACGGCTGACATCAGCGTAGCCCTAAGTTTTCCTTCTTCAAGCACCTTCAAACCGGCAATGGTGGTGCCTCCGGGAGAGGTGACCATATCCTTCAGTTCCGCCGGATGTTTCTCTCCCTTGAGGCAAAGTCTGGCGGCGCCCATGATGGTCTGTGCCGACAACTTCAGGGCAATATCCCTGCTCAATCCCAGGTTCACACCCGCATCCGCCAGCGCTTCGATGATCAGGAATCCGTACGCGGGGCCGCTTCCGCTCAGCCCTGTTACGGCATCCATGAGTTCTTCCTTGACGATGACCGCGATGCCGACGGATTCAAAAATACAGCGGGCAATGTCAATGTCGTCATCTGTGGCGTGAGCGCCGCGGGCAAGGGCGGCTGCTCCCTCGCCGATCAGTGCCGGCGTATTGGGCATGACCCTGATAACGCGGACCCCTTTCTTGAGATATCCCTCAATGAACCGGGTGGGTATGCCCGCCGCAATGGAAATGACCAATTGATTCTGCTGAAACGTTCCGGCGATGCCTTCAAGCACTTCCGACATGTTCTGGGGTTTTACTGCCAGAATACAGATACCGGATGACTTCAGCGCCTTCCTGTTATCGTTGGTAGTATGAACGCCGTATGTCTTTTTAAGGTCCTCCAACCGTTCCGGCGCCATATCGGAGACGATAATATTGCCCGCCGGTATCAACTTCCGGGCAATCATTCCACCGATTAGGACACTGCCCATTTTGCCGCCGCCAATAATCCCAACCTTTTTCCCTTTTAGCATCTCTGCCCCTTCCCTCCTGTTTTTTGACTGCCATTAAACAACCATCAAAAAAAAACGAAGTCAATCTTTATTTCCACCTCCCGGCTAAAATAAAACCCGTATGCCTGCTTCCGGCACCCCCCACCAGCGAAGAAGCCCTCCTCCCCTTTTCATGGTAGATTTCCCATACAAATCGTGATACTGAAATACCTATAAAAAATGTCCCTCCCGCACTCCTTTGTCATTCCCGTGAAAACGGGAATCCAGTATCTTCAAGCCTTTTTGGATCCCCGCCTGCGCGGGGATGACAGTGGGTGGGAGTGACATGGATTTTTACTTTTTACGAAACCATCATTATTTTGACTTATGCAATCATGTGGGTTATTATAGCTATAAATACCAACAGCAATATGAGGCTTTTATGAGAACGATTCAGATGACTTTAGATGACGACCTGGTGGAAAATGTCGACAGAGTTGTCAAAAAACTGAAGACAACCCGTTCTGCCTTTGCCAGGAAAGCTTTGAAGGATGCTATCCGTCAGGTAAATATCGACAACCTCGAAAAGAAGCATAAAAAGGGATACGAGCGTTATCCTGTCGGCAAAACGGAATTCAGCGTTTGGGAATCGGAACAGGAGTGGGGTGATTGATGAAGCGGGGTGAAGTAAGGTGGTACACGTTCAAAAGTCCTGATAAAAAACGTCCCGTGGTTATTTTAACAAGAAATTCTGTCCTGGAATATTTAGGTGAGGTTACAGTCGCTCCGGTAACTTCAACAATAAGAGAAATACCGAGCGAAGTGCTTTTATCCTCTCAGGATGGTATGCGCAATGATTGCGCCATTAATTGTGACCATATACAGACGGTCTCAAAATCAAGAATCGGATCATTAATTGCCACTTTATCCAAAGAAAAACTGGCTGAACTTCGTAATGCAATAAGTTTTGCATTAAATCTCTAACTCCCAATATCAGGGTGAGCAGGCGCCCGCCCTTCAATATATGACAGTCACCTGACGTACGATCAAGGGAACAAAAGAAGGTCTTCATGATCACCGTTCACGACATCGATGGAACCAGAATATCCTGCCGGGTGAGCACCCGGCGTTTCGATGATAAAAGGAAATCCCTTTTTTTTGTTCATGGTTCCGGCGCCGATCACACCCTCTGGGTCAACCAGTATACAAAGATGAACGGTGATTTCAACATAGCAGCCGTTGACTTGCCGGGTCATGGACAATCCGAAGGCAAGGGCGAACAGGATGTTTTTCTTTATGCCGAATGGATCGAAAAAGTGATCGACAAACTTTTTTTGAATAAACCTGTCCTGATCGGTCATTCTCTTGGCGCAGCCATCGGCCTGGTTATGGCCATACAGAATGGCGACAGACTCTCCGGCGTTGTCCCCGTGGGCGGGGGTGCCAGGATGCCGGTCAATGAGATGATTCTCGGCAGCCTGAAGATGGCTCCCGCGTCTGTCATTTCCTTTGCCGCCAGATTTTCCGTATCTAAAAAAAATCGGGAAAGGATGTCCGGCCAGGTGTCCGAGGCTTTCGCGAAGGTGAACCCGGATGTTCTCTACGGTGATTTCCTGGCCTGTGACCGCCTTGACATCACGCGGGATATCTCGAAGATCAGGATACCGGTCCTCGTGGTTTGCGGCGCCGATGACAAGATGACGCCGCCTCCGATGTCGCAGTTCCTGAAGGATCATATCCCCGGCGCACGGCTGTCATTTATTGAAGACGCCGGTCACATGGTGATGCTGGAAGATCCGGAAGCTTTCAACGGGGTTCTCGAAGCGTTCGTCGAATCGCTTCCGGAAGGAAATCCTGGAAAAAATCAAAGTTAGAAGGAGATAACATGTTTGTATTGGGTAACTTTCTTATTGCTGTGGCAAAAATTCTCGACATCGCCCTGACCATCTATATGTGGATTATTATCGCCCGGGCCGTTATTTCATGGGTTAACCCCGATCCATACAATCCGATTGTTCAATTTCTTTACCGGGTGACGGAGCCCGTCATGACGCCTATCCGGAGATGGCTTCCCCTGGGAAACATGGGGATTGATATATCACCCATCATCATCATCCTGGTGATTGTTTTTCTACAGTCTTTCCTCATCAGAAGCATGATGGAACTGGCGGCTTATTTCAGATGAAAAAGAGAAGCTCCTTTTATATTGAGCAATGTGGGGTGGAACAAGCGAAGCGGTTCCACCAATTATACGTATGATTTTGGTGGATGCACTGCGCTTCATCCACCCTATGTTTTGCTGTCAGCGATCAGTAATTTGAGAGCTTTGAATTTCTCCCGAAACCCGGCGAATTGTCATTCCTGCGGAAGCAGGAATCCAGTCCTTTCAATGCTTTAATAGATTCCCGCTTTCGCGGGAATGACAAAAAGGTTAGATTTTCAAAGGTCGCAATTTAGAGTGGAACAAAAGGATTCGGGAATATTTATATGGTTTTCATAAAAGAGAAGGGAAACGGCATCATCTTTAGTATCCATGTCGTTCCGGGATCGGCAAAAAGCGAGATTGTCGGCGTTCAGGACGAAGCGCTGAAGCTGAAAATCGCCGCTCCGCCGGTGGAAGGACGGGCGAACGCCGAATGTATCCGCTTTCTGTCCGAAACATTGGGTATGAGAAAAAATCAGGTGACCATCACAAGCGGCCACAGGTCGAGAAAGAAGATCATTGCTATAGAAGGGCTGAACAGCAAGGACGCGATGTCCATCCTGTCCGGTTTGCTGCCTTCTCCATAGAAGTAGGGTGGATGAAGCGCAGCGCATCCACAAAATAAAATTCAGAGGCCTGACGTCTTTCCAATGGAAGAAATTCCCGTAAAGAGCAGTGAAAATTCGAAAATCGCCAGGGCGGCGGGGATTGTCGGACTGGCTACCATGCTGTCCCGGATATTCGGTTTCATCAGGGACATGGTTGTCGCCGCTTTTTTCGGCGCCGGACCGGCAACGGACGCTTTTTTCGTTGCCTTCAGGATTCCCAATCTCCTAAGAAGGCTTCTTGCCGAGGGGTCTCTAACGGTATCCTTCGTTCCCGTGTTTACCGACTACCTGAAAAAACCCTCGAAAGAAGATGCTTTGGAGCTGGCTGATATCGCCTTTACGGTTCTTTCCATCATCCTGGTCATCGTGTCCCTTGCCGGGGTTCTCCTTTCCCCCATCATTGTCACGATCATGGCGCCCGGCTTCGTCAAGGTTCCCGCTCAGTATGACCTCACGGTTTTTCTCACCCGTCTGATGTTCCCCTATATTTTTTTCATTTCCCTTGTAGCCCTGTGTATGGGCATTCTGAATTCCCTGCGTCATTTTGCCGCGCCCGCGCTGTCGCCCGTTGTGCTGAATATATGCATGATTCTGGCGGCTCTCGCGCTTCGCGATTTTTTTCAGGAACCCATCGTCGCCCTCGCCGTGGGAGTCATGGCCGGAGGGGTCCTTCAACTGGCCATGCAATGGCCTTTCCTGGTGAAGATGGGGGTCAGGCTGAAGCCCAACTTCAACTTCAAACATCCGGGCATTCGAAGGATAGGAACCCTCATGCTGCCCGCAGCTTTCGGAGCCGCGATTTATCAGATCAATATCTTCATCAGCACAATTCTGGCATCCCTGCTGCCCTCCGGCAGCGTCTCCTATCTCTATTACGCGGACCGGGTCGTTGAACTGCCCCTGGGTGTTTTCGCTATTGCGATCGGCACGGCCACACTTCCCAGTTTTTCTGAACAGGTCGCCGGGGGACATTTCGAAGAACTGAAAAAAACCATATCCTTTTCCCTGAGGCTGATCCTGTTTATCACCATCCCTGCAACCGTGGCTCTCATTGCTCTTCGTGTACCCATCATCTCCGTTCTTTTTCAGCGGGGCGCCTTCGGCGTACAGGCCACATATCTGACAGCCCAGGCTCTGCTGTTTTACGCCTTCGGTTTGTGGGCCTTTTCCATGATCAGGGTGATTGTGTCAGCCTTCTATTCCCTCCAGGACACGAAATCTCCCATGAAGGCGGCCATCGTCGCCCTCGTCGTCAACGTCATTTTCAGTGTTATCCTGATGTTTCCCTTGAAGCATGGCGGTCTGGCGCTGGCCACCTCGATTGCCTCCGCCGTCAATGTCATCATGCTGTCAGTCATTTTAAAACAAAGGATCGGGACGTTTCTCGATCAGGAATTTTACCGCTCCGTTTACAGGATTTTCGCTTCTTCGATCGGCATGTGGATTGTGATTGTCATCGTGGGGATCTTTCTTCCCTGGCGTGTCGGAGGACCGTTGGGAGAGAGGCTTTTATATCTGACGGTGTGCATTGCAACCGGGATGGCCGCTTTTTTCATCTTTTCGCGCATGATGAAATGTTCAGAAATGATGGAAGTCCTCGAAATGATCAAGAGGAAAATCATGGGTTCCAAAATTCAATAAATACAATTACATTAGCCGGATAAGGTGACAAAATGTATTGACTTCGGAAGGTTGTAGTGATAGGGGAAACATTCTTTTATATGACACAAAGCAACCTTTGAATATCGGCCCTCTGTGTCATTCCCGCGAAAGCGGGAATCTATGAAACTTTGTTAAAAAGACTGGATTCCTGCTTCCGCAGGAATGACAATATCGCGATTGTTCCTGAAAATTCAACGGTTTCACAAGGCGAAGAATAATATAATAAAGGTAATGCCATGCTGGACATAAAGTTTCTCAGACAGAATGTGGATCTTGTGCAACGAAAGATGCGAGAGCGGGGGCAGGAAATCGACCTTGACGCATTTACCGGCCTGGATGCCTCGAGGCGGGACATTCTTCAGGAAGTGGAAGCCCTGCGGAATGAACGAAACCAGGCATCCAAAGAAATCGGTGAAAAAAAGAAACTTAAGGAAGACGCCTCTTCGATCATTGCCAGGATGGCGGAAGTCTCCAGCCGGATCAGGGAACTGGAGGAATCCCTGAAAAAGGTTGAGGAAGACCTCGATGACATGATGATGACCATTCCCAATATTCCCCATGAGTCTGTCGCCTGTGGGAAAAGTTCCGAAGACAATCCGGTCGTTAGAGTTTGGGGGCAGAAGCCACGTTTTGACTTTCCTCCCCGGCCGCACTGGGATATCGGGGAGAGCCTGAATATCCTGGATTTTGCCAGAGGAGCGAAAATCACGGGAGCGCGTTTCACCCTTTATCGCGGCGCGGGTGCCATGCTGGAGCGGGCGCTTATCAATTTTATGCTTGATCTGCACACCGCCGAACATCGTTACACGGAGGTGCTGACCCCCTTCATGGTCAACAAGGAAAGCATGACAGGGACCGGCCAGCTTCCAAAATTTGCGGAGGATCTCTTCAAGATTGACAAGCTGGATTATTACCTGATCCCCACGGCAGAAGTGCCCGTTACCAATATCCATCGAGACGAGATATTGAACGAAAAGGATCTGCCCGCGTATTATGTGGCGTATTCGCCCTGCTTCCGATCTGAAGCGGGTTCGTACGGCAAGGATACACGGGGGCTGATCCGGCAGCACCAGTTCAACAAGGTTGAACTGGTCAAATTCACGACACCCGAGACATCCTACGATGAACTGGAAAAGCTGACCGGGAATGCCGAGGAAATCCTGAAAAGGCTGAACATCCATTTCAGAACGGTCAGTCTTTGTACGGCGGATATGGGATTTTCTGCGGCCAAGACCTACGATGTGGAGGTATGGCTTCCCGGGCAGGACGCCTACAGGGAAATATCCTCATGCAGTAATTTTGAGAATTTTCAGGCGCGCCGGGCCTCCATCCGGTTCCGGCGCGAGAGTACGGGCAGGGTGGAGTTTGTTCATACTTTAAACGGGTCCGGACTTGCAGCGGGAAGAACGGTCGTCGCCGTTCTGGAAAATTACCAGCAGGCCGACGGAAGCGTTGTCATTCCCGAAGTTCTCAAACCTTACATGAAAGGAATTGACAGGATTCTTCCTCCGGGTTAAAAGGCATTGTTAAAAGCTTGCGCGGAGGGATGGCCGAGTGGTCGATGGCGGCGGTCTTGAAAACCGTTAACCGAAAGGTTCGCGGGTTCGAATCCTGCTCC
>CAZIQY010000062.1:0-16630 GCA_964541605.1 uncultured Syntrophaceae bacterium | reverse complement strand
TCGTAACGTAAAACAGCGGCAGATATATCTTAAAAATATCACCACCATAAGCTTTCTGGGATCTAAAAATCATTAAAAGATGCCGCCGGGTGCGGGAATGCTATTCTCACACTCGGTTTTTTTTGAATTAAAATTCATACGTGAGGTACGACAGTGGTCAGTCTTGATTCTACCATTTTGATTCAGATGATTAATTTTCTTATCCTGATCTTCATATTGAATCTGCTCCTCTACAAACCGATTTTAGGGATCATGGACAAACGCAAAAAGCGGTTTCAGGATACGGAAGATGAAATCAAGAGCATCAATCTGACGATTGAAGAGAGAATGGCAGCCTACGAGGAGAAGGTTCGCCTGGCAAAGATGGATGCATTAAACCAGAAAAATGATATCCTGAAGGAAGGGTCTGATCAGGCAAAAACCATTATAGATGCCGCGAGGGGTGAAATTCCAGGTATGATGGAAGAGTTTCATGGAAAGATGAACAGGGAAGTCACTGACGCGAGGCGAATTCTGACTGATCAATCCCGGAAAATATCTGTTGACATTGCCGAAAAGCTGTTGGGAAGGAGTATCCAATGAAAGGGTGGTTTTCGGAGAACCGTTTAAGACGGTCATTATGTTCTCTCATGTTCGCAATCCTGCCCATCGTTCTCACCTCTGCCATGGCGTATGCATCGGGAGGTGAAGAAGGGGATTCCAAGGCGCTATGGATCGATTTCGGCTGGAGAATGCTCAATTTTGCCTTATTGGTTTGGTTTCTCTATTGGGCTATCGCAAAGAAGGCCAAAGAGTTTTTCGCCGGAAGGCGCGAAAATATCAAGACCGCCCTGGCAGAAGCCATTGCTGAAAAGGAAGAGGCGGAAAGAAAATTCAAAGAGTACTCGGCGAGGCTGGACAAAGCTACGGAAGAGATGAAAAGCATCATTGAAACAATCAAAGCCCAGGGTCAGGTTGAAAAGGAAAAGATCATCGAAGACGCCAAAAAGACGGCGGAAAAGATAAAAGAAGATGCGAAAATGAGGATAGAACAGGAGTTCAAGTCGGCCGTCAATGAATTAAGAATAGAGGCGGTCCAGCTTTCCGTACAGATGGCTGAAGAAATCCTGAAGAAGAACATAACCCCGGAACATCACGAATACATGGTGAAAGACTATTTAGACAAGGTGGTGAAAAAACATTGATAAGCAGCAATATTTCAAAGCGTTATGCCCGGGCATTTTTTAAGATTGCCGAAGAAGACCAAAAATTCGAAAGCTATTATAATGAATTGAAGCTTTTTTCTTCGATCATCGAAGAAAACAACAATCTGAAGGAATTATTCTTAAATCCCATTTTCGATCAGAATGAGAAAAAAGCCGTTGTGAATTCCATCCTGCAAAAAATCACTGTTTCGACGACAACGGCAAATTTCTTGAAACTTCTGGTAGACAAGCAAAGAATCGGCATTCTTCCTGAGATCGAAAATGCATACCGGCAGCTCATGGACGAAACCCTGAAAAGAATACGGGTGAATGTCAGAACGGCTTTTCCATTATCCGCTGAACTGTCCGGCAAACTCCAGTTGCGCCTGGAAGAGATGACGAACAAGAAGGTAGAAATGGCGATATCGGAAGATGCCTCATTGTTAGGTGGTATCGTCGTCGGCGTGGGGGATACGCTTTACGACGGAAGCATAAAAACTCAATTGCGTAGCATAAGGAATCTCTTAGGGGAGGAAATATAGAGCATGGAGAGAATCAGGGCAGAAGAAATCAGTGAAATCATCTCCAAACAAATCAAGGACTATGAGAAAAAGCTGGACATCAGTGAAGTCGGAACAGTCTTATCAGTGGGAGATGGAATAGCCAGGGTTTATGGCGTTGAAAATGCAATGGCCATGGAACTGCTGGAGTTTCCCGGTGGAATACTGGGGATGGTACTGAATCTGGAAACCGACAATGTGGGTGTCGCCGTTCTGGGCGAAGTGACCCATATTAAAGAAGGGGATATCGTAAAAAGGACGGGCAGGATTGCCCAGGTTCCCGTGGGAGAGGCCTTGCTTGGTCGAGTCATTGACGGAACCGGCGCCCCCATCGATGGAAAAGGTCCCATTGAGACAAACGAGTTCAGAAGAATTGAGATGATCGCCCCCGGCGTTATTCAACGCCAGCCGGTCAATACACCCATGTACACGGGCATCAAGGCCATTGACGCCATGACACCCATCGGGAGAGGACAGCGTGAGCTCATCATCGGCGACAGACAGCTCGGGAAAACGGCCATCTGTGTCGATTCCATTATCAGGCAGAAGGATACGGGCATCAAATGTATTTACGTAGCCATCGGCCAGAAAAAATCAACCGTCGCCCAAGTGGTTGAAAACCTGAGAAAACACGGCGCCATGTCTTACACGTGTGTTGTTTCGGCGTGCGCAAGTGATCCGGCAACGCTTCAATACGTGGCCGCTTACGCCGGATGCAGTATCGGCGAATACTTCCGCGACAAGGGAGAAGATGCTCTTATCATCTACGACGACCTTTCCAAACAGGCCGTGGCGTACAGGCAGATTTCCCTGCTGCTGAGAAGGCCCCCCGGACGAGAAGCTTTCCCCGGCGACATTTTCTACAACCACTCCAGGCTGCTGGAGCGTGCCGCCCGTGTGGGTGTTGAACTCGGAGGCGGATCTCTTACCGCCCTTCCCATCATTGAAACCCAGGCAGGCGACGTGTCCGCCTATATCCCGACAAACGTGATTTCCATCACCGACGGCCAGGTGTACCTCGAGCCGAGCTTGTTCTTCTCCGGTATTCGTCCGGCCATCAACGTCGGATTATCGGTTTCGCGAGTCGGCGGCGCCGCCCAGGTTAAAGCCATGAAGCAGGTCGCCGGAACATTGAAGCTGGACCTGGCCCAGTACAGAGAGCTGGCCGCTTTTGCCCAGTTCGGAAGCGACCTGGACAAGGCTACCCAGGCACAGTTGGACCGGGGTATTCGACTGGTGGAAATTCTGAAACAACCCCAGTTCCAGCCCATGTCCTTATCAAAGCAGGTCACGATCATGTTCGCGGGAACGAGAGGGTTCCTTGACAAATATGAGCTCGGCAAGTTGAAGGAATACGAACCTCAGCTTCACAGCTTTATTGAAACCAAGTATCCCGATGTTATGAAGGAAATCGATGAGAAGAAGATCATCAGTCCGGATCTCGAGAAAAAGTTAAGAGATGTGCTGACTGAGTTTGATTCTGTTTTCGTCTCGGCGTAAGGATTGTATTTAAACGAAACAATCATCCGATCTATGATACCTAAATTAGTAAAAGGGAGAATATTTTAATGGCCGCACTAAAGGACATTAAAAGGAAAGTTGCCGGCGTAAAGAAAACGAAGCAAATTACCAAAGCCATGAATATGGTGGCCGCTTCGAAATTCAAGAACGCCCAGCCCAGAATGGAGAATTTCCGCCCCTATGCGGGTAAATTCATGGAAGTGCTGAGCAGCCTGGCCCTCCGGGTGGATGCCGATACACACCCGCTCCTTGCGGTGAGGGATCCGAAAAGAATCCGGGTGATCTGCATGACCTCGGACAGGGGGCTTTGCGGTGGATTCAACACCAATCTCATCAAGGCGACAGAGAGATTCATGAGGGAAAAAGCCTCTGAAGGCAAAGAAGTAGGCCTGATCACAGTCGGCAGAAAATCAAGGGATTATTTCAGGAAAAAAAGCCAGATACTCAGCCAGTGGTCGGATGTCTTCGGGAAATTTGACATCACCCTTTCAGTCAACATATCGAATGACATTATCCCTCCATTTATCAGTCAGGAGTACGATGAACTGTACCTCGTTTACAATCATTTTCGCAGTCTCTCCTCGCAGAGACCGACCGTCATAAGATTGTTCCCGTTGCCTTCCATCGGAAAGGATGAGGATGTCGACCCGGAAAAAAGAATTGATTATATTTATGAACCTTCCGACGAAGTCTTGCTGGAAAAACTTCTTCCCATGTATGTTCATATCCTGATCTTCAGGGCGCTTCTTGAAACAGCCGCCGGAGAGAACGGGGCAAGAATGGTGGCGATGGACAACGCAACGAAAAACTGTGACGAAATGATTCAGAGCCTTACCCTGCAATACAACAAGGCCAGGCAGTCGGCGATTACCGCCGAACTGATGGACATTGTAGGCGGTACAGAAGCCCTCGCAAGGGGATAAACCATACGGAAGCAAAAATCAGTCGTCAGTGGTCCGGCTATCAAAGACTTGGCAAAGGGTTAACACCCCGACCTCTGACCACTAAGCAGAATAGAAGGAGACAGGTATGAATATAGGAAAGATTGTACAGGTAATAGGACCGGTAGTTGATGTGGCGTTTGAAGAAGGAAAGCTCCCGCATATCCTTAACGGCATCACCATCACCAACCCCACAATCAATAGCGAGGAAGACAATTTGATTGTCGAGGTTGCCCAGCACCTTGGTGATAATGTCGTTCGATGCATCGCCATGGACATTACCGATGGCCTTGTCAGAGGAATGAAGGCAAAGGATTTGGGCAGCCCGATTATGGTGCCCGTCGGAAAGGAATGCCTGGGCAGGATTCTGAACGTCATCGGCAAACCGGTCGATGGTCTGGGACCTGTTGTGGCGCAGAACCACTCACCGATCCACCGTGAAGCGCCGTCATTTCTCGAACAGGATACATCCGTTCACGTTCTGGAAACGGGCGTTAAGGTTATCGACCTCCTCGTCCCCTTCCCCAGAGGCGGAAAGATGGGGATGTTCGGCGGGGCCGGCGTCGGAAAAACCGTCGTCATGATGGAAATGATTCATAATATCGCCATGCATCATGGAGGCATCTCGGTGTTTGCCGGCGTCGGTGAAAGAACCCGGGAAGGAAACGACCTTTATCTGGAAATGAAGGACTCCGGCGTTCTCAAACAGGCCGCCTTGATCTACGGCCAGATGACGGAACCTCCCGGAGCAAGGGCAAGAGTGGCACTCACGGCGCTTACCGCGGCAGAATACTTCAGGGACATTGAAGGCCAGGACGTGCTCCTTTTCGTCGACAATATATTCCGTTTCACCCAGGCAGGATCCGAAGTTTCGGCTCTTCTTGGAAGAATGCCCTCGGCGGTCGGTTACCAGCCGACTCTGGCCACAGACCTCGGAGAACTCCAGGAGCGCATCACCTCGACCAATAAAGGCTCCATTACCGCCGTTCAGTGCGTGTATGTTCCTGCCGACGACTTGACAGACCCGGCGCCGGCAACAACTTTTGCACATCTCGACGGAACCGTCGTTCTATCGAGACCTCTTACGGAACTCGGAATTTACCCTGCCGTCGATCCTCTGGATTCAACATCCAGAATCCTGGATCCCGTCGTTCTCGGCCAGGAGCACTATCAGACAGCCAGACAGGTTCAGGTAACCCTGCAGAAATACAAGGACCTCCAGGACATCATCGCGATTCTGGGTATGGATGAGCTCTCCGAAGACGATAAAGTGACGGTGAGCCGGGCAAGAAAAATCCAGAGGTTCCTGTCCCAGCCCTTCTTTGTTGCCGCGCAGTTTACCGGCAGAGAGGGCAAATTTGTTTCTGTTGCGGAAACCGTGAGAGGATTCAAGGAAATTCTGGAAGGAAAACACGATGATCTGCCCGAGCAGGCCTTCTATATGGTTGGCGGCATAGACGAGGTCGTCGAAGCAGCGAAGAAGCTGTCAGAGTAAGCAAGCCGGAGGAATATTCATGGCTGATGAATTGATGTTGGAAATTGTAACCCCTGAGAAAATGGCCTTCAGCGGCAGCATCGAAGAGGTGACGCTACCGGGAACCGAGGGTGAGTTCGGTGTTCTTCGGGGCCATGCTGCGCTTCTCAGCTCCGTTGACATAGGCGAGTTGAGTTTTACGAAGGACAACAAGAAAACCTACTACGCCGTGAATACGGGATACGCTGAAGTCACAGGAAGTAAAGTCACCGTATTGGTGGAAACGGCCGAGCGCTCGGATATGATCGATAAGGAACGAGCCAGAAGGGCGAAAGAAAATGCAGAAGGAAAGCTGGCCAAGTTGTCCAAGGACGATGTGGAATTTGAGTCGGCAAGAATCGCCCTGATCAGAGCCATGATCAGGATAAACGTCTCGGAAAAATTGTAAAAAAAATCGACTAAAGAGCCGGGAATCAAGGACAAAACATCCTTGCGAATTTCCGGCTTTTTTTATTCATTCATTCGTTGCGAAAGAATCCGCCTCTTCCACTGAGATATCCACAACTTCAAATTCCCTCGTCCCACCCGGCGTCTTCACCCGGACCTCATCGCCAACGTTCCTGCCGATCAGCGCCTTCCCGATCGGCGACGTAACGGAAATTGTATTTTTGTTGATATCCGATTCAAAGGGTCCCACGAGCTGATAGGTGATGCCGTCCCCCGTTTTCATATCCTCAATGGTAACGATAGACCCGAAAACAATTTTATCGCGGGTCAACCCATGGAGGCTGACCACATAGGACATGGCAAGATTGTTCTCCAGTTCCTGAACCCTGCCTTGCAGAAAGGATTGTCTTTCCTTGGCAGCCGCATATTCCGCATTTTCGGTGATATCCCCGTGCGCTCTCGCCGTCTCAATATCGCGGATGTTTTCAGGTATAGACACGGTCTTGATGCATTCCAGTTCCTTTTTTAATTTCTCGAATCCTGCCTTCGTGATAGGTATTTTATTCATAAATGTGCTCCTGGCCCTGCTCCTCCGATAATCAATGAAAATTTGTTGAAAGCTGGTCTTTAATAGAGAAATCCCGGGGTGTCAAGGAGGATTTGACAATGCTACGGCGCGATGTCCGGACTTTTTACGAGGACCGTGTGAATGTCTTGCCATGCCGTTTATAGTATGTTAAAAGATCAGCCGCTCAAGACGACAAACCGGATACCATATATAAAAGAATTCAGGAGTCAGAATTCAGCATTTTCATGCTTTGTTGTTCCCGCATCAGGTATGGCGATTTTATTTTTAAAACGATGTTAGACAACTATAACAGAGACATCAACTATCTGAGGGTTTCAATCACGGACCGATGCAACCTGCGCTGCATGTATTGCATGCCCAAAGAAGGTCTGTCGCTCATTGGCCATGACGATATCCTCCGATATGAGGAAATGTCACGCATCATCCATGTCGCTGTGGACATGGGAATCAGAAAGATCCGATTGACCGGAGGTGAACCCCTGGTCAGACGCGGCATCGTTGACTTTATCGCTTCCCTGAAAACCATCCCCGATCTCAAGGACATCAGCCTGACAACCAACGGTATCCTCCTGGAAAACTTTGCCGGGAAACTCTATCACGCCGGTGTGCGGAGGATCAACATCAGCCTTGATTCTCTGAATCCTGAAAAATATGAACACATCACAAGAGGCGGTGATCTGAATGCTGTTCTTAGAGGAATAGATGCAGTTCACCGGATCGGATTCTCACCCATCAAGATCAATATTGTAGCCATTGAGGGATTCAATGACGACGAGATCCTGGATTTTGCAAAACTGTGTATCGTAAAACCTTTCCAGATCCGATTCATCGAGTTGATGAACCTTGGGCACACCGAGCTGGACCGTGACAGCAAATACCTCTCCAGTGATGTCATCAGGGAAAAGATTCGCGAGATGTACAAACTTGAGCCTGTCGACGGAGAAAGAAAACGAATCGACGGGCCTGCGCGAATATACAAGATTGCAGGCGGCGCCGGGGAAATCGGCTTAATCAGCCCCGTAAGCCATCACTTCTGTGATTCATGCAACCGCCTTCGCCTCACGTCGGACGGTCATCTCCGGGCATGCCTTCTTTCGGATGAAGAGGTTGATCTGAAGGGCGCCCTTCGTGATGGCTGTAACGACGACCACCTGGCAAATCTCATAAAAATAGCCATTGCAAAAAAGCCTATCCGACACGATCACGCCTGCGACGAAGGCCACATTAAGAAGTGTATGAAAGAAATCGGCGGTTAAGTAATTCATTTAAGATTTCTCACTTCGTTCGAAATGACAATATGTAACCGAATTTATGAACCGCTTGCACTAAGAAGATAAAATCATGACACGGGAAGCCATGCTGTACGGGAAACTGGATGGAAACGACGTACGGTGCCATCTCTGCGCTCATCGCTGCAGGATCAAGCCCGCTGACCGGGGCATCTGCGGCGTCAGGGAAAACAGGGACAGCGCCCTTTTCAGCCTCGTCTACGGCAGAGTCATTGCGGAAAACGTGGATCCCATCGAAAAGAAACCGCTCTTTCATGTCTTGCCGGGATCGAAATCGTTTTCCATCGCCACCGTCGGTTGCAATTTTCGCTGCACCTTCTGCCAGAACCACGATATCTCCCAGGCGCCACGGGAGACGGGAAGCATCTTCGGGCGGGAATCCACACCTGAGGAAATGGTGGAGAAAGCCCGAAAGACCGGATCAAAAACCATTGCCTACACCTACACGGAACCCACGATATATTTTGAATTCGCCTATGATACGGCAAAGATGGCTCACGAAAAAGGATTGAAAAATGTCTTCGTGACCAACGGCTTCATGACGGAAGAAGCGATCGAGGCTATCTCGCCCTGTCTCCACGCGGTAAACGTGGATCTGAAGGCCTTCACAGACGATTTTTACAGAAAACATTGCGGCGCCAGGCTCCAGCCCGTTCTGGACAGCCTGAAAAAGATGAAATCTCTGGGCATCTGGGTGGAAGTCACAACCCTGCTGATTCCCACCCTGAACGACAGCAACGAAGAACTCAGACAGATCGCTGAATTTATTCATTCTCTCGGCGCAGAGACCCCCTGGCATATCAGCAGGTTTCATCCCCGCTACCGGATGGACGATCTCCCCCCTACCCCTGTCGCTTCCATTCACAGGGCCGCCGAAATCGGAAAGGCCGCCGGCCTTAAATATGTTTACAGCGGCAATGTCCCCGGAGACGAAGGGGAAAATACCTTCTGCTCCCACTGTAAAGAACTGCTCATCGACCGTTATGGATTTTATATCGAAAGAATCAACCTGAAAGGGACACGCTGCCCCCGCTGTGAAACCCCTCTCGACGGCATATTTTGATCAGGAATTCTCCCAGTCCAGATCCTCCTCGTCGTAGGACCGGGTAAGGACGGTGCGGGCATAATCCAGCCATTGTTCAGGCACCAGAATGTCCACCTGTCCGAGGCCGTCGACGGTGATGGCATAAATTGCCCCGACGGCTTCGTATTTCAATCGCGTGGGGATGCCTTCCGTCTCCAGCCTTCCCACGATGATGTTCGCATGGGTCATACCCGATGTCGTATGAACCACTGCCCACGTTTCCTCATCCATCATTATCGAACCCCTAACACGTTCCTTCAGCATGAAACAGGACTTTTTTCGATGCCTGCTCTGATACCACATATTGTGGTCGAAATTATTCCGGATACATTTGGTTGTATTTTTTCTTTACAAGTGGCGTTTCTTTTGTTAAAATTCATTTGGTTCATTACCGTAAGGATGCAAAAAAAGCAATGAGACTGAAGAATCTGGAAATCGTCGGATTTAAATCTTTCAGAGACAAAGTCGTTTTAGACTTCTCTGACGGCATCACCGCCGTTGTCGGCCCCAACGGATGCGGCAAGAGCAATATTGTCGACGCCATCCGCTGGGTCTTGGGCGAGCAGCGGGTCAAGACCCTCCGGGGGAAGAAGATGGACGACGTCATCTTTCACGGGGCGGAAGATACAGGTCCCATCGGCATGGCGGAAGTATCCATGGTTATTGAGAATAACGGCCATTCTTTTTCCGGAACATACGCCGACTGCAGTGAGGTCATGATTTCAAGAAAATTGTTCCGGGATGGGGAAAGTGAGTACACCATCAACAAAGTCCCCTGCAGACTGCTTGACGTCAGAGAATTTTTCATGGGCACAGGGGTCGGTGCCAAAACGTATTCCATCGTCGAACAGAACAGCGTTGCCAGTCTCGTCGAGGCAAAGCCTGAAGATAGAAGGCAGTTCATCGAAGATGCCGCGGGAATATCCAAATATAAAAGCAGGAAGGAAGCTGCCTCCCGGAAGATGGAGGCAACCAGACAGAATATCCTGCGCCTGAACGATATCATCAAAGAAGTCAAGACCCAGCTCAATGCCGTATCGAGGCAGGCAAAACGAGCGGAACAATACCGGGAACTGAAAAAACGGGTCAAGGAAGCGGAGATCACTCTGGCCCTCCAGGTCCATGCGGACTTATCCGCAAAAGGAGAATCGCTGAAAGAATCACGCGCGGTTCTTGACAGAAGGGAAATGGAAATCAGGACGAACCTCAAGGGACTGGAGGCCGCCTTTGAAGGATTAAAGGTGGAAATCCTTGAGAATGAGGAGAAACTCTCAGACTGCCAGAAAAAACTTTACGACGTGAGAAACATCATCAATATCGAGGAGCAAAAGATCGAATATACGAAGGGTCATATCAAAGACCTCCTCGAAAGAAAGCAAAAGAACCTCTCGGAGGTTGAGGTTCTCAGGGAGAGACAGGAAAATGTCACCGGAGAAATAGAAGTTTTGAAGACCGTGACGGGCGAATCGGACGATAAAATAGAAAACGTTCGCCATGCGGTCTCACAGTCCCAGATAAAGGTCGAGGAAATCAAGGAAGAAGCCGATGCCCTGCACCGGGATCTCGAGGAAAAGAAAGTCGAATACATCGATATCGTAACGGGCAAGGCCAAGGCAAAAAACATGCTCATCAGCCTCGAAAAGAGAATCGAGGATCTCAGGAAAAGAGCGGATCGGGACAACAGGGAAATCTACGAACACCGTGAAAGGCTGGATTCGATTCTTCAAGACATCGAGCAACTCCGGACGGAATTGAAATCGGATGAAGATTCCCTGGAGGAACTCAGGGAAAGGAAATCCGTCGCAGGCAACGAATGCGAGCGGTCGAAAGGGGAACTGGAAGAGCTCGATGAAGAGATTTCGGAAAGGAAGGAAGAAGCGGGAAGAAAGTCCACGCGGTTGACTTCCCTGAAGGAGTTCCAGGAAAGCTATGCATGGTGCAACGAAGGGATAAAGTCCATCATGACGGCCGATAAAAAGGCCGGTTCGGAAATGACTATCCGCAACGCCTTTATCGGACTGGTGGCCGATCACATCAATGTTCCCAGGGAGTACGAAACGGCTGTTGAGGCCGTCCTGGGAGAAAAGCTCCAGTATGTCGTGGTTAAAAGCCAGGAGGATGGCGTCAGAGCGATCGATTATCTGAAGAGCTATTCCCTGGGGAGGGGAAGTTTCGTTCCCCTGGAAGTCAGAAACAATGGTTTGGATTCAAAACCGGCAGATCATCTAAAAGAAGCGGTCAGACTCATCGATCTGGTGAACGTCCGTCAGGATTTTGAAAAAATCGCTGATTATCTCCTTGGGGACGTCCTTTTAATACCGAACCTGAATCGCGGCATTTCTCTGTGGGAAATGAACGGCTTCAGGGGTACCTTTGTCACGCCGGAGGGGGACATCATCACCCCGCAGGGCGTGTTGACCGGAGGCAGCAAAGCAAACGGCGAAAGAAGCCTCCTGCAGAACAAGAGAGAAATTGCCGAGCTGGAAGCTGAAGCGGAAAACCTGACGGCACGGCTCGAAGAGGACAGGGAAAACAGGAAAAGGATTCTTTCTCTGATCTCCGAATGGGAAGAAGAATTGCTTCAGTCAGGATCGGACATTCATCATCTGGAACTTCGGATCAACGGTAAAAAGAAAGACATGGAAAGATTCGAAGACGACATCAGACGAACCGAACAGAGAATTCATGTCCTTGAATTCAGCCACGAAAACCTTAAATCGGAAGAAACGGAAACACTGGAAAGGATTGATGCCGTAAAGCAGGAAGTCGGCTCCTACGAGAGCCGGGAAAAGTCGATCAACCATGTGACGTCTTCCTCCCGCAATGAATGGGAAGCGCTGAAGACCCGTCTGGAGGGCCAGGAAAAAGAGCTTACGGAGCAAAAAATCCTGCTCACTTCTCTGGAAGGGAAAAGGGATGCAAACATCAGAACCCTGTCGAGGCTCCACGCGGATATCGTCGGCCTATCCTCTGAAATCGACACGAAGATGAAGGACATTGGAAGCTGCGAGTCTCAGGTCGAATCAATGGCAAAAGAGATCGAAAGGGGAAAGGACCTTCTGGAAAAGCTCTACAGGGATTACGAAGCACTGGAAGAAACCTTGACTCAAAGTAAAGTCCTTCAGCAGGAAAGGGAAGCCTCACTGCGGAAGGGGGAGGCGGAAATCCGGGAAGTTCGACAGACCTGCGACAAGATCGTGCAGGAAATCAACGAACTGGAAATGGAAAACCGTGAAATCTCTTATCAGATGGACGGTTTAACAAAAAACATCGAAGGGAAATATTATATCAATTTAGGAGCCTTGATCCCCGATTTCCGGAAACTCGATGAACAGGAAATCGAGAAACTGACCACAAGGCTTGCCGGTGACAGGCAATCCGTTGAGAATTTCGGCGAAGTGAATCTCCTTGCCCTGACGGAGTACGATCAGATCAAGGAACGCTTCGATTTTCTGACGGGCCAGGTCTCAGACCTGAACACCTCCCTTGACGCTCTCCAGAGAACCATCACAAGAATTAATCAGATCTCAAGAAAACGGTTTGCGGAAACCTTTGAAGCCGTCAACCGAAGCTTCAAGGAGGTATTTTCCAGGATATTCCCGGGCGGCAAGGGAAACCTCAGGTTAACGGATGAAACGGATCTGCTGGAAACGGGGGTGGACATTGATATCGTGATTCCCGGCAAGCGGGCTCAGAGCATCAGCCTGCTTTCCGGCGGTGAAAAATCCCTGGCCGCCATTGCTTTGATTTTTTCCATCCTCCTGTACCGGCCGGCGCCCTTCCTCGTCCTTGACGAGGTGGACGCGGCACTGGACGATGCAAACATCTCTCTGTTCAATCATCTTGTCAAAGATACCGCTGCAAATTCCCAGATTATCATGGTGACCCATAACAAGAGAACCATGGAATTTGCCGAAAATCTCTTCGGGATCACCATGCAGAAACAGGGCATCTCCACCGTCGTATCCGTCGCCCTCAATTAATTTCGCGTCGGCTGTATTCCCGTCTTTACAACTTCCGATAAAAATGGTTATAAAACACATATCAAAAAATTCCGAGAACCTTGAGAATATTTTTCGTCATTCTCAGTATCTCTTTTGTTATTCCCGCGCACAGAAGCTGTGGCGGAATAAAGAAAATGTCATTCTGAACGAATGTGAGGAATCTTAAAAATCCCTTCCTGCAGTCGGGAACAAGGATTTCTCGTTTCACTCGAAATGACAAAAAAGGGAGTTACAAGACAGCCTCGCAGGCGGGAATCCATGCTTCCCTGTCATCCCCGCGAAAGCGGGGATCCAGGAAGTATTTGATAATACTGGATTCCGGATCAAGTCCGGAATGACAAAAAGAGGCATTCCCTGAGATAGCGATCTCATTTCACAAACAGGGTTTAATAATGGCCATCGAAAATAAAGGTTTTTTTGAGAAACTGAAGATCGGTCTTGCCAAAACAAGGAATCTTCTCGTCAAAAACGTTGACGACATTATCTTGGGAGAGAAGGTCATCGACCAGAAACTCTACGATGAACTGGAAGAGATCCTGATAACGGCCGATGTCGGCCCTGCTTTTACCTGCGAACTCATCGAAAAGATTAAAGAACAGGTCAAAAGAAAAGAGCTTGATCGTCCGGAACTTCTGAAAAAAGTCCTCCGTGAGACCATCACGGATATCCTGACAAGAAATGAAGCCCCGCTCCACATTCCCCGGAGCCAACTTTTTACCATCATGGTGGTGGGCGTGAACGGCACGGGAAAAACAACCACCATTGGAAAGCTGGCGCATCGTTTTAAAGAGCAGGGCATGCCTGTCATGATAGCGGCAGCGGACACCTTCAGGGCCGCGGCCATCGAACAGCTTGAGATATGGAGCCGCCGGGTAAACGTCCCCCTGATCAAGCAGAAAATCGATTCGGACCCTTCCGCCATCGTTTTCGATGCCATTCACGCGGCGAAATCCGGGAGGGCCGATGTCGTCATCATCGATACGGCGGGCAGACTCCACACCAAGGTCAACCTGATGGAGGAGTTGAAGAAGATGAAACGGATCATGGCAAGGGAGCTTCCCGGCGCCCCCCATGAAATATTGCTCGTCCTGGACGCAACGACAGGCCAAAATGCCGTTACCCAGGCAAAGATGTTCCAGGATGAAATCGGCGTAACAGGAATTGTCATCACAAAACTGGACGGCACCGCCAAGGGAGGTGTCATCATCAGAATCGCCAGGGATCTCAATATCCCCATCCGCTATATCGGCATCGGAGAGGGGCTGGATGACCTGAGAGAGTTCAAGAGCATGGATTTCGTTGACGCCCTGTTCGGACAGGATAACCATTGATATGGGTAAAATATTCGCCATTGGAGATATTCACGGCTGCAACGACAAACTCGATTCCCTCATCGAGAAACTTCGTATCGACGGGAAGGAAGACACCGTTGTCTTCGTCGGGGACTACGTGGACAGGGGACCCGATTCCAAAGGGGTCGTCGATTCAATCCTGGGGATAAGGAAATATGTCGAAAACGTCATTTGCCTCCAGGGCAACCACGAGCAAATGTTCCTCAACTATTACTGCGAGCGCAGGGATGAGGAACTGTTCATGCACAATGGCGGATTGAGAACGCTCATATCCTACGGGTTCATGAGAGAGGGACGGGCGGAAAATTTAATCGTTCCGGAAAGCCATATGCAGTTCTTCTCCACGCTTCAGCCGTTTTATGAGACGGACCGCTATATTTTCGTCCACGCCGGTTTAAGGCCGGGCATTCCTCTCGAACAGCAGACCATGGATGATCTGTTGTGGATCAGATACGATTTCATCAATTCCCCGTACGATTTCGGAAAGACGGTTATATTCGGTCACACCCCCATATCCTATACCGCGCCCCACGTAGAAAAAAATAAAATCGGCATCGATACGGGAGCGGTCTTCGGCGGCAAGCTGACATGCCTGGAACTGCCGGAAATGATCCTCCATCAGGTCTGACATCCTATGAAAATCATGGAATGCGTTCCCAATTTCAGCGAGGGTAGAGACACGGCGAAAGTCGATGCGATCGCCGATGCCGTTCGTTCGGTACGGGGGGTCAGGCTGCTCGATTTTTCCATGGACGGCGACCACCACCGGAGCGTTTTCACCTTTATCGGATCGCCCGATGACGTCTTTGCGGGAGCCATGGCCGCCTGTACGAAAGCCGCCGCTGTCATCGACATGCGGAAGCACGAAGGGGTGCACCCCCGCCTCGGCGCTGTCGACGTCGTCCCGTTTGTTCCCCTCAGCGGTGCGGACATGCCGGACGCCGTCGCGCTTGCCCACCGGTTCGGCCGGGATTTTGCAGGGAAATGCCGGATACCCGTTTATTACTATGGCGAAGCGGCCCTGCACCACGACAGGAAGGAACTTTCCAAAATCAGAAGGGGCGGATACGAGAAACTGAAAGAAAAAATCAAGTGCTCCCACTGGCAACCCGACGCGGGGCCGGCCGTTTTCAATGACCGGTCGGGGGCTGCCGTTGTCGGTGCAAGAATGCCGCTCATTGCTTTCAATATAAACCTGGACACCGAAGACCTGGGCCTGGCAAAAAACATTGCAGCAGCCATCCGGCAGTCCGGAGGCGGGTTAAAATACCTTAAGGCCATAGGTGTGCCTTTAAAAAGCCGAAAGATCGTCCAGGTTTCCATAAACCTGACCAACTACAGAGTGACGTCCGTCCGTGCCGCGTTCGATGCCGTAAAAAAGCGGGCGGCGCTCTCCGGAGTGCCCATCCTGGAATCCGAGCTGATCGGCCTTATCCCCGAAGAGGCAATTGAAGGGACACCCCCCGATTATCTGCAGCTTCCGAATTTCAGTGACGACTGCATCATCGAAACGCACCTCCGGAAAGCAATGTAACCTGCCATCCTTGCGAAAATACTCCTCTCCTTCCCCGGATAAGCCGTGACTGAAACATTGACACCTCCGGCAAATCATGTTAAACGCATCTTCCCAACACATCATCCGTGTGCCCCCGTAGCTCAGGCGGATAGAGCAACGGATTCCTAATCCGTGTGCCGCGCGTTCGAGTCGCGCCGGGGGTACCAAATATAAGGGCTTCCAAAGGGAAGCTCATTTTTTAATATGCCTACATTCAGGCTGGGAATAGGCCTTGTTTCCAGTTCATGGGGTTTGATCCCCTCATAACAGTGAAGGGATTAATATAAACGGTGACAAGTAGTTTAATGTGAAAATGACGAAAAAGATGCGGGATGATAAGGGATTATGTGGGATATGGCGGGATGTTGTCGCAGAATATGTTTTCTGAAATAGGTATGGATAGATAAATGAAATCGGCGACAAAATAATCTTATTCGAGGTCTTTTTTTACTGATCTTTTTCCTGGGTATATATAGGTGCAGGATAAAATTTAATTCGCAACAAATATAAGGCAGTCTCAAAATTCATTTTGTCTCACTACTAATATTGGGCAGAATTTATTTAAGGCTTATGACCTTATTCCATTTCTAATTCAAATATGATATAATTGTCGCACAATTCATTTGGGAG
>CAZIQY010000061.1:0-16739 GCA_964541605.1 uncultured Syntrophaceae bacterium | reverse complement strand
CGTCAGCCTTCCAAGCTGAGGGTCGCGGGTTCGAATCCCGTTTCCCGCTCCAGTTTTTGAATTATCATCAGCCCACGTAGCTCAGTCGGTAGAGCACATCCTTGGTAAGGATGAGGTCACCAGTTCAATCCTGGTCGTGGGCTCCAATAGAGCGAAGTAGGTATATTATGAGGAATATCATTACGTTAGCCTGCACAGAATGCAAACAGAGAAACTATACGACAACGAAGAATAAACGCACCATGCAAAATCGGCTTGAGTTAAAGAAATATTGTAAATTCTGCCGGTCGCACAAAATTCACAGAGAAACGAAATAATTTGCCGTCATAAGGAAACAGACAATGATTCAGACAGGCCAGTAGCTCTAATGGATAGAGCGCCGGACTCCAAATCCGGATGCTGGGGGTTCGAGTCCCTCCTGGCCTGCCATTTATTTTATTTCGTAAATATATGCTTTGACCAGGTTTGGTGTGATGGATAAACTAAAACAGATTTTCGAAAAAGTTGTGCAATTCCTCAAAGAGGCGAAGGTTGAGTTAAACAAAGTAACGTGGCCGTCGTCAAAACAAACTTTGGCTTCTACTTCGGTGGTGCTTATTGTTGTCATCATTGTGTCCGCATTTCTCGGAATCGTAGATTTCGGTCTGGCTAAAGTGATAAGATTGGTCTTGGGTTAAGGAAAATGAATTTCAGGTGGTATGTCGTTCATACATATTCCGGTTTTGAGAATCGCGTGAAGGTTTCCCTCCAGGAAAGAATTCAGGCAGCGGGCCTGCAGGACTATTTTACCGATGTTCTTATTCCTGAAGAAGATGTTGTGGAACTCGTTGCCGGTGAAAAAAAGACATCCAAAAGAAAATTCTTTCCAGGGTATATCCTGGTGAGAATGGAAATGAATGATGATACCTGGCATATCGTCAAAGGGACTCCCAAGGTGACCGGTTTTATCGGGGGTAAGGAGAAGCCGGCTCCAATTCCCGATAAGGATGTGGAAACCCTAAAAACCAGGATTGATGAAGGGACACTGAAACCCAAACCGAAATTTAAATTTGAAACGGGTGATCATGTGAGAATTATTGATGGTCCCTTTACAAATTTTGACGGTGTCATTGATGAGGTCAAGCCGGAGAAGGGGAAATTGAGGGTTATTGTCAGTATCTTTGGCCGATCCACACCGGTGGAACTCGATTTCATCCAGGTTGTTCAGATATAATACGGGATTAAGGGTAGAGTAGATTATTAAAATATTCGAACAGGGTGATCACAATGGCAAAAAAAGTTATAGCCAATATAAAACTTCAGATTAAGGCAGGCAAAGCGACACCGTCGCCACCAATCGGTCCGGCTCTGGGGCAGCATGGTGTCAATATCATGGAATTCTGCAAGGCATACAATGCCATGACGCAGAATCAAGAGGGAATGGTAATTCCCGTTGTTATAACGGTATATGCGGACCGTTCGTTTACCTTTGTTACCAAGACGCCCCCGGCGTCTGTTCTTCTGAAACAGGCGGCCAAGATCGCAAAGGGTTCCGGGGATCCGAAACGAGAAAAGGTGGGTGCGGTAACGGCCAGGCAAGTGCGTGAAATTGCAGAATTGAAATACAATGACCTGAATGCAGTTGATATGGAAGGGGCAATCAGGATCATTGAGGGCACGGCAAGGTCCATGGGGATTGAGATAGCAGGATAGACTAATCAGGGGCGCTTCCAGACCATCCTCATCCTGCAGATGGGCCGAAAGATATGGTTTTGACGAATGTATCAATCGGGAAATCAAAGCCTTTCGGAAGCGCGTTAACTTGAGGTTTCAGTATGTCTGACAAAGGGAAAAGTTTTATTGAAGCAAAGAAAAATGTAGAACCGGGGAAACGTTATGCCTTGAGAGAAGCAGTGGAACTGGTGGTCGGCACAAAACGGGCCAAGTTCGATGAAACAGTTGATGCCGCTATTCGTTTGGGGGTAAATCCCCAGCATGCCGATCAAATGGTAAGGGGGAGTGTTGTCCTGCCCAATGGTTTGGGGAAATCGGTCAGGGTATTGGTTTTTGCCAAGGGAGAGAAAGAAAAAGAAGCGCTTGAAGCAGGCGCTGACGTTGTCGGCTCTGATGATGTGATTGAGAAAATCAAGGGCGGCTGGCTTGAATTTGATAGAGTCATTGCCACACCTGATATGATGGGCGGTGTCGGCAAGCTCGGAAAAATATTAGGCCCCCGGGGATTGATGCCAAATCCAAAAGTGGGTACGGTTACTTTTGATGTTGGAAAAGCTGTCAATGAATTAAAGGCCGGGAAGGTTGAATTCCGGGTAGAAAAGGCGGGAATTGTGCACAGTCCCGTTGGTAAAGTTTCGTTTGGAGTGGATAAACTATCGGAAAATATCACTGCCCTTATCGAAGCGATTATCAAACTGAAACCGGCATCGAGCAAGGGGACGTATCTTAAAAGCATATCTCTATCTACTACCATGGGACCAGGGATCAAGGTAGATCCCATGGATGTAAGAAATATATAAAGATAGATCGGATAAAACCGAATGAAGGTTTTATCACTCTATAAAAGTCTGAGACAGCAGGTACAGGAGTTTAAACGATAGTAGTCGGCCTGCCGAGACGGAAGGGAAATTTTGAAAGCCCTTCATATGAGGCAATATATCATCATGTTTGTTAAAATTTTCCTGTATGATGTTCTGCTCTCTGACTTTCCGGCATGTTTTTAAGTTATAAAATGATCATCCCATTGAAATTCAAATGGTGAAAGGAGGTTGGAGATTGGATCGAAGGACGAAGGAGCAGGTAGTTGCTGAGCTTCACGATAAACTTAAAGAAGCCCAATTGACAGTTCTTGCCGGTTACATCGGAATGAACGTGGAAAAGTTGACGGCTTTGAGGAACGCATTGCGCAAATCCGGAACCGAAGTGAGGGTGGTGAAAAACACACTCCTTAGAATTGCTTCCCGGGACACCGATTTTTTGGCCCTGGGAAGCCATTTCAAAGGACCGTTGGCAATAGCCTTGAATCGGGGAGATGTAATAGAGGCCACGAAGGCGCTTGTGGAATTTGCCAAGAAGAACGCCGAACTCGAAATCAAAGCCGGTATGCTCGATGGAAAGTTTTTGAGTAAAGAACAGATCGGCGTTCTTGCGGAGCTGCCGGGAAGAGAGATTCTTCTTGCAAAGCTCCTCTCCGTTCTGCTCGGTGTTCAGACTGCACTGGTGCGTGTGTTGAGTGGAGTCCCAAGGAGTTTTGTTCAGGTTCTCGATCAATATCGAGCGAAAAAAGAATCAGGAAACTAATATATTATACAGGAAAGGATCTATGGTATGTCCAGTAAGATTACAAAAGAGGATGTTGTAAAATTTATTGAAGGAATGACAGTGTTGGAGCTTTCTGAGCTTGTAAAGGAATTGGAAGAAAAATTCGGTGTATCAGCGGCTGCACCTACGGCGGTGGCTCAGGTTGCAATGGGGGGTGAACAGGTTGCACAGGCCGAGGAAAAGACGGAATTTGATGCAATACTAACAGGCTTTGGTGATCAAAAAATCCAGGTGATCAAAGTCGTCAGGGCGATTACCGGTTTGGGACTTAAAGAAGCCAAAGACTTGGTGGATGGTGTTCCGAAGCCCATCAAAGAGGGAGTCATGAAGGATGAGGCGGCGGACATCAAAAAGAAGATAGAAGAGGTTGGTGGAACCGTAGAGATTAAGTAGCTCGGCCTAACAATCTTGCAGAACTTAACTGAAATTTGAAAAGGATGCCCATGGGTGAATTCAGGAAAAATTTTGGACGTATCAAAAAGATTTTAGATATACCGAATCTCATTGATATCCAGATGAAGTCCTATGAGAAATTTTTGCAGAAGGACATTGAGCCCGACAAAAGGGGTAATTTCGGACTTCAGGGTGCATTCAAAAGTGTATTTCCCATTTCTGACTTCAGTGGAAAATGTTCCCTTGAGTTTGTCAGTTATAAAATTGGGGAGGCAAGATATGACGTTAAGGAATGTATCCAGAAGGGTATGACTTATGCCGCTCCATTAAAAATCGTGGTAAGACTTGTTGTGTTTGAAACAGACCGGGGATCCGAACACAAAATGATACGGGATATCAAGGAGCAGGAGATCTATTTTGGCGAAATTCCTCTCATGACTGAAAATGGCACCTTTATCATGAACGGTACGGAAAGGGTCATTGTCAGCCAGCTTCACAGGTCCCCCGGCATCTTTTTTGATCATGACAAGGGGAAAACCCTTGCGAGTGGGAAATTGATCTATTCTGCGAGAATTATACCGATCAGAGGCTCCTGGCTTGACTTTGAGTTCGATTCCAAGGACCTTCTCTATGTGAGGATTGACAGGCGAAGAAAAATGCCTGTGACTATCCTTCTAAAAGCTATGGGAAACTCAAACGAATTTCTCCTCAATTATTTTTATAACATTGAGAAGGTTTTCCTGGAAGGTAGAAAATTGCACATGGTTGTTGATGAGCCTCTCATCGGCGAAAAGGCACCGGAGGATATTAAAGATCTTGAAACGGGTGATATCATCATCAAAAAGGCGAGAAAGATCAACAAGGTCCTTTTAAAGAAGATGGCTGAACTGAACATTGATCGAATACAGATCGGTGAAACTGACATTACGGGAAAGATTATTGCCTCGGATGTTTTAGATCCGGTAACCGGAGAAATCCTTTTAAGATGTAACGAGCAGTTGACTTTGGAAGGATTGGAACAGGTCCGTGAAAAAGGGATTCGTGAACTGCGATTTATTTACATTGATGAAGAAAGGATGAATGCTTCCATCAGAGACACTCTCCTTGTTGACAGGATTGAAAATGCAGAAGATGCGATCATAGAGATATACAAAAGATTGCGTCCAAGCAACCCGCCAACTCCGGAGACGGCGCAGAAGTTTTTCAAAAGCCTCTTTTTTGATCCGGCAAGTTACGATCTGTCGGATGTGGGAAGAGCGAAGATGAATTACAAGCTCCGTCTGGATGTGCCGACGGATGTGACGGTTTTGCGAAATGAAGATATCCTGGCAGCTGTAAAATACCTGATTGACCTTAAAAACGGTACGGGTGATTGCAGCGTGGATGATATAGATCATCTGGGTAACAGGCGCGTCAGATCTGTGGGAGAATTGATAGAAAATCAATATCGGATAGGTCTGGTGCGTATAGAAAGAGCAATTAAGGAGAGGATGAGTCTCCAGGACATTGAAACCATGATGCCACATGAACTCATCAATGCCAAACCTGTTTCTGCAGTGGTAAATGAGTTCTTGGGAAGCAGCCAGCTTTCACAATTCATGGATCAAACAAACCCCCTTTCTGAAATTACCCATAAAAGAA
Source organism: uncultured Syntrophaceae bacterium (assembly GCA_964541605.1). Classification (GTDB taxonomy): domain Bacteria; phylum Desulfobacterota; class Syntrophia; order Syntrophales; family UBA2185; genus CAZIQY01. The sequence goes on along the minus strand of CAZIQY010000061.1, from coordinate 11,390 downwards.
GACTTTCTGCTCTCGGTCCTGGCGGTTTGACCCGCGAAAGAGCAGGGTTCGAGGTACGGGACGTTCACCCCACCCATTATGGGCGCATCTGTCCTGTTGAGACGCCGGAAGGCCCGAATATCGGTCTGATCGTTTCCCTCAGTACCTATGCAAGAGTCAATGCTTTCGGTTTCATAGAAACGCCATACAGAGTGGTCGACAAAGGGAGGGTTCTCGATGAAGTCCGGTATCTGACGGCGATCGAAGAGGAGAAATACATCATTGCCCCGGCAGACATTCCCTTCGATAAAAATGGAAGATTTATTGGTGAACTCATTTCTGCCAGGAAGGGAAATGATTTTCAGACCGTTTCGCCGACAGAAGTCAACTTGATGGATGTTTCACCCGATCAGCTTGTCAGTGTGGCGGCAGCCTCCATTCCATTTCTGGAGCATGATGATGCAAACCGCGCTCTCATGGGTTCCAATATGCAGCGACAGGCAGTTCCTCTTCTAAAACCAGAGGTTCCCCTTGTTGGGACAGGGATGGAATCCGTTGTTGCCAAGGATTCAGGCGCTGTTGTTGTGGTAAAACGTCCGGGTATCGTTGAACACGTAGACGCTTCGCGAATCGTCATCAAATGTGACGGCAACGAAAAGGACGAGATCGATACCGGCGTGGATATCTATAATCTGGTCAAGTATCAACGTTCAAACCAGGATACCTGCTTTAACCAAAAGCCCATCGTCAACAGAGGGGATCGGGTAAGTCAGAGCGACATCATTGCCGATGGACCTGCCACCGAAGACGGTGAACTCGCCCTTGGGAGAAACGTGATGGTCGCCTTCATGTCCTGGGGAGGATACAATTACGAAGACTCCATCCTGGTCAGCGAAAGGGTGATAAAGGATGACATTTATACTTCCATTCACATCGAGGAATTTGAGACCATGGCCCGGGACACAAAGCTCGGTCAGGAGGAGATTACGAGAGATATCCCAAACGTAGGGGAGGAAGCCCTCAGAAATCTTGATGAGAGCGGGATTGTCCGAATGGGTGTCTTTGTGAAATCCGGTGACATCCTTGTAGGAAAAATTACTCCGAAGGGCGAAACCCAGTTGTCACCGGAGGAAAAATTGCTTCGGGCCATATTTGGTGAAAAGGCAAGCGATGTGCGGGATACGTCTCTTCGGGTGCCTCCTGGTGTTGAGGGGACGGTCATCGACGCTAAAATTTTTTCCAGGAAAGGGGCTGAAAGGGATCACAGATCGCAATTCATTGAAGATGAAACCATTCGCCTTTTATGCAAGGACAGGGATGACGAAATCGGTATCATTACTGAAAATGTGCGGAACAAGATTTCGGATATGCTCGTTGGAAAGACATCGGCAACGAAACTAGTCGATCCAAAAAAGAAAAAGATCCTGTTGAAAAAGGGAAGTACGATCGAAAAGGATGTTCTTGACAGGATTCCATTTTATTTGTGGAAGGAGATTTCCCTTGTCGGAGAGGATGCCATAGAAGAGAAAATCGGAAATTTATTGGCAAATTCCGATAGAAAAAGAGCCCTTATTGAGTCTTACTTTGAAGAGAAGATGGAAAAGATGAGAGCCGGGGATGAGCTTCCACCCGGTGTGATCAAAATGGTAAAGGTCTACATTGCCATCAAAAGGAAGCTTTCTGTTGGTGATAAAATGGCAGGCCGTCACGGTAACAAGGGCGTTTTGTCCAGGATACTGCCGGAAGAGGATATGCCTTATTTCCGGGACGGGACGCCTGTGGACATCATTTTGAATCCACTCGGAGTTCCGTCGCGTATGAATGTCGGGCAGGTCCTGGAAACCCATCTGGGTTGGGCGGCAAAAGGACTGGGTGAAAAAATTAACACCCTGTTGGAAAGAAATTACGGGGTTGATCAATTAAAAAAGGAACTGAAAAGTATTTACTCCTCCTCGGAATTTGACCGCTTTGTAGACGGGTCATCTGATGAGGAGATGAAATCATTTATACGTAAATTGAAGGGTGGAATCTTGATGGCGACGCCTGTTTTTGATGGTGCTGACGAACAGGAAGTCAGAAATATGCTCGCCATGGCCGAACTTCCGGAAAAGGGACAGACGGTTCTCTTTGACGGGAGGACAGGTGAGCCATTTGATCAGGAGATCACTGTCGGCATGATATATATGTTAAAACTCCATCATCTTGTGGATGATAAGATTCATGCAAGATCCATCGGTCCATACTCTCTCGTAACGCAGCAGCCACTCGGTGGAAAAGCGCAATTCGGTGGTCAAAGACTTGGCGAGATGGAAGTCTGGGCTATGGAGGCGTATGGCGCCGCATACTCGCTCCAGGAGTTTCTGACCGTTAAATCGGATGATGTGGCGGGTCGTACCAGGATGTATGAGACCATTGTAAAGGGAGAACACACCCTGGAACCAGGGCTCCCCGAGTCTTTTAACGTGCTTGTCAAGGAGTTGCAGAGCCTCTGTCTGGATGTGGAGTTAATTGAGGAAGATTAGGTTCTTAACCCATGAACGGTGTTTTGAATTATTAATAATGGGGAGATAAAAGTGGAGGACGTTTTCAGTTATTTCGAAAAACCGAAAGATCCTGTCCGGTTTAATGCAATCAAGATGTCTCTTGCATCGCCTGACAAAATTCTCTCGTGGTCCCATGGTGAGGTCAAAAAGCCGGAAACGATCAATTACAGAACATTCAAGCCTGAGAGAGACGGACTTTTCTGCGCGAAAATTTTCGGTCCTGTCAAGGATTATGAGTGCCTCTGCGGTCGTTACAAGCGGATGAAATATAGGGGGGTCGTCTGCGAGAAATGTGGCGTTGAGGTCATTCAATCGAAAGTCCGCCGGGAAAGAATGGGTCATATTGTTTTAGCTACACCCGTAGCCCATATATGGTTTCTCAAGAGCCTTCCCAGCCGTATCGGCAATGTCCTTGATTTAACCCTTAAGGAGCTGGAAAAAGTACTTTATTTTGAATCCTGGATCGTGTTGGAACCGAAAAACACGCCTCTGAAAAAGAAAGAACTCCTGTCCGAGGAAGAGTACAGCGACGTGAAAGAGCAGTATGGTGAAGATGCTTTTGAGGCGGGAATTGGCGCTGAGGCGGTTCGCAAGCTCCTGGAGGAGATTGATCTTCCCAAGCTGGATGAAGAACTTCGCGGGGAGCTGAGAGGAACAAATTCCGATACAAAGAGAAAGAAGCTCGTTAAAAGGCTGAAGGTTGTTGAAGCCTTAATGAAATCCAAAACGAACAAACCCGAATGGATGATCCTCACCGTTTTACCGGTCATTCCTCCCGACCTGCGGCCCTTGGTTCCTCTGGACGGCGGTCGTTTTGCCACCTCGGATCTCAATGATCTCTACAGACGGGTTATTAACAGGAATAACCGCTTGAAGCGTCTGCAGGAGTTGAACGCCCCGGAGATCATTATTCGAAATGAAAAACGGATGCTGCAGGAGGCAGTGGATGTTCTCTTCGACAATGGCAGGAGAGGAAGGGCGATCACCGGTTCCAACAAAAGGCCTCTCAGATCCCTTTCCGATATGCTGAAAGGAAAACAGGGAAGATTCAGGCAGAACCTTTTGGGCAAGAGAGTGGATTATTCCGGTCGGTCGGTCATTACCGTCGGACCCGACCTGAGACTGCATCAATGTGGTTTGCCAAAGAAGATGGCCCTGGAGCTGTTTAAGCCTTTCGTATATAACCGTCTTGAGGAAAAGGGGTATGTGACGACGGTAAAAAGTGCAAAAAAGATGGTGGAGCGTGAAACTGCCGAAGTATGGGATGCCCTTGATGAGGTAGTACGTGAATATCCGGTTATGCTCAACAGGGCTCCTACCCTGCACAGGCTTGGCATCCAGGCCTTTGAACCGGTTCTGATAGAAGGAAAGGCCATACAGCTTCATCCTCTCGTCTGTACTGCGTTTAACGCCGATTTTGACGGTGACCAGATGGCCGTTCATGTTCCCCTGTCGATTGAGGCACAGACGGAAGCCAGGGTTCTGATGATGTCAACCAATAATATCCTTTCACCGGCGAATGGGAAACCCATCATAAACCCCAGTCAGGATATTGTTTTGGGGCTTTATTATCTGACCCGGGCCAAGACCCATGTCAAAGGTGAAGGCATGATTTTTTCCGATCCGGAAGAGATTCAAAGCGCTCTTAATGCAGATGTGGTTGATCTCCATGCGAAAGTGAAAGTCCGCATTAACGGTGAAATAAAAGACACCACCGTTGGAAGGGTTATCCTCTATGAAAGTCTTCCTGAAGATATTCCCTTCGATACCATCAACAAAGTGATGAATAAAAAAGAACTGGCCAACCTGATTGACCATTGTTACCGGTCATGCGGAGACAAAACGACGGTTCTGCTGGCGGACCGTTTGAAGGATCTTGGTTTTAAGTACGCCACAATTTCAGGTATGTCCATTGCCATCCATGACATGGTGATTCCATCCAACAAAAAAGATATCGTTTCTATGGCCGACAAGGATGTTCTTAAAATACAGAAGCAGTATATGGATGGCCTCATCACGGACGGCGAGCGATACAACAAAGTAATCGATATATGGGCTCAGGCAACAGAAAAGATAGCCGGTGAGATGTTAACCGGTATCGGATCGGAGGAGAGCGAGAGTCCTTCCGGCAGGAAGCGGAAGGTCGAAAGCTTCAACCCCATTTTTATGATGGCTGATTCCGGTGCGAGAGGAAGCGCCGTCCAGATCAGGCAGCTTGCCGGAATGAGGGGTTTGATGGCAAAACCCTCCGGAGAAATCATTGAAACGCCGATTACGGCTAATTTCAGAGAAGGTTTGACGGTTCTTCAGTATTTTATTTCCACCCACGGCGCCAGGAAGGGCCTTGCTGACACAGCCCTCAAAACGGCCAATTCGGGATATCTGACGAGAAGGCTCGTCGACGTGGCCCAGGATTCTATTATCAGTGAGAACGATTGTGGTACTATCGATGGAATCTACGTTTCCACCCTTATGGAAGGCGGGGAAATCATCGAAACGGCGGGTGAACGCGTTCTTGGGAGGGTAGCCCTGGAGGAGATCAAAGATCCGTTTACCGGCGAGAATCTTGTTCATGCAAATCAGGAGATTGATGAAATCCTTGCCGAGAGGATCGATCGTGCCGGCATTGAAAGGGTCAACATCCGATCGGTTTTAACATGCAAATCAAAGTACGGAGTCTGCGCCATGTGTTATGGAAGAGACCTGGCTCATGGGCATCTGGTAAATATCGGCGAGGCTGTCGGGATTATCGCTGCCCAATCTATCGGTGAACCCGGCACTCAGCTGACCATGAGAACATTCCACATTGGCGGCACCGCGAAATTTGAGGAACACTCCACTCTTGAAGCGAGGCATGACGGCACCATCAATTATGTGAATCTCAACACAGTAGAAAGCAGGGGACAGGATCTTGTGGTCATGAACAGGAATGGAGAGGTTCATGTTCTGGATGAACAGGCCAGAAGCCGGGGGAAATATCCCGTTCCCTATGGAGCCCATCTCAAAGTGAGGGATGGCATTGTAGTTAAAAGGGGAGATTTGCTTGCCGAATGGGATCCTTTTTCCATCCCAATACTCGCGGAGGTTGACGGAACTGTTAAATATGGTGACATCATCGAAGGAAAGACCATGCAGGAGCAGGTTGATGAGGTAACCGGCCTTTCAAGAAAGGTAATTGTTGAATTCAAGGGAGCTAATTTCCGTACCAGGGTTTCCATCAAGGACAGCAAGGGTAAAACGGCAAGGATTCCGGGGACGAACGCTGTGGCAAGATACCTCCTGCCCGTAGGCGCCAATATTGTCGTGTCGGAGGGAGACAGGGTGAGTGCAGGTGATATCGTTGCCAAAATTCCGAGGGAGACAACGAAAACGAAGGACATCACGGGAGGTCTTCCCAGGGTGGCGGAACTCTTTGAAGCGCGAAAACCTAAGGAGTTTGCCGTCATCAGCGAAATTGACGGGACTGTTTCATACGGCAAGGATGCCAAGGGAAAGAGAAAAGTCATTATTACCCCTGAGGTGGGGGAAGAAAAGGAATATTTGATTCCTAAAGGAAAACACGTCAGCGTCCAGGAGGGAGATCGGATTCAGGCAGGTGAAGCTCTGATGGATGGTGTTCATAATCCCCATGATCTTCTCACCATTAAGGGCGAAAAGGCATTGGCCCGTTACCTGGTCGATGAAGTTCAGGAAGTCTACAGACTGCAGGGAGTCAAAATAAATGATAAGCATATGGAAGTCATTGTTCGCCAGATGCTCCGCAGGGTAAAGGTGAAAGATCCGGGCGATACTTCATTCATAGCTGATGAACAGGTAGAAAGGTTTCGCTTCCAGGAAGAAAACGAAAGGGTCGCAGTTAAGGGTGGGAAACCGGCCATAGGAGAACCGATCCTGCTGGGGATCACCAAGGCGTCCCTCAGCACGCAGAGCTTCATCTCGGCAGCATCCTTTCAGGAGGCGACGCGGGTTCTGACTGAAGCCAGCCTGGCCGGGAAAGTTGATTACCTTAGGGGACTTAAGGAAAATGTGATTATGGGGAGATTGATTCCTGCAGGAACGGGCCTTCCCATGTACAGGAAGCTCGGCATCAGGATAGTTGAAGATGATAACACTCCCCAGGTTGGAAATAATGAAGGGGATGAAAAAACAAGTGAGAAAACACTTGACATACCAGTCGTGAATTGATAGCAATCCACCTTTTGTTACACCCGACAAGAATAGTTTCAATAGATTCTGGGAGGAATAATGCCGACAATCAATCAATTGGTTCGCAGAGGAAGAACCAAGATACAAAAGAAAACGACAACACCTGCTTTAGCCGGTTCCCCGCAGAGGAGAGGCGTGTGCGTGAGGGTGTATACATCGACACCCAAGAAACCGAATTCTGCCTTGAGAAAGGTTGCAAGGGTTCGTCTCGCCAGTGGATACGAAGTGACCTCGTATATACCAGGGATTGGCCATAACCTTCAGGAACATTCCGTGGTCCTTGTCAGAGGGGGTAGGGTAAAAGATCTTCCCGGAGTCCGGTATCACATTATCAGGGGCACACTGGATGCAATGGGGGTTCAGGACAGGAAGCAGGGGAGATCCAAATATGGAGCGAAGAAACCGAGCTAAACGGGGATAGGATCATGCCGAGAAGAAGAGAAGTGACAAAGAGGGAAATACTGCCGGACCCTAAGTATAACAATAAGCTTGTGGCTAGGTTTATCAATAATCTATTAAGAAGAGGCAAAAAGAGTACCGCGGAGTCCATTTTGTATGGAGCCTTTGATATTATTGAAAAGAGAACAAAAGAACAGGCCGTGGAGCTGTTTGAAAAGGCCGTAAACAACGTCAAGCCTGTTATTGAGGTGAAATCACGCCGGGTAGGCGGTTCCACCTATCAGGTGCCGACGGAAGTTGTGCCATCACGGAGAGTTGCTCTGGCCTTTCGCTGGTTGATTAATCATGCCAAGGAACGTACCGAAAAAACCATGATGGAGAAGCTGGCTGCAGAGCTGATTGATGCAGCCAATAACAGAGGGTCTTCCGTTAAGAAGAGGGAGAGCGTTCACAAAATGGCGGAGGCTAATAAGGCTTTTGCGCATTACCGTTTTTAGCATTTACCCGGAAGCCTTGGTGAACTAAATTGGCACGAGTCGTTCCTTTAGAAAGTCTCCGCAACATCGGTATCATGGCGCATATTGATGCCGGCAAAACGACAACCACAGAACGGATTTTATATTATACCCGTGAGTCCTATAAGATGGGAGAAGTCCATGACGGCACAGCCACAATGGACTGGATGGAACAGGAACAGGAAAGGGGCATTACCATTACCTCTGCTGCAACCACCTGTTCATGGAGAAATCACCGCATCAATATCATCGACACACCCGGTCATGTGGATTTTACGATTGAAGTTGAGAGATCTTTAAGAATCTTAGATGGAGCCGTTGCTCTGTTCTGCGCTGTCGGCGGCGTGGAACCTCAGTCCGAGGCAGTCTGGCGTCAGGCGGACAGGTACCGGGTTCCCCGAATTACGTTCGTCAACAAAATGGATAGAGTGGGAGCCGATTTCGGGAGAGTTGTCACCGCTGTCAGGGATCGGCTGGGTGCGCATCCCATCCCTCTGCAGATCCCGATCGGGATCGAAAACACATTTCGAGGAGTTGTTGATCTTGTCCGGATGAAAGCCATTACGTATGATGACAAATCTTTGGGAGACACATTCACAGTGGGTGAAATCCCTCCCGAAATGATCGATATATCCCGTCGGGAAAGAGACAATCTCATTGAGTTTCTTGCTGACTGTGATGAGGACCTGATGAGAAAGTATTTAAATGAGGAAGCTCTTTCTCAGGAAGAAATCGTGCGTGTCATCAGAAAGGTCACTCTGACCTTAAAGGCGACGCCCGTTCTATGCGGGTCTGCTTTTAAGAACAAAGGCGTGCAGCCGCTGCTGGACGCCGTCATTGATTACCTCCCTTCGCCCGTTGATATGCCTCCGGTGATCGGCAGGAAGGCAAAAGGGGAGGAAGCGGAAAGGTCAGCCCGTGATGATGATCCGTTTTCTGCATTGGCCTTCAAGATTATGACAGATCCATACGTTGGTCAGTTAACCTATTTCAGGGTTTACTCCGGAGTCATGTCGGCAGGCTCCTACATTTACAATGCGTCCAAGAAGAAAAGAGAACGGGTGGGGCGATTGCTCAAGATGCATGCAAATAAAAGGGAAGATATAAAAGAAGTCCGCACAGGGGATATTGTGGCCGCCGTAGGTTTGAATCTGACAACGACGGGAGATACCCTTTGTGAGATGGACCATCCCCTGACACTCGAAACGCTGGAGTTTCCTGATCCCGTTATTGCGATCGCCATAGAACCAAAGACGAAGGCAGATGAGGAAAAGCTGGATGTTGCACTTGGCAAGATTGCCCGCGAGGACCCCTCGTTCAGGGTAAAGGTGGACAAAGAGACGGGTCAGACTCTCATCTCGGGCATGGGAGAGTTGCATTTGGAAATTATTGTTGATCGGCTCTCGAGGGAATTCGGACTGGGTGCCAATATCGGTCTTCCGCAGGTAGCATATAAGGAAACCATCAGAAAAGGTGTGCGAACGGAAGGCAGGTATGTTAAACAATCAGGCGGCAGAGGACAATACGGTCATATATGGTTGGAGATTGAGCCCAACGTGCCAGGTGGGGGATTCGAGTTCCGTAAGAAGATTACCGGCGGAGTCGTACCGACCGAGTATCTTCCCGCTGTGGAAAAAGGTATAGTGGAAGCGATGGAAGAGGGTGTGCTTGCAGGGTATCCCGTTGTTGACGTCGTCGTCAGTGCAGTTGACGGATCCTTTCATGAAGTCGATTCCTCGGATATGGCTTTTAAAATAGCGGCGTCCATGGCGTTCAAGAGCGGGGCTAAGCGGGCCCATCCTGTCCTTCTGGAGCCCGTCATGTCGGTGGAGGTGGTGGTTCCGAAGGAATATATGGGTGATGTGATCGGGAATCTCACGTCCCGGCGGGGCAAAATCGTCAGCATTGAATCAAGGCCTTCCCTGGAGGCAATCAACGCCGAGGTTCCTCTTGCAGAGATGTTCGGTTATGCCACAGATCTCAGATCCAAGACACAGGGGAGAGCAACCTATACCATGCGTTTTTTGAATTATAATGCTGTGTCGGAGAATCTGGCAAAAGCGATTATAGATAAAATAAGCCATTAATAATCATTGATTACTTTAGGAACATAGTGAACAAACGAACCATTCAAAGGTAAAGAGGAGGTAATGGAGATGGCTAAGAAGAAATTTGAGAGGACCAAACCGCATGTGAATATCGGCACCATCGGGCACGTAGATCATGGTAAAACCACCTTGACGGCGGCAATTACGAAACATCTGGCTAAAAAGGGGTTTGCGGAATTCAGATCTTTTGATTCCATCGATAATGCTCCCGAAGAAAAGGAGAGGGGCGTTACGATCAATGTCGCACACGTGGAGTATGAGACGGCGAAAAGACACTATGCCCACGTTGATTGCCCGGGACATGCCGATTATATCAAGAACATGATTTCGGGCGCTGCCCATATGGATGGAGCCATTCTTGTGGTTGCCGCCTCTGACGGACCGATGCCTCAGACAAGAGAACACATCCTCCTTGCACGACAGGTTCGGGTTCCCTATATGGTCGTCTACATGAACAAGGTTGACCTTGTTGATGATCCGGAGATTCTTGATCTGGTGGAACTCGAATTGAGGGAGTTGTTGACGGAATATGAATTTCCAGGCGATGAGATTCCGATTATCAAGGGGTCAGCCCTGAAGGCTCTGGAAGCTGATGAGCCCGATTCTCCCGATGCGAAATCGATCTGGGAATTAATGGAAGCTGTTGATAGCTATGTGCCTGAACCCGTGAGAGATCTTGAAAAGCCGTTCCTTATGCCGGTAGGGGATGTGTTTTCCATATCCGGGCGAGGAACCGTGGTGACCGGAAGAGCGGAAAGAGGCATTGTCAGGACGGGAGATGAGGTGGAAATTATTGGTATAAGGCCGACATTTAAGACGGTTTGCACCGGTGTTGAAATGTTCCGCAAGACCCTCGATGAAGGTCGGGCAGGGGATGATATCGGTGTTCTCCTGAGAGGAACAAAACGTGAAGAGGTTGAGAGAGGCCAGGTTGTGGCGAAACCCGGTTCAATCACACCCCATACGAAATTCAAAGCAGCGGTTTATGTCCTGACCAAGGAAGAAGGTGGAAGACATACGCCCTTCTTTAACGGTTATCGTCCCCAGTATTATTTCAGGACAACGGACGTTACGGGGATTTGCACCTTGCCCGAGGGTGTTGAAATGGTTATGCCCGGAGATAATGTGGAAGTGGAAGTAGAATTGATTACTCCCATTGCCATGGAAGAACAGCTCAGGTTCGCTATCCGTGAAGGCGGAAGAACTGTAGGGGCTGGTGTAGTCAGCAAGATTATTGAATAGGATGCCCGCTTGAAGGGTTGTATGAAATTATGAAGGATCAGAAGATAAGAATTCGTCTAAAAGCGTACGATTACAAGTTGTTGGATCGATCTGTGGAAGATATTGTGGAAACAGCGAAGAGGACAGGGGCGCGTGTGGCCGGTCCTATTCCGCTGCCGACGGAAATCAACAAATACTGTGTTAATCGATCGCCCCATGTGGATAAAAAATCAAGAGAGCAGTTTGAGGTCAGAACGCACAAGAGACTTGTCGATATTATTGAACCGACACAGTCGACAGTCGATGCCCTGATGAAACTGGATTTATCTGCCGGTGTGGATGTTGAGATAAAACTGTAGAGCCCATAAGCATTGACGCATAAATATATATAACATAGTTGTTGTCATCTCCATAGTCAT